>NZ_JBHTMP010000013.1:0-150569 GCF_042679305.1 Micromonospora sonneratiae | reverse complement strand
GGCCACGTGGCTACCCACAGTTCCGGCGGGCTCTGACCGTCGATGGGCGCGCAAGCGGGGCAGCTCGACAGGATGCTCAGGGCAGCAGGCCAAGGGTAGCCGCCACCTGTTCGGGCACTCAAAGCCGATCTTGAGAAAAGCGACAACGATTACGCGACACTAGTTGGTCGAAGTCCGTTCAGACGCCAACTGTCAGCGCAGCACGGATCAGGGAATCGTAGGTTTCCGTACACCGCTGCAGTCCGATACCGAGTGAACCGGCGAACCTGTCCAGGTCACGTTGCACATCGACTGCTAAGCGACCATCGCCGACCAGCATTTCGATTTCGAAGAACGTACCGAGGTGACGTACCTCGTCGAGACAGAGTGACATCCCATCCAGCCGTCCGGTACGGCGGGTCTTGATGATCCGTACCGTCGGCTGGAAGCCCATCGCCAGAATCGCCGCGTGCATCTGGTCCCGTTCAACGACCTCGGTCTCATGCTCGGCACAGGCGAGTTCGTTGTCGAGCGGCCGTTTGACGCAGAAGAGATGACGACCGTCCTGTGTACGGAGACGGGCAAAGGAATGACCAGCCTTGCTCTGCCCATACGTCCAGCCTGCCGGGGCGTACGCCTGGTCGTCCTGCCGTACCGGCGCGGATAACTCGACACCATGCTGCCGTAGTGCAGCGACGATGGTGTCCGGCTCGGTGACCCGGTACTTGACCTCGATCTCCCGGATGCCGTCACCCATCGTTTCCCCCCAAGAGCAGCGCCTGCCTACAGATCGGTGCAACCTATCTCGAAAGCCGGAAAATCACTGCGAAGACACACCAACATTCCCAGCCAGCCCACTGCCGACCCGGCTTGGTCAGCAGGAGAAGCAGATCAGCTCCACTCCTCGACGGCGTCCTCCTCGTCCGGGGTGCCGTCGTCCGGTGGGCCGCCGTGCGTCCAGGGAGTCTCCTCCCGGGTCGGGAACGAACCCGGCGGCACGAACCCCTCGGAGAGGGTGGTGTAGCAGAGTCGTTCGCCCACCTCGGGCACGCTGCCGGGCGGCGGGGTCAGCGACCGTCCCATCCCACCGGACAGTTCCAGCACCACCTCGGTCTTTGCCGGGTCACCGGTCGGGTTGACGAAGACGACCCGCGCCTTCTGCGTCGGCCGGGTCGGTGAATGCAGCGTCGCGCCCGGTACGACCAGCACCGGATCGGTGGTGTGCAGCATGATCCGGGGCCGCAGCACGGGTCGCTTGCCGGTGTCGTCGATCCGGGTCGGGTCGGCCAGCGTCACCTCACCGACGAACGCCTCACCGGTCAACCGGTGGTCGGCCATGACCAGCGGATCGTCGTACGCCCGCTGCACCGCGTACGTGGTGAGCGCTCGTTCCAGCCGATGCAGGCGTTGCGCCGCCGCCACCGCCCCATCGCGCCGGGGCTGTGGATACCCACCCTCGTCGACGTACGACGCGTAGTCGGTGAACGCGTCCCGGTCCCCGGCCCAGCGCCCGGCCACCCGGGCGCCGGCCGGCAGTGACCGCAGCAACTCCACCGCCTGCCACATCAGCCGCCACGTCGGCAGCAACTGGTCACGTAGCAACTGCTCGAGCGCGGTACGGGCCATCCGCTCGGCGACCGGATCCTCCTGCGCCGCCTGGTACGCGGCGATCGCCGGGGCCAGGTGCATGTTGTCGAACGCCGGATCGGTCGCCGGACCGGCCGGCGGCCAGACCGAGGGATCCTCGGCCGCCTCCGCCGCGACCGCGCCGGAGACCCCTTCCGGTGGTGCGATCCAGGCCAGTAGCGAAGCCAACTGGGCGTCCTCCAGCGCGCTCTGCCCGGTCGCCCAGTGCAGGGTGAGCGCGTCGGTCATCGCCACCAGCGCGGACGAGCCCGGGTGTTCGGCCCGCTCGGCGAGGAAGGTCAACCAGCGACCGAGCTGGGGCACCGACGCGTGGACCGGAAAGTCCCCGTCGGTACGACGGAACCGGGTGGATCGCCCGAGGAGCCGTACGAAGGTGATCCCGGCCGGGTTGGGCACCAGTAGTTGCGGCGCGTCCACGTACCGGTAGCGCACGTCCCTGCCCCGGTCGACCGGCACCGCCTCGGCCACCCCGCGATGGCTGTCCAGGTAGGGCAGGATGGTGGCGGCAAGCTCCGCGACGAACGCGAACCGCTGGTCACGGTTCCGTGGCTGCGGCACGATCAGCAGCCGCGCCGCATCGGGTGCCGTACCGACCATCGCCGCCAGTGGCGCGTTGGCCTCACCGGCCATGGCCAGCGGTACGAGGACCAGTGGACGCTCGGACAGGTGCAGATGCCGGACGGTGGCGATCGGTTGGGCCACCCCGGACGCCGCCGCCTGCGCGCGGGCCAGCGCGGTGAGCGTACTCATGCCGGGGTGCCCTGTCGCTCGCTCAGCACTTCAGCGCGCAGCCGGGCAGCGGCCTGGAGCAGCGCGGCGGCCTCGGTCTGGTCCTCGGCGGGCGTCAGCTCCCCGCTGGCCAGGGCCAGCACGGTGGTTACCCGGTCGATTCCGCCGAGCGCCTCGCGTACCGACTTGCCCAGCCCGGCCGTGTGTCCCCGCGCCTCGTGTCGGCAGAACCGCGCCAGTTCGCAGGCGGCCAGGCACTCCGGGGCGTAGCGGGCTTCGACCTCACGAAGCGCCCCTTCCAGCACCTGCTGGGGCCGGGTCGGCACGCCATCGGCATCGGCGGCAAGCTCGAAGGACAGGTCCGCCGGCAGCATCGCCAGCAGTTCGTCGACCCGCTCCATCCGGGCGAGCTGCCGCCGTAGCATCAGCAGCTGCTTGCGTACGTCGATCAGCGCGGCCATCGGCTCGTTGGAGAAGTCACGTGGGCAGACCAGCACCACGTCGGACGAGACGGTCTCCGGATCATGGCCGGCCTCGGCCAGCATCTCGCGCATGGCCAGCACGTACACGGCTGCCTGGATGGCGGCACCGGACACCTTGGTGGCGTCGGCCTGCCCGTCGACCACACCGAACGACTTGATCTCGACCACGTGGAACCGGCCGGCGACCTGGAACGCGATCAGGTCAGGTTCGAGGTAGACCCGCTGCCCGCCGACCGAGAGCTGGAGCAGCGGATGGTCGAAGAGGGCGCTGGATCCGGTGGACTCGGTCAGCAGATCGCGGGACCGGCTGTGCCGGGCGGCCTGCGCCGTCGGGCTCTGTGGTCCCAGCCGGTCCGTTTCGTCGGCTCGGCCAAGGTCCGTATAGGAGGCCTCGCTGATCGGCAGCCCCAGCAGCTCGCGCAGCAGCCGCAGCAGCTCGGCACAGCCGTCCGCTTTCACCTGCGCCTCGAACGTGTTACCCCGGGTGATCGCGAACTGCGACTGACCGAACTGCGCCGGAAAGCCCACGTGGGTGGCGATCCGTTGCTTGTCCACCCCGGCGCTGTCGAGGATGGCCCGCCGACGGCATCCCGGGTTGCTGGTCAGCGCGGCGATCGTACGGGCGTTGTGCCGGCACGGCGCGGCTTCGCCCCGGACCCGGTCAAGCCGCTGGTCGACGCTCGTCACACGTTCCCTTCGACTCACCCGGTTCCCTCCGACGTGCCACAGATCCTGTTACCTGTGCAAGGTACAAGCTTGCTTGTTGCCGATGGTCGGCAGCTGCCGGGGTATGTTGCGGGCGTGTGTTGTCCGGCCGATGGAGGTGTACGGGATGGCTGAGCAGCGTGGCCAGCCCGCTCGCGGTACCGGTCAACCTCCTCGCGGCACCGGTCAGCCCCCTCGCGACACGGGCCGGGGCGGCGGTGGACGGCGGTCCGGTCGGTCGACCGGCGACCTCTCTGCCGTGGCCCGGGCCGCCAGCCGCGACGCCGGCGGGGTGGCCGAGGAGCTGCTTGGTGACTTCCTGCCACAACTGGCGGAAGCGGCCACCTCCGGTCGCCGGCTGGATCGAGCCGCGCTGGACATGATCGGAACCGCCGGACGCCGCGCCGCCGAGCAGGGGGTCCCGGTCGGCCGGGCGGTGGAACTCTATGTCTCCGCCGCCTGGCGACTGTGGCGACTGCTACCCGTCGTGGCCGATGCGGGTGAGGCGGAGCAGGTACGGCTGGCCGGCGAAGCCGTACTCCGGGTGGTCAACGACGCACTGGCGGCGCTGGCCGACGGCTACCTGGCCGCCCGCCGGCTGATGGTACGGCGGGAGGAGGCTCTGCGCCGGGAGTTGATCGACGACCTGTTGCGTGGTGATCCGGACGTCGCCGGCATCGTCGAGCGGGCCGAACCGTTCGGGCTGGACCTCACCCGCGCCCACCAGGTGGCGCTGGCACTTCCCGGTCGCCGGCTGGCCGAGGTGACCGCGGCGACGAGCGGCCTGGAACGGGTGATCCTCGACCGGTTCGGTGACCGGGACGTGCTCGTCTCGGCGAAGGACGGCATGCTGGCGGTACTCGTACCGGGCACCGCCACCACACCGGAACTGCGTCCTCGACGCCAGCCCACGGGTGAGCTGGGTCAGGTAATGCACGCGACGTTGCAGGCGGTACCGTCCGGACGCCCGTGGCGGGTGGCGGTCGGTCGACCGTATCCGGGGGCGTTCGGCATCGCCCGTTCGTACGAAGAGGCGCGCGAGGCGCTCGACCTGGCCGGCAAGCTGGGCCTGCCCGACGAGGTGGCCCACGCCGAGGACCTGCTCGTCTACCGGATGCTGTTGCGGGACCAGGCCGCCATCGCCGACCTGGTCGAAGGGGTTCTCACCCCGTTGACCCTGGCCCGGGGCGGCGCGGAGCCGCTGCTGACCACCGTTGAGGCGTACTTCGCCACCGGTGGGGTGGCCACCCATGCCGCCCGTCGACTGCACCTGTCCGTACGGGCGGTCACCTATCGACTAGCCCGGGTGCACACGTTGACCGGATACGACCCGACGAACCCGGCCGACTGGTTCACCCTGCACGCCGCTGTGCTCGGTGCCCGGCTCCTGGGCTGGCCACAACGTCAACTGCCCCGTCCCACCTGACAGCCTGCCGGTGACCGGCAAGGACCGGCCTCCCGTATTGGCCGGCCGCACCCGGTGCGGTCGACGTACGGTTTGACGGACTCTGGAGCTTCCGCCCGCATTGCCGAGGTCGAAGGAGGCGGAATGCAAGTCGAGCACACCCCGCTGCCCGGTATCGGTCTGCGACAGGTGATCGTCACGGAGGACCGTCAACACGTCGGAGTGGTCTGCCACCACAACGGTCAGCGGGACCTGGTCGTCTACCGCCCGGACGACCCGGACGCCGCACTCAGCGTCACCCTGACCCGACGCGAGGCCAGCATCCTCGCCCAACTGTTGGGGATTCTCGAGGTCACCCCGGATTCCTGGCCGGGAGCGGCGGAATCCCAGGAAACCGCGAAGGTTCAGCGAACTGGCACGGCACACCGGTAGGACGAGGACGACAGGGCGCTGACCCGGAAAAAGGGGCACCGGCGGTCGACTGCCGTCCTCACCCGCGACGGGTTCAGTCGTGCCAGATCCGATCGGGTTGGACCCCGAGTTCCGCCAGCCGACCCTTCATCGCCGTGACCATGGCCGAGGGCCCGCACAGGTAGGCGTCGTGTCCGGCCCAACTGCCCCGCCGGGCGACGACATCCACGACCGTGCCCGATTCGTACGGGTAGGCGACGCCCTCGTCGATCGCCAGCACCAGTCGCAGCCACGGGTGACGGGCGTTGTACGCCTCCAGCGTCTCCAGGTCGTACAACTCCCCCCAGGTGCGGGCGCCGAAGAACAGCCAGGTTGGCGGCGGGCTCGGCCGGAGGGCCAACTCGCCCAGCAGCGCCCGGACGGCGGCCAGCCCGGTACCGCCCGCGATCAGCAGCACGCCGTTGCCGGGGGTCGGCGCGAGGGTCATCGAGCCCCGGGCCGGCCCGAGCCGCAGTTCGTCACCGACGTTGACCTTGTTTACGAGCACGTCGCTGAGCTGACCGGCACCGGTGGCCCGGACGTGGAACTCGAGCAGGCCGTCCTCGCTGGGCGGGTTGGCCATCGAGTAGCAGCGCCAGGTGTTCGGCAGGTACGGCGACTCCAGCGTGGCGTACTGACCGGCCTGGTAGGCGTACGGCTGCGCCGGGCGTACCCGCAGGATGGCCAGGTTCGACGAGATCTGCTGGTGGTGCACGACGGCGGCGGAGACGTACGCGGGTGTGGCGAGCGCGGCCTGTGCGGCGTTGCTCATGACCTGGGTGACGAACCGGTACGTCCGCTGCCAGGCCTGGTCGTGCTCGGTACGCCACGCGATGCCGCCCCGGGTGCGCAACGCTTCGAGGAGCGCGGCGCCGAAGGGCTCGAAGTGGATGGCCCGCACCCCGAGCCGGCGGTGGGCCTGCCCGAGCTGTTCCAGGAACGGCACGATGACTTCGGGCTTGTCCAAGTCCCCGATCAGCCGCAGCATCGACGAGACGAGGTGGTCGCGCTGGGCGACGAGCGAGCTGGGAAACAGGGGACGCAGGTGGGGGCCGTCCCGGAACAGGGTCGTGTACAGGTCCATGGCCGTGTCACTGAACGGTTCCACCAGGGCGAGGCTCTCCCGCAGCAGGCGCTGGTCTGTCAGCCGCTGCGGCCACGCGTCGAGTAGGGCCACGGCCTGTCCGTCCTGCGACTTGGGAACCGGACCACCCCGCATGCTGCGGCGCAGAAGCATCGAATGGTGCAGGTTGAGCAGGCTGTGATAGTCGTTGCGTACTCCGGGCTCCCTCATGCTGGGCATGATAGGGACCGGTCGGGCCGCCATGATCAGCACGGCCGAGCCAACCAACGAGCCGGCGTCGTGGCACGTTTTCCCAGCTCACAGCCTTCCCGACAGCGGACGATCACAGTTCCGCCCACCCCGACTCCACCGCTTTCCGAACGGCTCCGCTCCGGGAACGTCGGAAAGATCACGGCCGGCGGGCACCACACCGGAGGGCAGAAAGGTGACGCTACGTGAACTTCACCGACCCCGCGTACGACGACGTGCGGCCCACCGTTGCCGGCCGTGGCGGGCGTCGATCAGGGTCGTCGACCCGCCAGCGGAACCGACGCGGAACGATGTGACTGTCGGTGATTTCCTCGACGCGCTATCGATGCGTTTGGCCTGCGCAAATCAGCCCTACTGGCGGATTCCCTGCCGCTCAGAACCACAGTAAGTTAGCTGAACAGACAACAATTGACGCGCTGGAAGACCTGTATCCAGGCGACTGGAGTTCTTCCACAGCGGAGCACGGCACCAAGACAACGGAGGCAGTGTCAGTGGCGAACCTGGAAGTGATGCTGAAAGATGCGATGAGCATCGAGGGTGCGATCGGTGCAGCCCTGGTGGACTACACCAGCGGCATGACACTGGCCACCGCCGGTGGTTCCGCCGAACTGGACCTGACCGTCGCGGCAGCCGGCAACACCGACGTGGTCCGGGCCAAGCTCCGCACCATCGAGATGCTGAAGCTCCCCGACGGCATCGAGGACATGCTCATCACGCTGGACACCCAGTACCACCTGATCCGCCCGCTGCACTCCCGTGCTGGCGACGGACTCTTCGTCTACCTGGCGTTGAACAAGAGTCGGGCCAACCTGGCGCTCGCCCGGCACCGGCTGCGCATCATCGCAGAGAGCCTCGAACTGTGATCGAAGGCTACTCCACATCCGTCGATCCGCTGCCTCGTCGGGATCGCACGCCCCGGTTCGACAACGGCGCTCCGCCGATGCCGCCACCGCTGCTGGGAAGGCCGGCGGCGCCGAACGGCGACACCGATCACTCCATCCGGGTCCAACTGTCCGCGCTACGCCAGGCGCTGCCCGGCGTACGTGGCTGTGTGGTCGCCGGTGTCGACGGTCTGCTGATCTCCCATGACCTTCCCGGCGACCCCGAACCGCACGACCTTGCCGCGCTGGCCGCCACCACGTTCGGCCTGGGCCGGCAGGCCGGGCTCGCGCTTCGGCACGGTCCGTTCCGGGAAGCCACCGTTCACAGCCACCGCGGCTACTTCGCCGTGTACGCCGTGAGCGACACCACGCTGCTGGCCGTACTCGGCGACGACGGGCTCAACGTGGCCCGACTGCACCTCGAGGCCCGACCGCTCGCCGATCGGCTTGCTGACCTGCTGCACGTTCGCACCGCGTAGCAGCACGGGCTGTGGTCGGCACCGGGTCACCGGTGCCGACCACCGGCCCGGCCCAGCCGTACCCCGACTGGCCTTTGACCTGGCCCGTCGGTCACTATGCCTGAATGCCCATTCCTGATGAGCACAGCCGTCCGACGGGCGGCACGGTCTACGGTTCCACCGGTCCTCGGCTTCGGACGCTACTGCCGCAGGACCGGGTCATGCTGGTCGCGCTGGCGGTCGGCGTGGTGGGCGTACTGCTCGGGTTGTTACTGGCCGCCGGCGCTCTCTTCGGTGACAGTGGCTCATCCGCCCCGGCCAGCCCGGCGGCCACCGCCACTACCACCGCGGACGGTACGGCCGCCGGCGCGGACGCCCCCGCGCCGACCCCGACGGAAGTAGCCGAGAGCAGCAGCCCACCCACCAGTGGGCAGGTCTTCCGGTCGGTCAGTTCGTCGCTCTGTCTGGACATCGTCGGCACCGAAGAGCCGGAAGGGGCCGACGCACAGCAGGCCAACTGCACCGACGCACCGAGTCAGCGGTGGATCTCCACCCCGGCCGGTGACGGCGTGGTGACCATCGTCAACGCGGCCAGCGGCAAGTGTCTCGACGTGCACGAGAAGGGCGAGCACGACGGCGCGACGGTGCAGCAGTGGAGCTGCAACGGCGGCACCAACCAGCAGTGGCGGCTCACCGACTCCGGCGGCGGCAACGTAGCCCTGGTCAGCGTCAACAGCGGCAAGTGCCTGGACGTGCCGGATTCGGACACCACCCCGGGAGCAAAACTGCACCAGTGGACCTGCACCGGTAGCGCCAACCAACTGTGGACCACGGCCTAACGCCCGAACGGCCCGGCCACCGCCGGCCCGGGTCGGCTGATCCGGGCCGGCGGCATTGATCCGGTCCTCCGATGGCCCCGGCTCAGTTGACCGGTAGCGCCGCAAAGGAGATCCGGTACAGCTCACCCGGCCCGTCGGTGGCGACGTACAGCTCACCGGCGGAGTCCACCCCGAAGGTGCTCGGCCAGGCCGGCAACTGCCCGATAGCCCGGCTCTCGTACCCGCCGTTCCGGGTCGGCCGGACCGCGAACGCGGTGGCCGAACAGTAGTCGGTCGCCAGGTAGGTCCCGGACGCCAGCCGCGCGAACTGCCGTCCCCGGTACACGTGCCCACCGATCACCGCGCACCCGTCCACCCGGGTGCGGTAGTGGAACACCGGATCGACGTACCGGGCACCTTCCTGGCACCGGTCGGGGATGAGCACCACCGGTCCCTCCTTGCAGGACCAACCGAGGTTGGCACCGCCGGCACCGGCCCGCAGGTGGTTCACCTCCTCGTACGCCCCCTGGCCGACATCACCGATCCACAGCGAGCCGTTACGTGCGTCGAACGAGATCTTCCACGCGTTACGCAGCCCGTACGCCCAGATCTCCGGTCGGGCGTCGGGGCGGCCGACGAACGGGTTGTCCCGGGGCACGCAGTACGCCCTACCGGCGCACGAGCGGCCCACGTCCAACCGGAGGATCTTGCCGAGGAGGGTGCTCAGGTCCTGGCCGGTGTTCAGCGGGTCGTTGCCACCTCCACCGTCACCCAGGCTCCAGTAGAGATACCCGTCCCGACCGAACGCGAGGTCTCCGCCGTTGTGGTTGCTGAACTCGGCGTGCGGCTGGGTCAGCAGGATCTGCTCACCGGCCGCCGGGGCGGTACGGTCGAGTACGAACCGCGACAGGGTCAACGCACCGTCAGGCAGGCTGGTGTAGGCGACGTAGACGGCCCGGGTGTGGGCGAACCTGGGCGCGGTGACGATGCCGAGCAGCCCCCGCTCGTTGCCGACGGTGGAGACCCGGTCGGTGAGGTCCAGCAACGGCTCGGCCGCGAGACCGGTGTCGGGGTGATAGACGCGTACCCGGCCGGGTTTCTCCGCGACGAACAGCCGGCCGCTACGGTCGTCGGGCGTGGCTATCGCGGTCGGGCGCTGCAACCCGGTGGCGACCGGCGTGGCGCCGACCGTCAGCCGGTCCAGCGGGACCCGGTGCGGTGCGGTGCCGGCAGTCGGCGGCGCACCGGTGGCAGGGGGCGGGCCGACATCCGGGACCGCCCACGCGACGCTGGTCATGGTGATCGGGGCGACCACTGCGGCGGCCAGGGGAGCAATCAGTCTGCGGACCAGGTGACGAGGCAACATGTATCGACTCCCATCAGTTAATGGGAATCTACGGTGCCGCCGCGTCAATGACAACCGACGGTGTCAGGTCGGATCCGGGGCGTCACCGGGAGACCGGGCGCATCGAACGCAACTGCTCGGTGTGCACCGGTAGGTGCACCCGCCCGTGGATGTCGAGGGTACGGCCCCAGGGCAGTGGCTCGTCCACGCGAAGCTCGAAGCCCTCCCGAATGTGGGTCCACACCGGCGTCTCCGCCTTGACCCCGAGGTGCGCGGTCAACTCACACAGCTTCTGGCTGCTCTCCCGCAGCAACGTGGCCAGCCCGATCAGACCACCGTGCCGGGCGACCAGGGCGTCCAACTGCGGCCGGTGGATCGACTCGATGTCGTAGTAGGCCCACGGCGAGCCGGCGATCACCGCCTCGGTCGCCTCGGTGAGCAACTCGTCGTTGACGGCGAGGTGGGCCACCACCTGCTCGGCGGTCAACTCGCCCGCCGGGGGCGCCCCGAAGCCGCCGGCTTCCACCTCGGCCAGCAGTACGTCGTAGGCCCGACGCAGCTCCGCCGTCTCCATGGCCCCGAGTCTAGAGAGCCGGAGCAGACAAAAGTGGTCCCTTCACCACTAAATGGCGCGAAGGGACCACTCCTCCCGTTCAGTCGTCTCGACTGCAACGGCTGCAACCACCCCGGCGACGCAGGTGGTAGGCGAGGGCGGCGGCCCCCAGCGCGACGCCCCACAGCGGCCAGAGCAACGCCGGGCCGACGCTGAAGCTGAACGCCTCGAAGTCCCAGACCTCGGGCAGGCTGTACATGGCCAGCCCACCGGCGGTGACCGCGATCGCGACCAGCGTGGCTGGCACGACCGCCAGCATGATCGGCACCCGCCGACCGGACAGCCCGATCATCCAACGCGGGAACCGCTCACCCCAGCGTTGCACCAGGCCGAGCGTCAGGACCGCACCGACCACGGCGAACGCCGCAAGCCCGCCACCGGCCCAGACAAGCCCGGTGTCCCACATCTCCCGGAGAAATTCCGGGCTGACGCCCAACGGAATGTTGGCCAGCCAGGCGAACCGGGTGGCCGCGTAGAGCAGCGGGATGGCCGCCGCCAGGTAGGTGGCCCAGCGGCCCCAGCGGGCCGCCGACTCCGCCGAGGTCCAGGTCGGGCCATCGGCGCTGCGCCCGCAGGACAGGCACGCACCACCGGTACGGAACAGCCAGGTGAGCACGGTACGGGCCAGCAGAATCCCGCCGGCCATGGCCCACACCTTGTTGCCCAGGGACCAGGTGAACACCTCCGCGTAGTCCACCGGTGGCCAGCCGAACGGCGCACCGATGATCAGCATCGGCAGGTACCCCGCCGTGGTGAGAACCTGCACGTCCGGCACCACGACCAGCAGGAAGGCGACGACCGTCCCGCAGTAGGCGACCAGCAGCACCCGGGCGACACCCCGCAGCCGGACGGCCTGCGGCCCGGACATCGCCAGCGCCGCCACCGCAACGGTGATCGTCAGTCCGGCGAAGACCAGTGCGCCGACATCGGGCGGGAGGAAGCGCAACAGACTCGCCGTCCCCTGCGGATCGGCGGTGCCATACGGGTAACCGCTGCCGCTGATCGTCCAGACCAGGGCCAGTACCCCGGACAGCGCGGCCCAGGCGGCGGCAAGGTAACCGGCCCGGTTGGTCCACCATCGTCCCCGGGCCGGGACCGGGGACTGGCTCTGGGGCAGGGTATACGCGGACATCTCGGGTTCCTCTCGCCGATGGTGGCAGCCCGTCCACTGCCACCATCGCGAACAGCGCCGCGAGCCGACTCCCGTCCGAGGGTGAGCCCGCTCCCCCGGGCGAGGGAGTGAGCGGCCATAGTCAGCCGGCCGGGATGACGAAACCGGACTCGTAGGCGGCGATCACCGCCTGGGTGCGGTCCCGGGCCCCGAGCTTCGCCAGCACGTTGCCGACGTGGGTCTTCACCGTCTCCACCCCCACCACCAGATCCGCCGCGATCTCCGAATTGGACAGGCCGGCAGCCATCAGCCGGAGCACCTCCGCCTCCCGCTCGGTCAGCCGAGCCCGCCGCAACCTGTCTCCGCCGGACGAGGGGCCGTACGCGGTGGCGAGTCGGCGGATCGCGGCCGGGAAGAGCAGCGAGTCGCTGCGGGCCACCACCCGGACCGCCTCGACCACCTCGGCCGGCCGGGCCCGTTTGAGCAGGAAGCCGCTGGCTCCGGCGCGGAGCGCATCGTAGACGTACTCGTCGTTCTCGAACGTGGTGACGACCAGGACCCGGGGTGGCGTGGCCGAGGTCGCCATCAGGTGCCGGGTGGCCTGGATGCCGTCGATGGCCGGCATCCGCACGTCCATCAGCACCACGTCGGGGCGGAACCTGGCGACCAGGGGCGGCACCTCGGCCCCGTCAGCGGCCTCCCCGACCACGGTCAGGTCGGGCTGCGCGTCGATGATGGCGCGCAGCCCGATCCGGACCAGCTCGTCGTCGTCGATAATCAGGACGGTGGTGGTCACGGCAACTCCTCTGGGTCGTCGTCCGGTCGTACCGTCGGCAGGTGCGCGGACACCCGCCAGCACCCGTTGTCGGGGCCGGCGGCAAGCCGACCACCGAGCAGCAGGACCCGCTCGCGCATGCCGGTCAGGCCCCGGCCCTGCCGCCGGGGACCGGGCACCGTAGGCGGCTCGGGCACGGTGTTGACCAGGTCGATCTCCACCCCGGTGGCCCGTACGCCGATCCGTAGGGTCACCGACTGCCGGTCGCCGTGGCGGGCGGCATTGGTCAGTCCCTCCTGCACGATCCGGTAGCCCTCGCGGGAGACCACCCCCGGCAGGGTGTCGACGGCACCGGTCAGCTCGACCGTGACCGGCAGTCCGGCGGCTCTACCGGCGGCGACCAACTCGTCGAGATCAGCCAACGTACGCTGCGGGGCCCGGACGCCCGCGTCCCGTCCCGACGCCTCGTCGTCCCGTCCCGGCGCCTCGTCGCCCTGGCTCGACACCTCGTCGTCCCGTTCCGAGGCTTCGTCATCCCGTTCCCGCAGCAGGCCGAGTACGTGGTCCAGGTCCGCCGTGGCGCGCCGGCTGGTCTCCTCGATGGCCCGCAGGGCCCGGCGGACGAACTCCGGATCCTGGTCGAACAGTTCCCGGGCCGCCCCGGCCTGGAGCGTCGCCACGGTGAGGGCATGCCCGACCGAGTCGTGCAGCTCCCGGGCCAGCCGGTTCCGTTCGGCAAGCTGCGCCGCCCGCGCTTCGAGTACGGCGATCCGCTCGGTCTGCGACGGACCGAGCAGGGCCGGTGCCACCACCGCAGCCAGCGCGCCGAGTCCGGCGACCAGATAGCCGAGCGCCACCAGCAGTACAACGCCGATCAGGGTGAGCCAGCCCGTGTCGTGCTCGTCGAGCGGGCCGAGGCGCAGCCCGGCGATCGCCGTGGGGGCGACCCCGAACTGCTGCGCCACGAAGATCAGTGCCATCGGCACAGCGATCAGCAGCCCGAGGCCGACCACCCCACCGGTGACCAGGTGTACGACGAACCAGAGCGCGGCGCGCAGCCGCGTCTCCCGATCCATGCCATGACTGGCGGCCGGCACGGGCAGGTCGACGCCGAGCAGGGACCGCACCGCCGCGATCTCCAATGCCCGGGTACCGCCCAGGAAGGGGGGCACCCCGACGATCACGACCGACACCGCCATCATCAGCACCAGCGCCGGCCGGGGCAGCTGCGGGTCGGCGAACATGTTGACGAAGGCGACGACCAGCAGCGCGTACGGCAGCAGGATCACCCCGCCGAGCAGCAGGAAGACGCCCCGACGGTAGGTGTCCGCCCGGATCAGCGGGGTCAGGACCGATCGCCGGATCATCCGCCAATGATGCCGTCCGCTGCTCCGGCAGTCGGAGCCAGCCAGGCGCTCGGAGCCAGTAAGGCGCTCGGAGCCAGTAAGGCGGTCAAGGCCAGCCCCGTTCCCGGGCCTGCCAACCGAGTTGCAGCCGGGAACGGGAACCGGTGCGATCAGCGGTCCCGTTCGGTCGCCTCAGCCGGGGGCCGGGCGGGACCGCTGTCGGGCAGCCTCGTAGAGCACGACGGTGGCGGCGGTCGCGGCGTTCAGCGAACTGGCCGCACCGCCGATCGGAATGCGGACCATCCGGTCGCAGGCCTGTCGCCAGCCGGAGCTGAGACCGTTGGTCTCGTTGCCGATCAGGATGATCGTCGGCCCGGTGAGGTCGTGCTTCGCGACGTCGACCTCCCCGTGCTCATCGGTGCCGACTATCTCCACTGGACGGTCACGTTCGCCGAGCGAGGTCGCCCAGTCGACCACCTCGCGGTGGCTGGAGACCCGGACGACCGGCAGGGCGAAGAGGGAGCCGGTGCTGGCCCGTACGGCCTTCGGGTCGTACGGGTCAGCGGCATGTCCGGTGATGATCACGCCGGTTGCGCCGAACGCGTCGGCGGACCGGACGAGCGTGCCGATGTTCCCCGGCGTCGTCGGCCGGTCGAAGACGACCACCAGCAGACCGGATCCGTTGGTCGGGTTGGCTATCCGGTCCAGCCGGTCCGGCGGCAGTTCGACCACGGCCAGCAGTTCCGGCAGTTCACCGTCCTTGCCGCCGAGTTCGTGCAGTAGTTCGGGGGCCATCGCCACGCGGGTCGCGTCGACCCGGTCGAGCAGGTCCCGCCCCCACCTGGACAGTTGTCGACCCTCGGGATGGATCAGCGCACGGATGTGCCAGCCGTGCTCTGCGGCCAGGGTGATCGGCCGGACGCCCTGCACCAGGAACTCCCCGGCCCGCTGCCGTTTCGTGCGGTTGGTCAGTAGTGCCTGCCACTGCTGGAAGCTTGCGTTCCGGGTGGAAACTCTCAACGCCCTTGCCCGCCGTACCGTTCTGGACACCCAGTGTCACCGACCGAAGACCAGCGTGAAGCGTAACAGGCAGACGACATCGGATCAGGTCCACTGGTCTCCGGTATGCCACGGATCGCTGGTCGCGACGATCTGGCGGAGTTCCTCGACCGTCACGTTCGGCGCGAGAATGGCGGCCCGCCAGCGACGGATGATGACGGTCATCTCCTGTACGGCGACACGAAGCTCGCTGATCTCGTTGTTCGCCGCTATCGCCTGCTGGCGGGCACGGGCGGTCTCCGCTTCGAGGTCGGCCACCCGGGCCCGGAGTGGATCGATCAGGGTCAGGGCCGTGTCGGTCAGTACGTCGGCGGCGTCGGCCTTGAGCTTGCGGCGTTGCGTGAGCACCGTGACGACCGCCGTGATCCCGCCGGCACCACCGAGCACCGCGACGGCGGACAGGAGCGTCTGGACCCAGATCGGGCCGGAGGTGGGTTCTGCCGCAGTCATGGTTTCTCTCCTTCCTCAGGCAGCGGTGGTACGACCGGGATGTCGTCCTGCTGACTGGCCTCGATCAACCGGCGCAGGTCCAGCATCAACTGGGCCGATCGCCACAGCGATGCCACGGTGACCGCGCCGATGAACGAGCCGGCCACCAGAGCCGACCTGCCACTGATCGCGATGATGGCGATCGAGTACATGGCGGTGGTGGTGCCGAGCAGGACCAGCGCACCCAGTTCGATCCCGAGACCGGTGAGGACATGCCCGGGCCAGGTGACCCCGAGCAGGCCCGCGACCCCGACGACGACCAGACCCACCTGCCAGGTCGCCTGGACGACAACCGGCATGGCGATCACAACGGACGGTGGCCGGATGTCGGTGATCAGCAGAGCGATGCCGCAGGCCAGGGAGGTGGCCAACAGGGTCACCTCGAACGGATGTCGACCCGAAATAATCTGCACCGTACGCATCAGACCTGCTCCCCGTCACCGGAGGCGAGCCTGCGAGTCTGTTCCCGGTCCATCTCATCGTCCTCTCCGGCCAGCGCCGCTACGGCGTTGTTCCGGAGCTGGTCTCGCGGTTGAACCTGCAGCATCCACACGACGGCGTGGCTGAACCGCCTCGGTCGGCGCGCCGGTGCAATCCGTCCAAGTAGGGCTTCGACGCCGAAAGGCCGCCCACAACCGTGGTCGTCGGGCAGGGGACATCGACCATCAGATCGAGGACCGTTTCTGTCCCCAACTACAGTGTTAGCACTTCCGACAGCCGTCCGTCCACGCCTGACCATGCCAGATATTCCCTGTTCAGAGCACTGATCAGCGAACGCTGGCCAGCTACGGCAGGGCGGCGTACACCTGGGGCAGCGCCTGGGTGATCTCGTCGCTGAACCCGTCGAACGGCAGTGCGTCCAGGGTCCGCTTCGCGCCCCGGCCGGCATGCTTCCAGGTTCCGACGACCTGGCCCCGGCTGACGACGGTCGGCCGGAACACTCCGTTACCGCCCGGGACGATCCGGTCGGCATACTCGGCGGCCAGCACGGCACTGCGGTCGCCGTAGCCGAGGATGTACTCGTCGAACCCGGGAAGCAGAAAGACCCCGGTCACCTGCTCCCGTACGGCAGCCAGCAGGTCGGGCGTGGCCGGGTCCAGGTAGTGGTCGACGCCGTCGACCACTACACGGGCGAGTCCGGGTGCGGCGATCGCGAGCCCGGTACGGACATCGGCCATCCGGAGACTGGTCCACCGGGCGAAGTCCTTGACCGTGGCCGGGCCGTGACTGCGGAAGTAGCGCAGGGCCAGCTCGCCCAACGCCTCGTCCCGTTCCAACTGTCGTGGTTGCGGAATCCACTCGTCGATGAGGACGATCAACTGCTCGCCGTCGCGTACCGGCCCGAAGCACAGGGTTCCGGTCTGCGCCAGGTGCCACAGCATGTGGTAGCCGCGCTGCCCGTCGGTGCCCAGTCCCCCCTCGCGCCACACGGCCAACAGGTCGTCGCGCCGTAGCTGCCGGCCGCCGGTCAACGCGTCGACAGCCAACTCGCGGGCACGCTCGAAGATCGCGGTGTCCAGGCCGAGTTGGGCGCGCCGGGAGGCCGCGCCGGCTGTCACCCGGGGTGTCAGCAGGCTCAACAGCCAGGGCAGGTCCTCAGCCGGCACCAGGTGCAGCGTGCCCCGCATCGGCCAGGACTTGACAATCTCGCCGGCGGTGAGGGCGGCTTCGACGCCATCCCGGGTGCCGGATTCGGTGCGCAGCGCCACCGAGGTGAGGGCACCGGCGTGATCCTGCGCCTGAAGGGCGGTCAGCCAGCGTACGACCTCGGTCGCGCTGGGCAGACCGGGGCCGGCGATGCGCTGCGCCACCAGCCTGAGCAGAGCGATCTCGGCAACCATGCGGCCCCTTTCCCCGTGCCGTACGCCGCACAGCGTAGTGGGCCCCACCGACACCGGGCGCGGCTCGCGCCGCCGCAGGTCGCTCCGCCCTTGACCGTACGGCATAGACGCCCCTAAGTTGCTCCACAGGAAAGTTTCCTTACTGTTACGCCGTCGCTCCACCTTCCACCAGGAGTGCGCATGCGCAGATCAGTCCTTCGTCGACTCGCCGCGGCTGCTGCCGTGGGTGTCGTGCTGGCCGGCACCGTCACCGCCGTCCCCGCCTCGGCCACCACGACCGCCCCGGCCCCCCGTGACGGATACGTCAAGGTCGGCTACTTCACCCAGTGGGGCATCTACGGCCGGGCCTTCACCATCAAGAAGCTCAACGACTCGGGTGCCGCCGCCCGGCTGACCCACCTCAACTATGCCTTCGGCAACGTCAGCCCGGACGGCCGCTGCTACGTTGACGGCCCACCCGGTGAGGGCGACGCCTGGGCCGACTACCAGCGGCCGGTCCCGGCGGCGGAGAGCGTCGACGGTGTCGCCGACAACTGGGGCGAGCCGCTCAACGGCAACTTCGGCCAGTTGCAGAAGCTCAAGGCCATCCACCCCGACCTCAAGGTGCTGATCTCACTCGGCGGCTGGAGCTGGTCGACGCACTTCTCCAACGCGGCACTCACCGCAGAGTCGCGACGGAAACTCGTCAGCTCCTGCATCGACCTCTACCTCAGGGGCAACCTGCCCAACCCGGACGGCAGCGCCGGCGGACCAGGGTCGCTGGCAGGGGTCTTCGACGGCATCGACATCGACTGGGAGTGGCCGGGCTCACCGGGAGACGTCGACACGATCTACCGGCCCAAGGACAAGCAGAACTTCACCGCTCTCGTGGCCGAGTTCCGCCGGCAGCTCGACGAGTTCGGCCGGGCGAACCGCAAGCACTATGCGCTGACCGCCTTCGTACCGGCGAATCCGGCGGCGATCGACGCGGGCTTCGAGGTACGGAAGGTCTTCCGGAACCTCGACTTCGCCACCGTGCAGGGCTACGACTTCCACGGAGGCTGGGAGTTGGTCGCCAACCAGCAGTCCGCTCTCCGGGTGCCGGCCGGGGCCACCGAGCCCGACTTCTCGGTGGACCGCACCATCGACGCCTGGCTCGACCGGGGCGCGGCCCGACAGAAACTGGTCCTGGGCATCCCGTACTTCGGACGCGGCTGGACCGGCGTGACCGGTGGACGTAACGGCCTGTTCGGTACGGCCACCGGTCCGGCTCCGGCAACCTACGAGCCGGGCTACGAGGACTACAAGGTGCTCAGGACCAAGGTCGGCCAGAACGGCTACCGGGTCTACCGGGACCTGCGGGCCGGCACCGCCTGGCTCTACGACGGTACGACCTTCTGGACCTACGACGATCCGGCCGTCCTGCTCCAGAAGAGCCTCTACATCCGCTCGCAGCGACTCGGCGGCGCGATGATCTGGTCGCTCGACGGTGACGACGACCGGGCGACCCTGACCAGGACCCTCGACCTCGGCCTCCGTACCCGCTGACCCCCGTCGAGATCCCGATGATCAGGGAGTACGTCCCGCGTGCCGTGGGCGTGTCACGCAACGTACTCCCTGATCAGACGGATCAGGGGGCGGCTACCGCGTGGCCTCTTCCCCGTCAACCGTCGGCAAGGACGGCGTCCAGGGTGCGTCGGGCCGTATCCGCCATCACCGGATTGGTGTCGACGTAGTAGGGAAGAGCACCGATCGCCTGGACGATGGCCCATCCTCGCCCCCGCTCCCACGTGGCGTCGTCCACCCCGAGCGCGCGTCGATAGGTGTCCCGGGCACCGGAGGTCATCAGGTTCCACCCCGGCATGAGGTCGACCGCCGGGTCGCCGACATTCACCGCCCCGAGGTCGATGACGGCGGCCAGCCGGCCGTCCCGTACCAGCAGGTTGCCCGGCATGAGGTCGGCGTGGATCCACACGTCGGCGGCGGCATGGGGTGGCGTGTCCAGACAGCGTTCCCAGATCCGGGCCAGCCGGACCGTGTCGGTGAGGTGGCTGCTCCCGGCCAGGGCGGCGCGTACGTATTCGTCCCTGGTGTGCAGCGGACCGCCTCGACCCTGTCCGCCCCAGGTCCGCCCATCGGTGGCCATACGATGCAGGGAGCGGACGAATCCGGCCAGGTCCCGGGCGAACTCCGCAGAGGCACCGACGTCCAGTCCGTCCGCACTGTCGCCGGTGATCCATCGGTACGCCGTCCACGGGCCGGGGTAACCCTCGCCCGGCTCACCGAGGGCGATCGGCTCCGGCACCGCAACCGGTACGTGGGCAGCGATCCGGCGGGCGATCTCCTGCTCCCGCACCAGGGCGTCACGTAACTCCGGATCCAGGCTGGGTTGCAGCGGGAAACGCAGCACGATCTCCTCACCGACCCGGAACAGCGCGTTGACCGTGCCGTGCGAGACGACCGGGCGTACCGGATGGGCACGCCATCGGGGGAACTGGGCCGCTACGAGAGCGGCGACGACATCCGCGCTGACGTCGACCTGGTCGGCATGCATCCTCACGTAACGATCTTCACCCTCGGCCGGCCGGCGGGCCACCGCATTATCCGGGCCACCGGCAGCCCTGATTATTGACGGTTTCTGCCATAAATGCTTGACTGGTCTCATGGCCCCGGCAACCCCTCACCCGCCCGCACCCCGCCGACGTGGCCGCCCCACGGTGCTCGACCCCGAGGCGGTCGGCGCCACGGCGCTGGAACTGTGGGCGGAGCGCGGCTACGACGCCACCAACTGGGACGACATCGCCGCAGCCACCGGGATCAGCGTCCGCACCCTGATGCGACACTTCCCGTCCAAGGCCGCCCTCGCCTGGGTGGGCGTCCCGGCGGCCACCCGGCGGCTGACCGCAGCGTTCGACAGCCAGCCCCTCGACGTGCCGCTGCCGGTCGTCCTGCGTACGGCCGTGGCCGCATCGGTCTCCGACGACCCGCTGGTACGCCGTTCCGGTGGGCACTGGATGCGGGTCGTCGCAGCGGAACCTGAGCTGTCCACTGCTTCCGCACGCGCCTACGCGCCGTGGACCGACGCCCTCGCCGAGGAGATCGCCCGACGCCGGCCGGGCGCACCCGAGGCGATCTACCAGGCGATCGCCATCACATACCGCGAGGCCGCCCACGCCGCGCTCCGCGACTGGGCCCGCAACGGCGCTCACGAATCGCCCGCCCACGCCGTCGACGTCGTGCTGCGCTGGCTCGACATCCACATCACCACCCCCGAGGACACCCCGTGACCACCACGACCCCCACCCCTGACCCGCTCGCTCCGACCCCTGACCCGCTCGCCCCGGCCATGCTCGGCCCGGTGAGCCTGCGCAACCGCGTCATCAAGTCCGCCACGTTCGAGGGGGCGACCCCGGACGCCCTGGTCACCGACCGGCTGATCGAGTACCACACCGCCGTGGGCCGGGGCGGCGTCGGCATGACGACGGTCGCCTACATCGCCGTCGCACCGGAGGGGCGCACCGAACGCGGCCAGGTCTACTGGCGGCCCGAGGCGCTGCCCGGACTGCGCCGGCTGACCGACGCCGTACACGCCACCGGTGCCAAGGTCAGCGCCCAGATCGGGCACGCGGGACCGGTGGCGAACTCCCGCTCGAACGGCCTGCCGTCCATCTCGCCGTCGGTACGGTTCAACCCGATGGCGATGGCGTTCGACCGCGCCGCGACCCATGCCGACATCCGGCGGGTCGTGGACGCCCACGGCCAGGCTGCGGCATCCGCGCGTGAGGTCGGCTTCGACGCCGTCGAAGTGCACCTGGGCCACACCTACCTGGCCGGATCGTTCCTCTCGCCCAAGGTCAACCGGCGCAAGGACGAGTACGGCGGCTCGTTGACCAACCGCGCCGACTTCCCGCGCCGGATCCTGGCCGCCGTCAAGGAGGCCGTGGGCGACGACATCGCCGTCATCGCCAAACTGAACATGACCGACGGCGTACCCGGTGGGTTCGACCTCGAAGAGTCGATCCCGTTCGCCCAGATGCTGGAGGCCGACGGGCACCTGGACGCCCTCGAACTCACCGGCGGGTCCTCGCTGCTCAACCCGATGTACCTGTTCCGCGGCGACGTGCCGCTGTCCGCGATGGCCGACGCCCAGCCGCCGTTCCTACGGCTCGGCATGAAGATGTTCGGCCGGTTCCTCTTCCACCACTACCCCTACCAGCCGCTCTACTTCCGCGACCTGGCGCTCCAGTTCCGCCGCGAGCTGTCCATGCCGTTGATCCTGCTCGGCGGCGTCACCGACCTCGACGGCATGCAGACCGCCATGAGCGACGGCTTCGAGTACGTCGCGATGGCCCGCGCCCTGCTGCGGGAGCCCGACCTGATCAACCAGATCCAGCGGGACCACGCCACCCGGTCGGCCTGCACGCACTGCAACCTGTGCGCCGCCAGCATCTTCACCGGCACCCACTGCCCGCTCGATGCCGAAGGCACCACCGCACTCGTCAACGCCGGCACCCGGCCCGTCGCGGCCTAGCGGCGCCGCTGCCGAACAGGGTTGCTGCCCAGGAGGGTTGCTGCCCAGGAGGGTCGGCGCCCAGCAGGGCCGCTGCCGAACAGAGTCGCCGCCCAGCAGGGCCGCTGCCGAACAGAGTCGCTGCCCAGAAGAGGAGTCTGCACATGTCCGTCCCCCGGCACCCCCGGTCGACCACGGTCGACCTCGTCGTGGTCGGCTCCGGCACCGGTCTGGCCGCCGCCCTCAGCGCCCATGAGGCCGGGCTGTCCGTCGTGGTCGTGGAAAAGTCGCGCTGGGTCGGCGGTTCCACCGCCCGCTCCGGCGGTGCCTTCTGGATCCCCGCGAACCCGGTGCTGGCCGACGAAGGCTCCAACGACACGCACGAGCGCGGTGCCGCGTACCTGGAGGCCGTGGTGTCCGGTTCCGCGCCGGCGGAACGCTGGCGCAGCTTCCTCGACCACGGCACCGCCACCATCGAGATGCTCCGGCGGACCACCCCGATGCGGTTCTTCTGGGCCCGTGGCTACGCCGACTACCACCCCGAACTACCCGGTGGCACCGCCGTCGGACGCAGTTGCGAGTGCCGTCCACTGGACCTGAAGCTCCTCGGTGCCGACCGGGCGCGCCTGCGCCCCGCCGTCCTCTCCGCGCCCGTTCCCATGCCGGTCACCGGCGCGGACTACAAGTGGCTCAACCTGATGGCGAAGACACCCCGTCGCGCGATCCCCCGCATCGCGACCCGCCTCGTGCAGGGGGTCGGTGGCATGGTGCTGGGGCGCGAATACGCCGCCGGCGGGCAGGCCATCGCTGCGGGGATGTTCGCCGGTGTCCGCCGCGCCGGCATCCCGGTCTGGACCGAGACGTCGCTCGAACGGCTGCTGGTCGAGCAGGACCGCGTCGTCGGGGTCGAACTGCGTCACGGCGAAACGCCGCTCACCGTACGCGCCGAGCGCGGCGTCGTACTCGCCACCGGCGGCTTCGACCACGACCTTCCCCTACGGCACGCCCACCACCATCGGGACCTGCGGGACTGGAGCCTCGGCGCGGAGACCAACACCGGCGACGGAATACGCGCCGCCCAGGAGGCGGGTGCCGCCACCGACCTCATGGAACAGGCGTGGTGGTTCCCCGCTGTCGCACCGATCGGCGACGCCGCGCCACAGGTGCTCCTCGCCGAACGGTCCCTGCCGGGGTCGCTCATGGTGGACGACACCGGCCGTCGGTTCATCAACGAGTCCTGCGACTACATGACCTTCGGCCAGACGACGCTCGACCTCGCCCGCGAGCGCGGTTCGCTGCCGAGCATGTGGCTGGTCTTCGACCAGGCGTACCGCAACAGCTACGTCTTCGCCGGTGCGCAGTTCCCTCGGGCTCCGCTACCGAAGTCCTGGTACGAGGCGGGTATCGCCCACCGTGCCGGCAACCCCCGCGACCTCGCCCGGTCCATGGGCGTGGACGCCGACGCACTGCACGCCACTCTGATCCGGTTCAACCAGCTTGCCGCCGCCGGCGTCGACGACGACTTCCACCGTGGGGCCAGCGCGTACGACCGCTACTACGGCGACCCGACGGTGACCCCCAACCCGAACCTCAGGCCCCTGGCCGGCACCGTGTACGCCGTGAAGGTCGTGCTGTCCGACCTGGGCACGTGTGGCGGGATCCAGGCAGATGGCGTCGGCCGGGCGCTGTCCACGGCGGGGGTCCCCGTCCCCGGCCTGTACGCGATCGGCAACGCCGCCGCCAACGCCTTCGGCCGTACGTACCCGGGAGCCGGGGCGACCATCGGGCAGGGCCTCGTCTACGGCTACGTCGTCGGACGTCATGCGGCCGGCAAACTCCCCGCCCAGGCCCGGCCCGACGGCCACTGATCCCCGAAGAAGGAATCCCCCAATGCAGATCCCGGGCAGGGTGTTCGTCGTCACGGGCGGTGGCAACGGCATCGGGCGGCAGGTCGCCCTCCAACTGTTGAACAGCGGTGCCCGCGTCGCCGCTGTCGACCTCGACGTCACCCGCCTCGAAGAGACCTCCGCACTCGCGGGCGCGGCGGCGGCGAGGCTGTCCACGCATGCCGTGGACGTCACGGACCGGCACGCCGTCGACGCCGTCGTCGGTGCCGTACTCACCGCCCACGGCCAGGTCGACGGGGTCATCAACCTGGCCGGCATCGTTCACCGTTTCGTCCGGATCCCGGAGTTGACCCGTGACGAGATCGAACGGATCGTCAACGTGAACTTCTGGGGCACGGTCAACGTCTCGCTCGCGTTCCTGCCGGAACTGAGGACACGTCCAGCGGCCAGCCTGGTGAACGTCTCCAGCCTCTCCGGGCTCGTCTCCTTCGCCGGCCAGGCCTTCTACAGCGCGACCAAGGGTGCGGTCAAGCAGTTCACCGAGGGCCTCTACCAGGAACTCATCGACACCAACGTGGCGGTCACCGCCGTCTTCCCGGGCAACATCAGCACCAACATCAGCGGCAACTCCGGTGTGCAGATGATCGACACCGGCGGCCGGAAGGTCCGGGCCACCACCCCCGAGCGCACCGCACAGAAAATCGTACGGGCGGTGGAGAAGGGCCCGTTCCGCGTCGTCATCGGATCCGACGCCCGTCTGCTCGACGGGCTGTCCCGGATAGCACCCCGCCTGGCCGCGAACATCGTCGCCAAGCAGATGAAGTCCGTCCTCTGACCAACCCCAGGCAGGCAGCCAACGTGGCCGGCTGTCACAGCCGGCGGAGCGGGAAGGAAGAACATGGGTACGTACGCGGTGACCGGTGCCGCCTCCGGCATGGGCAGGGCCACAGCCGAGCGGCTGCGCAGCGACGGACACACCGTCATCGGCGTGGACCTGCGTGACGTCGAGGTCGTCGCCGACCTGTCCACGCCGCAGGGACGTACGGCAGCGGCGGCCGAGGTGCTGGACCGCGCCGGCGGTCGGCTCGACGGGGCGGTCTGTGCCGCCGGGCTCGGCGGTGTCGCGGGACGGGACAGGGCCATTCAGCAGGTCAACTACTTCGGTGTCGTGGACCTGCTCGAATCGTGGCGCCCCGCGCTGGCCGCAGCCGGCAACAGCAAGGCCGTCGTGTTCGGGTCGAACTCCGTCACGCTCACCCCGATGGTGCCGGAGAGGGCCGTACGGGCCCTACTCGACCGGGACCCCGAGAAGGCGCTGCGGGCGGTGGGTCGCTTCGGCAAACGCTCGGCACCCTTCGCGTACGCGAGCTCCAAGCTGGCCGTGACACGGTGGGCGCGTCGCAGCGCGATCTCGCCGCAGTGGGCCGGTGCCGGCATCCGGCTCAACGTCCTCGCCCCCGGCATCATCTCCACACCGCTACTCGAAGAGCAGATCGCCCACGGTGAGAAAGAGGCCGTCGAACAGTTGGCCGTACCGATCGGTGGGCGCGGTAAACCGGAGGACGTCGGCGAATGGGTGGAGTTCCTACTGTCACCGGCCGCAGACTTCCTCTGCGGCTCGGTGATCTTCCTGGACGGCGGTTCCGACGCCTACTTCCGCACCGACGACTGGCCCGTCTCGACCGGCCCGGCCGGGCTGATCCGCTACCTACGGCGCGCCAAGGCATGGCGCGAACGTCAGTGAGCTGGCCTCTTCGTGGGCCTGGGGCTCCACCTGCCAGGTGGCCCCGCCGAGGAGGCATATCTGCTGCTTCTGGGCATCATCTCTGACTCCGACGATTCGCTGACCGGCGCCTGCGATTCGCTGACGGGTGCCGACGCCGCGTCGGCGGATCCACCGGTGACCCGCCACCTGGCGTGGCTCGCCGGCCGGCGAGCCGCGCGGACATCAGCATGCCGGCACCGACAGCGGCTGCGACAAGGCCGTACGGGATTCCGCCGTTGGAGTTGAAGATGAACGCCGAATCATCGGTGCTGCCGTTGTTGGTAACGAACTCCGCTGGCTTGACCGGGTCCACCCGTACGACGATCTCCGGCGGGGGATTCCGGTCGCAACCGCTCGGTCCGTCGCAGAGAATCCGCTTCGTGTACGTCGTTCCCGCGTACGCGTAGCTGACCACGATCGTGTCCCGGCCGCCGCCCCGACCCATACTGTTACGACGTTCCAGCACCTGCGCGACGACCGGCACCCCCTCAGCTCGTAACCGTTCCGCCTTGCGGGCAAGGTGCCATTTGTACCCGCCGGTGACTGCCGCCAGCGCCAGCCCGAGCACCAGCACGACCAGCCCTCGGACGACGGCCCAGGTCCGGTCCTGCCGGTCGGCCTGCCGAACCCTGGAGGGCCTTACCCGCCTCTTGGCCATCTACCGCCATCTCCTGATCCACCCGTGGCCGGATCCCGGCGACGACAGGGTATGGGTAGCCGTCACCGTCCCTGGTCGACGTCGGCGGTGACCAGGAGCGCGAATGAGCGCGAGCGCACGATGTCTCAGGTCACCAGGCCACGGCGGTAGGCGTAGACCACCGCCTGCACGCGGTCGCGCAGATCGAGCTTGGTGAGGATGCGTGACACGTACGTCTTGACGGTCTCCTGGCTGATCACCAGCGTCGCCGCGATCTCACTGTTGGAGAGTCCGTCGGCGATCAGGCGAAGGACCTCCAGTTCGCGTGGGGCCAGTGGAATGTCGTCCGGTACGCCCTCGACGGGCCGGATGCGCGCGGCGTACCTGCCCACGAGCTGGCGCGTCACCTCGGGGGCCAGCAACGCCGCGCCGGTGGCGACGGTCCGGATTCCGTGCAGCAGTTGGGCGGGTGGTGCGTCCTTCAGCAGAAACCCGCTGGCGCCGGCACGCAGCGCCGCGTACACGTACTCGTCCAGGTTGAACGTGGTCACCACGAGAACCTTGATCGGATGCGCCACTCCGGTGCCGGCCAGCAGACGGGTGGCCTCGATGCCGTCGAGCACCGGCATCCGCACGTCCATCACCACCACGTCCGGGTTCAGCCGCCCGGCGAGGTCGACTGCGGCGCGCCCGTCGCCACACTCGCCGACTATCTCCATGTCGGGCTGGGCGTCGATGATGGTGGCGAATCCGGTACGGATGAGTGCCTGGTCGTCGCAGACCAGTACGCGGATCGGCGCGGTCACGACGCGCTTCCCGCAGGGATACGGGCCTGGACGACGAAGCCCCCGCCCGGCCGCCGGCCCGCGCTGAACTCGCCACCGAGCACGCCGACCCGTTCGCGGAGGCCGGCGAGGCCCCGGCCGCTCCCGCCGGGTGACGCGGCGCGCGAACCCGAGCCGTCGGTACTGACCTTCACCGTGATCTCCCTGCCGGTGTGCTGCACGTGGACTACGGTACGGCTGCCGTGGGCGTACTTGAGGGCGTTCGTCAGCGCCTCCTGCACGACCCGGTAGGCCGCGACCTCGGCGCTGCCGGCCGTCTCCTGGGGGCGGCCCTCCTCGGTGAACTCCACTGGCTGGCCAGCCTGCCGCGTCTGCTCGACGAGAGCGTGGAGTTCGCCAATGGTCTGCGGTCGCGGCGCGGTGCCATGGTCCGGGTTGAGCAGGTCGAGCAGGTGCCGCAGGTCGGTGATCGCCCGCCGGCCGGTGTCGGCGACCGCGGTCAGGGTCTGGTCGAGGCGGTCGGGCGCGGCGGTCAGGTAGCGTGCCGACTCGGCCTGGACGACCATGGCTGTCACGTGATGGGTCACGATGTCGTGGAGTTCACGTGCGATGCGGGTGCGTTCTGCGGCGCGGGTGGTCTCGGCGAGGTGCTGGCGGCGTTCGGCCTCGGCGACGCGGGACAACCGCAGCCACGACCCGGCACCCCACGCGATGGCCAGCACCAGATAGAACGTCGCGTACTCAGTCACTGTCTCGCCCGCCCCGAGGTGGTCGAGCGCGACTGCCAGCGGCACGTACGCCGCGGAGGCCAGGACAGCGACGGTCCGGCGGTGGCGTTCCAGATGAAGGCCCGTGCTCAGCAGCGCGATGGGCAACGCGATGCTCGCCACCGTGTAGTAACCGCGGAGCTGTTCGACGGCGAAGCCGAGGGACACCAGAGCGAGACAGACGGCCGGCCACCGCCGACGCACCGCGAGCGGAAGACACTCGAGGGCGACCGCTGCGAGGGCCAGCGCGTCGAACGGGCGGTTCGGCAGGTTGCCGAGCTGCGTTCCATGGCCGTTCAGCACCGGCAGGAGCGACACGACGGCGAGCAGCAGGGCAGCCGGAAGATCCCGGACCGTGACGTCACACCGCCGCCACCGGTCCGGGATGCTCCGGAGGTCAATCATTGGACGAGCGTAGTGGTCGTGTCGACGCGGGCGGCGCGGCGGCGAGGCACGATGCGATCGCGGCGGCGGGCCAGCCGCATGAACACGACGGTCAGCACCACGCCGGCCAGCACCGCGTACAGGCTCCCCTCCGGCCCGAATTTGCCGCCGCTGATCAGGGTCGAACCCGAGGTCACGGCGTCCAGCAGCCCCTTCGCCGTGTCATTGCCCGAAACCTCGGCGCCGAAGATACCGGCCAGGGCGAAGTTCCAGCCGAAGTGCAGTCCGATCGGCACCCACAGGTTGCGGGTGGCGGCGTAGCAGGCGCCGAGCATGAAGCCGGCCTCGACCGCGATGGCGATCGCACCCCACAGAGTGGCGTTTGGGTTGAACAGGTGCGACAGGCCGAAGACCGCGCCGGTCAGCAGCAGGGCGATCCAGGTGCCCGTACGTTCCTCAATGATGCGGAACAGGACACCGCGGAAGAGCAGCTCCTCCGTCACCGCGGCGGCGGCCATGAAGCCGATCAGCCCCAACATGCCCATCACCGACCCCAGGCCGTTGACGTGGTAGTCGCCGACGAGCGCAATGTTTACGATGACGACAACACACATCCCGACACCGATCAGCACGCCCCGGCGAGTCGCGGCGACGGCTTCGGCCCGGGCCACCTCCGTGGGCTCGCGCCGTTCCGTCCGCCGAACCACCCACGCGTAGGTGAGCACCGCGAGCACGGCGACCGCGATGCCGAGTGGCAGCGTAAGCAAAGGAAGCCCCTGCACGAGGGCGACGACCTGGCCGCCGACGAAGAAGACCGCAGCAACGGCCAAGAGCTGCTTCAAAAATCGCATTATGACTCTTTCGAGAGGTCTGCGGCCGGAGCGCCGCAGCTACCTAGACGCTAGGGATCCAGCGGCCTGACAGAGTCACCACACAGTGGACATCTGCCTGTAGCTCGCACGGGGGACAAGCGACGTGGACGCCCATCGTGCGTGACTCTGACACAGATTCCACAACGGTGCATCTCGATGTTTGTAGGCTGCTAATTCCTTGCAGAGGCACGCCCCACTGCTTTTGGGAGGGACGGATTCAATCGCCGTGAACTGGCCCGGCCCTTCTCGGGGCGGCCGGTGAGCATCCGCTACCACCTCGGCGGCTGTCACCTCTACGTCCACGAGTTCGGCGTCGTACGCCACCTGGCCAGCGCCCGTACCGTCCCGATCGCCCTGACCGCCCTCGGCCTCGGCCCCGGCCCCGGCCCCGGTCGAGGGCACGACCACGACCAGTCCTGATCGCTCGCCGGGCTCTGGTTTGGGAACGTTTGTTGTCGCTGGGGAACAACAAACGTTCCCAAACCAAACCGCCTACGGGACGGGGCAAAATGCCCTACCCGGACCCGGTCTGAGGGCCGATGATTTCGTAACAGGCATCCCCGTCCAGAGCTGAGCCGGACCAGACTTGCAGCCAAGATCGGCCGGCTGTCGCGACTGGCGGGACAGGAAGGAACCAACATGGGTACGTACGCGGTGACCGGTGCCGCCTCCGGCATGGGCAGGGCCACGGCCGAGCGGCTACGCGGCGACGGGCACACTGTCATCGGCGTGGACCTGCGTGACGTCGAGGTCGTCGCCGACCTGTCCACGCCGCAGGGACGTACGGCAGCGGCGGCCGAGGTGCTGGACCGGGTCGGCGGTCGGCTCGACGGGGCGGTCTGCGCCGCCGGGCTCGGCGGTATTCCCGGGCGCGAAGGAACCGTTCAGCAGGTCAACTACTTCGGTGTCGTGGACCTGCTCGAAGCGTGGCAGCCCGCGCTGGCCGCAGCCGGCAACAGCAAGGTCGTGGTGTTCGGGTCGAACTCCGTCACGCTCACCCCGATGGTGCCGGAAAGCGCCGTGCAGGCCCTGCTCGATCGAGACCCCGACAAGGCGCTACAGGTGGTGGAGGGCTTCGGCAAGGGCGCAGCGCCCTTCGCGTACGCGAGTTCCAAGCTGGCCGTGACACGGTGGGCGCGCCGCAGCGCGATCTCGCCGCAGTGGGCCGGTGTCGGCATCCGGCTCAACGTCCTCGCCCCCGGCATCATCTCCACACCGCTGCTCGAAGAGCAGATCGCCCGTGGTGAGAAGGAAGCGGTCGAACAGTTGCCCGTGCCGATCGGCGGGCGCGGCAACCCGGCGGACGTCGGCGAATGGGTCGCGTTCATGCTGTCGCCGGCCGCCGACTTCCTCTGCGGCTCGGTGATCTTCCTGGACGGCGGTTCCGACGCCTACTTCCGCACGGACGACTGGCCCGTCTCGACCGGCCCAGAAGGGGTGACCCGCTACCAGCAACGCGCCGAGGCATGGCGCGAACGTCACTGATCTGGCCTCTTCGTGGGCCCGGGGGCCTACCTGTTAGGAGGACCCGCCGAGGAGGCATATTCGCTGCTTACGGCATCGGTGCACCCCGACCCATCCTTGGTCGCGGGTGGGGCAGGAGTTCTTTGCTGGCCCTGCTACGTGCACCAGCGCGCCCGATTCGGCTCGGTCACTGCTTTCTGATCAGCACGACGTGCTCAGCCGTGAGGTTCACCCCGGTCGGCTTGAACCCACCCGCCGCGATCGCTCTACCAAGCGAGTTGTTGGTCGAATACCAGTACGGCGGATGGTTGCGGGCAGACGGCGGAAGAGGAAGGCCGAGGATGTCTTCCACGTCCTCGAAGGTCATCGGCAGCGAGTCTGCTGTCTGCGCTCGTAGCCAGTCGGTGAGCGGTCGATACTTGCCTCCGGTGTCCTCCGGACCGGACGGTTTCGCAGCAACCGGCAGGGCGTCCTTCTCGGCGGCGGCCAGCGACACCTGCACCGCCGCAATGCTGCTTGGTGCTGGCCAGATGTCGACGACCACCTGGGCCAACTCGTGGGTACGGGCGCGAATAAGATCGTCGTTCCACACCTCCGGCGCACCGACGACCAGATCGGCATTGATTTTCAGCGTGGTGTGTTTCAGCAGTTCGCTGCGCTTGCCAGTATCGCCAAGCCCGCGCGCCTGGGCTTCCTCGTCGGTCCAGGGCCGGTTGGACAGTGCCGGGTTGAGCTTCTTGTTGGCCAGGGTCAGATTTCCCAGCGTGTGGATCAACAGATCGCGCTCGGCTTCGGTAACCCCAACCACATCGGGCCAGTGTTCCCGCCAGGCTTGGGGCATGACGTGTTCGACGGTCAGGTTGCGCGGGCACGCGCTGTGCTCGCTCTTGTCCGTACGCCGCCGGTCCTCGATCGCTTCCAGCAACATGCGGAGCCGGGCCCGGAGCAGCGACTTGTAGATGGGCATGCCCTGAAGGGCGTCGATCACCTGGTTGTCGCTGGGCCAGAAGCGCGAGTCCGCCTTCTGCCCCGCCAGGAACCGCTCGGTCACGTCGCCGGCGAGGGCTGGACCGGACGAGTGCAGTTCGCGCAGCAGATCCAGCATCAGGCGATTGATGTCCTTGCTGGTCAGCCGGCATATCGCCCGCCGGACCAGCCAGCTTTCCAGGGCATCGAGGGCCTTATCCCGTTGGGCGGGTGGCAGTTGCGCTGCCGGCCAGCGCAACAACCAGAGCAGGATCGGGGTCACCACCGCCGAGTCCATCGCCTGAATGACGCGGTAGTGGAAGCGGCCGACCACCGTGTCCGCCGGCCAAGCGTCGAGTGAGGCGTAGTTGTCCGCGTCGCGGGACAGCTCCGCCAGCAGTGTCTCGATGTCCGGACGCTCGTCCATCAGGTGCTCACGGAACGCTACGAAAATCCGGTCGGCCGGCACCTCGGTCCGAAGCCGCTCGATCAGCCAATAGTTGACGAAGATGTCGATGCGTGGGACGTACTGCCGACCCCGGGAGAGCTTCTGCCGCCAGTAGTCGGTGTCCAGCTTTCGCCACTGTCGTCGGTAGAGGTCCACGACATCGAGCTTCTGCGCCTCGGCGACCTGAAAGACAAAGTTCTTGATCAAGTCCGCCGCCAATAGTGGCACGCCACGGTGGTTGAGCGTCTCGAAGATGACCTGGGCGTTGTCGCCGGGTTCGAGGTCGATGACGACGATCTTGAGATGGTCACGCAGGGTCTGGGTCAGGGCGGTGAGCCGAGCCGCCGCCTTGTCCGGGTCACCGGTGACCTCCGCCCAATCCTCGATCGCTGTCACGAAGAAGGCGTGGGCTCGGGCGACGGCGGCGTCGGCGAGCGCAGGCGGAACGGTCAGGGCGTTGTCCATGGCCGCCTGGAACGCTTCCTGGTCGCGGTCGGTCGGCCAGACCTTGAAGACCTCGTACGGCTGCGCCGCGATCTCGGGCTTGTTGCAGACCAGAGCTCGCAACGCCTGGGCGTCCATGGTCGTGCCACGCTGCTCCGTCACCCACTGGGCGGCGTCGAGCAGGAGTTGCAGGGTGGTGAGCCGCTGCTGACCATCGATCACGTTTCGCACCAGGATGTAGCCACTCTGAATGAGCGGCTGTTCGAGCACGATGGCCCCGAGAAAGTGCGGGACGACCTTCGGGGTTCCGTAACCCACGGGGGCTTCCAGCAACTGCTCGGCGACCCTACTGATGTCATCCCAGAGCGGGGCCCACTGATCCTCCTCGGTCCAGACGTAGGGCCGCTGGAAGAGCGGTATGACGTGCCGGACGTCAAGGCCGAAGATCTTGGCCGGGGTGAGCGTCTGTGCCTGCATGCTGTCCCTCTGCGGGTCGGGAGCCGGGGTCTACCTGGTTGCCAGAAAAGGGCTGGGGTTGCCCACGTACGAGACGTAGAGCGAGTCGCGAGCGCGGGTGCAGGCGACGAAGAGCAGACACCGCTCGCGTTGCAGGTCGTGCTGATGGGCGATCGGGTCTTCGCTGGCTGCGGTCACGGCGGCCTTGGCCGGCACGGTCGACGCGTCGACGCCGACTGCGGCGAGGCAACGGAACTCCAGGCCCTTCATGGCGTGCATGGTGCCGACGCGTACCGCGTTGGTCTTGCTGGCGGTGGTGGAGCTCACCGGGATGCCGGCCGCACCGAGCTTGTCCCGGATCGCACGTACGAGGTGGCCGTTGCGGGCCGCCACCCCGATGGCGTGCGGTTCCACCCCACCGTCGAGCCACCGGTTGATCTGTTCGGCGAGCTGCCCGTACTCGGTGTCTCGATCAGAGTGGGAGCGTACGGTCGGGCGGCGGCCGTGCATCGGTGACCGGTAGCCGGCCAGGCTGTCCGGCTGGTCGTCCAAGCCGGTAGGCGTGATCCCGGTGAGCAGCCGCACCGACCAGGCCAGGATCTCCTGGGTGGTGCGGTAGTTGATGGTCAGTTTCCGGCTGCGTCCCCGGACACCGACGCCGAGACTGCCCAGCGACACGTGGTTGTCGTAGATGCGCTGATGCGGGTCGGCCACGATGAACAGGTCGTCGGACCCGACGGCGACCGCCGCCCGGAGCAACCGCCACTGCGCCGGGTGCAGATCCTGCCCCTCGTCGACGATGACGTGCTGGTACGGCCGCTTCGTCCGTTCGGCGAGGAGGCGGGCCGCCTGGTCGGCGAGTTGTAGGTGGGTGTGCTGGTCACGCTGGCGCAGGCTGTCGGTGACCTGCCGGATCGCCTCCCACACCTGTTGTCGCTGCTCGGCGCGGAGTGGGCTGCCTCGGCCGTGCCGACGGGCGGCGAGGTATTCGGCCGGTGCCCGCAGCCCCTGGGCGAGGATGACGTGCTCCCATTCACGTTCGAGGAAGACCCCGGTGAACGCTCCGCCGGTGGCCTTGGCGGCGGTGTCCCAGAGCTGCCGTAACTCTCGCTGGTCGACCACGTTGGGTTGCCGGCCGAGCGCCTCGGCGACCACTCGATAGGCGAGCCGGTCGACGTTGAGCACCTCGATCCGCTCGCGGGTCGAAGGATCGTCGGTGAGAGTGCCGAGTTGCCGGTCCAGGGCGTCGGCAAGGTTGCGGGTGAAGGTCGTCAACAGAACGGACGGCTCGGCCGAGCCGGCAACGGTCGACGATTCAGGTGCGGTCGACGATTCGGGGGCGGTCCGCCGGGCGAGGAAGACGGCTCGGTGCAACGCGGTCACCGTCTTGCCGGTGCCGGCGCCACCGGTGACCAGCGCCGGTCCGGCGTACGACGGGCGGTGGGCGATCTCCCGCTGGGCCGGGTGCAGGAAGACCCGCCACGCGTCGAACGGATGGGCCAGGATCTGGGCCAACTCCTCCGGCCCGGAGACGAGCACGAACCGGTCGGGGGTACGCGCGACGGCGGCGGCAAGATCGTCGGTGTCGACTTCTTCTGGCGGGGTGCCGGTGGGCAAATAGGCGCTGACCTCGGCCCACACCTGTTCCGGGCTCATTCCGGCAGCCAGTCCGGTCAACGCGTCGTACTGCGGGGTGGGCAGCAGATTGGCCAGGGCTTCCAGATGCGCCTCGGTGGTCAGCAGTCGTACGAGCGGCAAAATGTCGGCGTCGATGCCGAGCCGGACCAGGGCGGCGTCCTTGACCTTGGCAAACAGCAGGCTCGGACTTTCCCTGGCGGCCTGACGCAGTGCGGGCTCGATGCCGTCGAGGGCCTGTTGGTTACGGACCTCCAGTACGCCGAGCGCCTGGTTGACGGTGAACCGGCGGCTGACCGCGTACGCGTTGGCGTCGTCGTGCGGCAGCACCGTGAGCAGCAGAAACTCGTCGCCACTGTCGGGCGCAAGAACGACTCCCCGATAGAACTGGTTGACCCGGATCGTACGAATCCGTGGGTCTTTCGCATTGGCCAACTTCTCAAGATGCAGGCCGGCGTGGGTGTGCTCACCGAATTTCTCAATCGCCGCATCGACAGCTTTCTGTACAGGCTTTTGCAGCTTGGCGTAATCGGCCAGAAAATCCTTGGCGATGCCAAGCTTCGGCATACCTGGTCTCCCTTGTAGACGGTGGACTACCCTTGCTCGTCTGCGCGTCGAACCATCTACATGTTATGTCAGCCAAATGATCTTTCGAATTGACCGATGACAGGTCGACGATGCGCCGATGACACCTGGAGGCACGCGCTGATGGAATGGCCCGATTGGACACTCCGATGACGACGAACGGAGCGAAGCAGGCCGACGTACCGGCCCCGGGCCAACTGGTCACCATCCGCAACCGCCGCTGGGTGGCCGCCGACGTGGTGCGCAGCGAGGTCGCCAGCGGTGACCCGCACGTGTTCACCGGCCAAGCCCCACACCTGATATCGCTGGTCAGCGTCGAGGACGACGCCCGCGACGAGGAACTGCGGGTGATCTGGGAGCTCGAACCCGGTCGGGTGGTGCACGACACCGCCACGCTCCCCGATCCGCGCGGCGGCTTCGACGCCCCGGGCCAACTGGCGGCGTTCCTCGACGCGGTGCGGTGGGGGGCGATCGCCTCGGCTGACCGTACGGCGCTCCAGGCACCGTTCCGCTCCGGCATCGAGATCGAGGACTACCAACTCGATCCGGTGGTCCGGGCACTGTCGATGCCGCGTACCAACCTGTTGATCGCCGACGACGTCGGCCTCGGTAAGACGATCGAGGCTGGGCTGGTCATGCAGGAGCTGATGCTGCGTCACCGCGCCCGAACCATGTTGATCGTCTGCCCGGCGGGCCTGACCCGGCAGTGGCGCGACGAGATGCGCGACAAGTTCGGCCTCGACTTCCGCATCGTCGACGCCGACCTGCTCAAGGAGCTACGCAGGTCACGCGGCCTCTACACCAACCCGTGGACGCACTACCCCCGGCTGATCGTCAGCGTCGACTGGTTGAAACGCGACCGGCCGCTGCGGCTGCTGCGCGAGGTGCTGCCGGCCACCCCGCGCTATCCCCGGGCGTTCGACCTGCTCGTGGTCGACGAGGTGCACACCTGCGCCCCGTCGGGGCGAGGCCGCTACGCGGTGGACTCGCACCGGACCCGGGCGATCCGGACGCTGGCCCCGCACTGCGAGCACCGACTGTTCCTGTCCGCGACGCCACACAACGGCTATCTGGAGTCGTTCACCGCGCTGCTGGAGTTGCTCGACGACCAGCGGTTCGCCCGGGGCATCAAGCCCACCGACGAGCAGTTGGCCCGGGTGATGGTCCGCCGGCTCAAAAGTGAACTGCCGGCGAAGTGGGACGGCAGCCCGCGCTTTCCGGTACGCCGCCTCGGCTATCTGGAAGTCGACTACTCCCCCGCCGAACGCAACGCCCACGAGCTGCTCTCCCGCTATGCCGCCAGCCGCCGGGAGGGTGCCCAGGGCCGGGCCGGTGAGATCGCCGCCGACTTCGTCACCACGCTGCTCAAGCGGCGACTCTTCTCCTCGCCGAAGGCGTTCGCGGAAACCGTCGACACGCACCTGGCGACCATGACCGCGCGGGACGCCGACTTCGTCGCCGCCGCCGGGAGCCGCATCGAGCAGGCGGCGGGCGAAAAGGTACTGCAACCGATGATCGAACGGTTGGCCGAGACCGCCGAGGACGACCAGGCGTACGGCGACGCCGAGGCGGACGCGCTGACCGCCGTACGACACTGTGCCGTGCCGCTCTCGACGCAGGAGCGTGCCCTGCTCGACGAGCTGCGCACCTGGGCACGGGGTGCGCAGGACCGGCCGGATGCCAAGTTCGCCGCGCTGCGGGCCTGGCTCGACCCGATCGTGCGCCCCGACGGCGACTGGTCGGGCGAGCGCGTCATCATCTTCACCGAGTACCGGGACACCCAACGCTGGCTGCACGAACGGCTGCTCACCACCGGCTATCCGAAGGAACGGATCGCCCTGCTCTACGGCGGGCAGGACACCGACGACCGGGAACACGTCAAGAACGTCTTCACCGAGCACCCCGACCTCGACCCGGTACGCATCCTGTTGGCGACCGACGCCGCCAGTGAGGGCATCAACCTGCAACGGCACTGCCATCGGCTGCTGCACTGGGAGATCCCGTGGAACCCGAACCGGCTCGAACAGCGCAACGGTCGAATCGACCGGCACGGCCAGCGGGCGGCCCGGGTGGAGGTGCTGCACTTCGTACCGGCCGGCTGGCAGCAGGTCGACTACACCGCCGGCTCGCTGGAGGACGAGCTGGCGTTCCTGCGCGTGGCCGTGGAGAAGGTGGAGGCGATCCGTACCGACCTGGGCAGCGCGGGCGAGGTGATCGCCGCCCAGGTCGAGCAGAAGATGACCGGCAAGCGGACCGACTGGCAGGTCACCGACGTCGAAATCGACCACCGGGCCAGCCGTGCCCGGTTGAAGGTAGAACGCGATCTCGCCCGTGAGCTGAACAAACTCACCGAAGCCCTGAAGGGCAGCCGGGCGGAGCTGAACCTCACCCCGGCCACTGTGGAACGGGTGGTCCGCACCGGGCTGCGGCTGGCCCACCGTCGTGACCTGATCGACGTGCCGACCCCGGCGGACGCGACCGGTGTCTGGTTCCGGCTGCCCGAGTTGCCCGGCGCGTGGGCCGCCGCGCGTAACGACGGGCTCCTGCACCCGGTCACCGGAGCCGAGCGTCCGGTCACCTTCGACCCGGACGCCGCCTCGGGGCGTACGGATGTGGTGCTGCTGCACCTCGGTCACCGGCTGGTCCAGATGTGTCTGCGACTGCTGCGGGCCGAGCTGTGGGCCCAGGCCAGAGGGGTCGGGGACGCTCGTTCGGGCTCGGCGGCGAAACTGAGCCGGGTCACGGCTCGGGTCGTACCCGGGGATCTGCTGCGCACCCCGGCGGTGATCGCCCACGGCCGGGTCGTCATCACCGGCGCGGAAGGCACCCGGCTGCACGAGGAAATCGTGATCGCCGGTGGGCCGATCGAGTCCGGTCGGCTGACCCGGGCCCGCCAGGAAGAGCTGGACCGTCTGCTGGCCGCCGCCACCGAACAGGTTCCGGCCGAGCGGGTACGCGAACACCTGGCCGAACTGTGGCCGGCGCTGGAGAAGGCGCTCGGCAAGGCACTGGCCAACCGGGCTGACCAGCGAACCCGCAGCCTGCACGGGCTGCTGGCCAAGCGCTGCGAGGAGGAGGTCGCCTCGATCGAGGCGGTGCTGGCCGAGTTGGCCGCCTCGATCCGGCACAAACTCGCCGACGAGCCGCACTGGGAGCAGCCGACCCTGTTCGCGATGGAACAGCAGCAGTTGCGGGCCGACCGGGACGCGCTACGTACCCGGCTCGACGGCATCCCGGCCCAGCGGGAACGGGAGGCCAACGCGCTGCGCCGCCGCTACGCCGACCCCACCGCCCGTTGGTTCCCCGCCGCCATCACCTTCCTGGTGCCCGCCGCCCTCGCCCGAGGTGACCGCTGATGCCCATCCCCGCCCCTCGCCGTCCCACCGGTGCCAGTCGGACCGGTGCCAGTCGTGCCGCCGGCACTGCCGCTGGCCGTGGCCCCGGCCGACCGGCCCGCCCGCATCAGCCGAGCACCGCCGAACAGCACGCCGAGTGGCTGGCGCTACTCGGCCCGGACGGGCCGTTCCTGACGGTTCCGGTGCTGGCCGAGACGCTCCCCCAGGGGTTGGACACCATCCCCGACACCGTCCGGGACCGTATCCGGCAGGGCTGGGGTGAGCTGCGCAACGCCCCGGACCTGCTCGGCCCGGCCTGGGTCGAACTGATCCTCGGTGAGCTGCTGCGCTATCCGCTGAGTGCCCGTACCGATGGCACCAGCCTGCCCGCCGACCTCGTCGCCGCCGGCTTCCGACCCGACCTGGTCATGTACGGCCCGCAGCCCGGCGGTGGCCGGGCCGCCCGGCTGCACTTCTACCGCTATCCGGCCGACACGGCGCTGACCAGGGCACGGGGTGACCGGCCAGCGCTGACCGAGCAGGCCGCGCAACTGTGCCGGGACACCCGTACGCCGTTGGCGCTGCTGACCAACGGGCAGCACTGGGCGCTGGTGCACGCCCGGCCCAGCGAACCCACCGGCACCGCCGTCTTCGACGCGGACCTGTGGCTGGAGGAGCCCGCGCTGCTGCGGGCCTTCGCCACCCTGCTGGCCGCACCCCGGGTGCTGACCCCGCCCACCGACGACAAGGGCAACGCCTCCACCAGCCTCGCCGGCCTGTTCGCCCGCAGTGCCGAGGCGCTCACCCAGGTCACCACCACCCTCGGCGACCAGGTACGCCAGGCGGTCGAACTCTTCGTCGCCGAACTCGCCCGTCTCGATCGGGAGTCCGGCGGCGAACTGCTGGCCGAAGCCAGTGACCGGGAGATCTACCAGGGGGCGCTGACCGTACTGATGCGCCTGGTCTTCCTGCTCTATGCCGAGGAGCAGCGCCTGCTGCCGATGACCGACCCGCTCTACGAGCAGGCGTACGCCGCCGCCACGCTCTACGGCCAGCTCCGCACGGTGCGCGACCTGTACGGCGACGAGGTCGGCGACCGGCGGACCGCCGCCTGGCCCCGCCTGCTGGCCCTCTTCGACGCGGTCCACGGCGGCTGCGAGCATCCTGACCTGCGTATCCCCGCCCACGGCGGTTCGCTGTTCGACCCAAGCCGGTTCACGTGGCTGAAGACTGCGGCGGTCACCGACCGGGTGGTCTACGAGATGCTGGACGCGCTGCTGATCCTGCGGCACCGGGGCAAGGCCGCCGAGCAGCTCAGCTATTCCAGCCTCGGTGTCGAGCAGATCGGCCACGTCTACGAGGGTCTGTTGGAGTTTGCCGTCGCCCGGGTGCAGACCCCGCACCTGGGGCTGATCGGCAAACGGGAGCCGGAACTGGCCCTGGCCGACCTGGAGGCGCATGCCGAGCAGGGCGAGGAGGCGCTGCGCGCCTGGCTGGCCGAGCGCTGCGACCTGACCGCCCGACAGCTCGACAAGGCCCGGTCTGCCCTGCCCGGCCCGCACGAGCTGGCCGCGCTGCACGCGGCCTGCGACAACGACGCCGAGCTGGCCGATCGGGTACGCCCGTACTGGGGGCTGCTCCGCACCGACCTGCGCGGCCTGCCCACGGTGTTCCCGGCCGGCTCGGTGCTGTTCACCCAGTTCGGCGATCGCCGCGCCACCGGCACCCACTACACCCCGCGTGAACTGGCCGAAGAGGTGGTACGCCACACGCTCGCCCCGCTCTGCTTCACCCCCGGCCCGGCCGAGGGCGTCGCCGACGAGGGCGTCTGGCGCGCCAAGACCGCCAACGAGATCTTGAAACTCAAGGTGCTCGACCCGGCGATGGGCTCCGGCGCGTTCCTCGTCTCGGCCTGCCGCTATCTGGCCGACGTGGTGGTACGCGCCTGGGAACGCGACGGCCTGCCGTCCGAGCTGGCCGAGCTGCCCGGCAGCAACCGGGACGACCTGCTGCTGCACGCCCGGCGGCTGGTCGCCGCCCGCTGCCTCTACGGTGTGGACCGCGACGACATGGCCGTTGAGCTGGCCAAACTGTCGCTGTGGCTGGTCACCCTGGCCAAGGGCAAGCCGTTCGGTTTCCTCGACCACGCCCTACGCTGCGGCGACTCACTGGTCGGCATCACCTCCCTCGACCAGCTCACCGCCTTCCACCTCGACCCGGCAACCGGCCGCTCGCTGCACGCCCGGCTCTACAACTCGGTCAGCGAACGTCTGCACGAGCTGGTCGACGAGATGACCGAACTGCGCGAGTCGATCGAGTCCACCGTGGTCGAAGACGCGCGGGACATCGCGGAAAAGGCCGCCAAGCTCGCCCAGGCCGACGCGCTCGGCCACACCGCACGGCTGGCCGCCGACGCCGTCGTGGGCGCGGCGCTTTCCACCGCCGTACGACCCCAGCGCCGCCCATGGGACCCGGAAGACTCCGAGGACGACGCCGAAATCAAGTACGACGACCGCCTGACCAGCATCAGCGACGACGTGTACGCCGTGTTGGACAGACTGCACGACTCGGAGCGGGAACAGCAGCTCGCCGCCACCATCGAGGACTGGCTGCGCGGCTCGCGGCCCGCCCCGATCCGGCCCCTGCACTGGCCGCTGGAGTTTCCCGAGGTGGTCAACCGAACCGGCTTCGACGCCGTCATCGGCAACCCGCCCTTCGTCGGCGGAAAGCGCGTCAGCGGCGCACTCGGCGTGGACCTGCGGGAATACCTCAAACAGCGAATCGCCCGCGACAAGCCCGGCAACGCTGACCTGTGCTCGTACTTCCTGCTGCGCAACCTGAGCGTGGCGCGACAGGGCCGGGTGGGCATCATCGCTACCAACACCATCGCCCAGGGCGACACCCGGGAGGTCGGGCTCGACCAAACCGTCGACATGGGTTGGACCATCTACCGAGCCAACAAGTCGCAACCATGGCCTGGCACCGCGTCTCTGGAGGTGTCCCTGCTCTGGCTCGGCCACTCCGGTACCGACGAGGAACGCATCCTCGATGGTCGCCGGGTACGCGCCATCACCCCGTCGCTGGACGCCCAGTCCCGGGTCACCGGCAACCCCCACCGCCTCGCCGCCAACGCCGGCCAGTCTCATATTGGCTCCCTAATCCTTGGAACCGGATTCTTGGTCTCCCCTGAACAGGCCCAGGAGTTAATTAGCAGACACGCATTCAATAAGGAGGTGCTGTTTCCCTATCTCAACGGGGAGGATCTCAACTCTCGCCTGGATTGCTCAGCCCGCCGCTGGGCAATCAACTTCCATGACTGGCCTCTAGAGAAGGCCCAGAAATACATTGATTGCCTCTCAATCGTTGAGCGCTCCGTAAAACCAGTCCGCGACGGGAACAAGAGGGCTACTTATAGGGAGAGGTGGTGGCGCTTCGGAGAACGACAGGCGGGAATGCTCGCGGCAATCGAAGGACTTGACCGCGTCATCGTCATCGCACTAGTCAGCAGGCTCGTCATGCCGGCCTTTGTGCCCGCTCGGCAGGTCCTTTCACACAAGTTGGGCGTCTTCGCCACGGACCAGTCAGCCCACCTATCCCTCTTTAGCAGTTCCTTCCATAGCTCTTGGGCCTGGAAGCACTCGTCAACGATGAAGGCAGACCTCAACTACTCCCCCTCAGACGTATACGAGACATTTCCTCACCCGAAGCTGACTGAGTGGATGGATCGAGTTGGCACGGAGTTGGATTCGTACCGGCGGTCGGTGATGTTGGGGCGGGGGCTGGGGCTGACGAAGCTCTACAACCTGGTCCACGACGAGGGCGTGGCCAGCGCGGACATCCGGCGGCTGCGGGAGATCCATGTCGAAATCGACCGGGCAGTAGCCGAGGCTTACGGCTGGTCTGACCTCATGCTCGGTCACGATTTCCACGAGACGCGGCAGGGAACCCGGTTCACCATCGATCCAGGCGTTCAGGTGGAAGTGCTGGACCGGCTGCTTGAACTCAACCACAAGCGTTATGCCGAGGAGCAGGCCAAGGGGCTGCACTCCGGTCCTCGCCGCAAGCCAAGCAAGAAGGCGAAGGCCGTACCTCGTCCTCGGTCTCCGGAAAGCGCGAGCCCGGCGGCAGCCGACCTGAACGACGGCCTGTTTCCCCTCCCCGACGCCCTCTTCTGACCGGCAAAGGGTTCAGCCGTGAACGTGGGAGAGGTCGGCGACGGCCTACGAAGGGTGCTTGACCAACTCGCCCGTACCGGCAAGCGGGCGGCGGCTTCCGCCGCTGCACTTGCTGCCCTCCAACGTCATCTTCTGGCCCTGACCAGGGGTAGCCACCATCCCCGTGTCGCCGAGGCCCTGGCCCGGCTCCAGGCATCTATCCAGCGTCTTCAGGAAAGCGCTGAACTCAGCTCAAAGGCGGGTGACGCGATCGGCGCCTACCTTGAGGCACTGGGTCCTGGCAGCACGCCCACACATCAACCGACCCCTGACGATGGCTCCCGAACTGAGGCTCTGATCGATCAGGTACGCGCCTCGCTGCCCCGGGGTGTCCACGGGTCACAGACCCGAGGGAAGTGGATAACGTCGAATGGCACAACGGAGGACCTGCGCAGCGGGGAGGGTGACGAATGGCATCGGAGAGCCAAGGAGTTCGCAGCGGGCTTCCCAGCCCGGCTCCGCGCCGCGTCAAGGCTGGCAGTACACGTCGAAGTAAAGTTCGCGATGCGCATGCGCTCCGAAGGGCGGTTACAAGAGACGATCGTTATTGACCGGACGGTATGCGGTCAGCGACCCACGGATAAGAACGCCCCCTTCACCTGCGACAAGTTCTTGAAATGGTTCCTACCAGCGGGTGCGAAGCTGACCGTCGTGGAACCTGACGGTACTCGGCGGGTCTACCAAGGAAAGAGCAAGGAATGAGCTTCATCGCAACCTGGACGATTTTGAAGCCGGAGGGTGAGGAATCCGGCGGCGAGATGACTGTCCACACGCCCGACGATGTCGACACGCTGATCGCAGCACTGGGCCAGCCCGGAGCTACTGCGGCGCTTGTCCAGCATCAGAAGCGGCCGATGGTCCACGACGAGGACCTCGGTGAGATTCCAGATCACGACATGACTATCGGGGTATGGCAGCGTTACGGCTACCTCAGCTTCGCTGATCTCGACCACGAATACATGTACCTGGACGGCGAGCCCAACTCACCTAGGTTTGCCGGAGACTACACCGAATATCCGACTGGTTCTGGAGTCAGCCTCGCAACCCTTCGCGTCGCGCTCGTAGAGTTCCTTGAGAGCGCTCAACGTCCCACCTGCGTCGCCTGGCAGGAGCCGCAGTAGCCTCGATCCCCATTGAGGGCGCTCGCCACCGAGGGCCCAGTCCGTCATGCGTGACGGCCAGCCGTGTCGCCCTTGCCACGAGCTGAGCCAGCCAAGGGCCGATCTTGGACCCGAAAAGTGGGTAACAGATTCAGATGGGACACTGGAAGGCCTACTGAATCCGTTAACACACCCGAGCGGAGCATTTGAGCAGCTCAGAGCTACTGGACTGCACGGCCTGCCTCTTCTCGCTAGCCCGCAAGTAGCCAACAAACGCGGTGAGCACCTAGCAATGCTCGTTGACGCGTGAGACCCGTACTCCTACGGTGGAAACCGCCGCAGAGATCGAGGAGCTTCGGGAGAGCCAGATGAGCAGTGAGTCCAACACCAACGATCGACTTGTCCCTCCCTCCGAGCTCGCCAGGCTCGTCGAGGTGCAACTGCCAGCGGTGATCAACTGGAGGAAGCGCTTCTCCAACTTTCCAAAACCGGTCCGTTCTGGGGAGTCCAAGTACTTCCGACTGTGGGAGGTCATGGCTTGGTGGGAAAACCGACGCATCCCGGCCAGCTCTCGCAACGAGGATGAGCCCGAGGGCACGACCTACGCAGACCGAGCACGCCGCAATTTAGCCGCTCGGACTGGCTCACTTGACGGCGGCGTAACACTTAGCCTTGCGGTTCAAGAGGACGACGCGAGCAGCCAGCAGCTCGTTGAAGATCTCCTCAAAATGATGAAGGCTCGGGTTCACGCTTCCGCGACATCTTCTACTGATTCGCTGGATCTGCTGTTCTCGCTCACGGTTTTGCGGACCACCGCCCCCGCTACCTGGTCCTCGCTCCAGCAGACGGTCATCCCCGAAGAGGGTTCAGCGGAAGCGGACAAACTCCTACGGCTAATCGGCGACTCTGTCGACATCCAGCTTCGCAACCGAGGACATGAACCGGGCATGCGAGTTGCACTGACCAGGCTTGAGTTCCACAATCCCCGAGACCTCATCGCTGTCATCCAAGCATCGGACCGACTAGGTCGCATTGCGTTTCGGCTGCTACTCGACGAACATGCGACGCAGGCCCGGCTGGAAAGCAATGAGTCACCCACTCCGGAAGGCCTCGTCCGACTGATGGCCGGCATCTTGGTATCCCCTGAGCGCCTGGTACGGCAGGTCTATGATCCAAACGTCCGAGGGGGTGAGACACTCGCCGCCCTCGTGGACCACTTCCCCGATCCCTCCCAGGTCATCGCCCACGGCGAGGGCTCGCATCGCGAAACGCTCCGACTCGCGGAAATGAATCTGGCCCTGCGTGGCCTACGTGCCCAACTGAAGCATGATCCGTCCCCGCCTTGGACACGACCGGACCGACCACAAATCACAGCAGATCTTGTTATTACCAACCCGCCCTTCAACCGGGGCAGGTTCACAGGCCAGCGGCGCGACGAAATCCGCTGGCCGTTTGGCCCGCTGCCGCAAGGAAACGACAACTTCGCCTGGCTCCAGCACGCCGTCGCATCACTGAACGTTGGCGGACGGGCAGCAGTGGTGCTGCCGAAGATCGCATGCATCTCTACAAATCGCCGGGAACGTAACATCCGACAGGCCATGGTTGAACGAGGGGCGGTGGAGTGCATCCTGACACTTCCCCCGCAACTGTTCCCCGGCACGCCCATCGCCGCGTCGGTGTGGTTCTTGAGATATCCGACGGACTCGCGCGACCAGGTGTTGTTCATCGACGCCGGGAAGCTGGGTGTGGTGGAGAACGGCCAACGTATCCTCACCGACGAGGATCAGCAAGTCATCAAGAGCGCATACCGATCGTTTCAGGCTGACCGGGATAGCGGCCAGACTCACGAAGGGACCGTTGGACTCAGCGCGGCTGTCCCGGTCGAGGTTATTCGCGACCACGGATATTCATTGAACCCAGCCGACTACCAGGATCTTGGCACGCGAGAGGAACCTTCCAAACTCCTTTTCGAGGCCGAAAGGGCCGTCCACGAGCTGGCCCTTTCACATGCCGAGGCACAGGAAGCCGAGGCGCTGGCGCACGAACTCATCGTTCCTCTCCTCAGGCCCCACCATCACGACGGAGATCTTCCGACCGACTGGCGGTACGTTCCACTACACGAGCTCTGTGACGTAAAGGCTGGGCCTTCCTACTCGCGGCTACCCGTCGAGACACGCTCGGCAGCAGGCGAGATACCGGTCGTACTTCCAAAAAACCTGCACAACGGCCGCGTCGACGGAACCAGTGAAGATCGAGTCTCCCAACGCCTCGCAGAGGACCTTGCCCGGTTCCGACTGGTGGCCGGGGACATCCTCTGTATCCGGTCGGGAACGATCGGACCCCCGGCGCTGGTTACGGATACCCAGACCGGCTGGCTGTTCGGCTCTAACCTCCTGCGGTTACGTCGGAAGAGGGCCGACACGATCGATGCTTACTACCTCTTGGGCTACCTTTCGCAGCCCAGAATCTTGGAGCGGATCAAAGGTCTCGCGTCCAACGCGATCGTCCCCTCGCTCAGCACCCAATCTCTCGGGCAGTTCCCGATCGCACTACCTCCGTTCGCAGAGCAGCGGCGCATCGGCGAGGCACTCAGAGCGCTCGATCACCAGATCACGGCGTACCGGTCGCTCGTATGGGCGGCCACTGAAGCCCGTACCAACCTGGTCGAGCATCTGCTCGGCGGTGCTCTGGTGCCGCGTCACAACCCGTACGTCTCTGCTGACCCCGTCCCCTATTTCGGAGAGGGAATCTTTTCGTGAACGACTCGACGTCGCCGATGCCGGGAAAGACGCGGCACCTATGGCTCGCGGTTGCCGGCCTGTTCTCCCTGGTCGTAGCGCTCCTGGCCGGCATCCTTGAGTCGAGCACGGGCGCTGGCCTCGCCGGAGCCGTGAAGTATGGCGGAACCGCGTTCGTCGCATCTTTGACCCTCTGGTTGGCGGTCCTTACCGCCCTAAAGCAGTTGTAGCGGTAGGTCGCAAATCTCCCAGGTCGTACGGCTGTCGTTGTGAACGGTTGTTGTCGCTCCCGCGACAACAACCGTTCACAACCTGTCCCTGGTAAGCAGGACGCAGGTTCAAACACCCATCAGGTAGCCGCGCAGGGCATCGTTCACGAGCCGCAGCTCGGTTTGCGAATCCTCGACGTGGGTGCGGGCGGTAGTGAGATCAGCATGGGTCTTCTGGACGACATCTGATCGGCCACCGGAAAGCACCATCATCACCTTGTCATGGGTCTTACCCATCGCCTTGGTGATGTCGTCCAGCGCATCATGCGCCCGCTCAAGCTGTTGAATGACATCGCCGATCCCAGAGATGATCTGCCCAGCCCCACCGATCGGGCCACTCCAGAAATGCGCCACCCTCGGAGTGCGGACCCGACCCCTGCCACTCCCCCGCCGCCAGCCTCGCCGACCACCAGCACGCGCCGCGCCGCCCTGGGAGCCGCCCTCCAACGCCCGCTGCTCGCGCCGCTCACGCAGATGGTCCAAGGCCGCCGCGACAACGACCTTGCCGCTGGAACCAGCCAGACCACCGATGATTGCACCACCGGTCGCAGCCACCGACGGATTCACCGGCAACCCGTGCCGCGTGGCAGCAACCCCGAGCAGCATTCCGAGGGCGGCCCCACCCCATTCAGCGAGCTTGCCGAGGCCCTCCTTCGCCCCCTCGTACCCCAACCGCCGCGCGAACGGCCGCTCCCTCCGCTGTCCGCGTCGCTGCTGCCGTCCGTATCTCATGACTCGACGACTGGGTCCAGGAAGGCGGTGCTGGTCGAGATCATCATCGGTAGGTTCAACGCAGTGTCACGAGCAACCTCTTCTGGCGTTAGGTTCAATAGCTCCTCGCCTTCCTCCGCGTCCTCCGACTCGTCGGCGTAGAACACGCAGGCTTCCCACAGATCGGCGTGAAGGTACGCATATGACCATTGCGTGAAGACCTGGATAGGAAGTGCGACGGCAGCCTTCCCGGCGAAGCCGATGCGGTGTAGGTGAGGTTCCTCGGGTGTGGACCCGAGGCCCTGACCAAGCGGCAGGAGCTTATGACGATGGAATACCGGCTCTAGGTCGCCATCCGGGTCAAACTCGACCAGCAGACCACGCTTGAGCAGGTCATCCACAATCTCGGCGGCTCGGCGCTCCGGTTTCGGCGCGGTCTCCAAAAGGCGGATCAACGATGCTCGGTTGACCGCCAACTTCGCGTGTGACTCCGGGTCGATGAAGGCTGCCGCCCACACCGCCGCCTCAGCTTCGGTCAACTCCACCAGGTCATCACCAAGATGGATCTCATAGCACTCCGGCGTGGGGTCCGGCGGTCGGACGTACCGGAAGCGTGGCCCCATGGAGAGTCCGACGGGAACGATGACGGACGACATGGCGTACCCCTTGCTCTCCTAGAAACCTGCGACGTAGCTTCTCGTCGCGTCGACCGCGCCCTGCGCGATCGACGCCGCCTCGTGCAGTTTCTGCTTAACCTGCTCCATTCGAGTCAACGCCTCAGCCACCCGAGGGTGGCTGGTGCCGCTGGTGACAGCTCGCAGCAACGCCACTGTCTGCTCCATCGACTCGGCCACCGCCCGAATTTGCGTCATCTGCTGAGCGGTCTGGTCGCCGAACTGGGCCACTCCCGCCTTGACCTGTTCCACGGACGCCATCGCCAGTCCCTCCCCAATGGACATCGAAGCTCCGAACCGACCGTACCCGAACAGGCACCATCCGTCAGCCCGCTTACCTGCCGATGCCGTTTCCTTTGCTCTACTTCCCCGACGGCAACACCGAAATCACTCAGCGTCATCAACAGGTAAAACGATCAGCCCCGTCCAGCACCCGTCAAGAACTCTCTACTCACAGCGACGATGTTGCCTATGGGGAAGCAGATCAAGGGAAGCCGCTGAGGGACAACGTCCTCAGAATCGTGATAACTGGAAGTCACACCCGGCGAAAAACATCGCGCCCGACGGCGCGGTGGCCGCCGGGCACGAGCCGGTGAGATCAGGAACGCGACGAGGTCAAGAAAGCCGAGTCGCGTCGGCCTTGAGGGTGGCGACGAAGCCGGACCAGGCGGCAACGCTGAAGGCGAGCGCCGGGCCGCCGCGGTCCTTGGAATCACGTACGCCCACAGCGTCATCGACGAACCGCACCTCGACGCAGTTGGCGTTGTCAGCGCTACGAGAGGACTTGAACCAGTCTCGGTCGGGTGCACTGTCGAGGGGAGTCACGTCATCTCCTTGGCGATCCGCCGGATCAGGTCGAGCGAGTCCTCCGAGCTTAACGCGAGTTCCCGTGTCTCGGCGAAGGTCACGACGTAGTCCGTCACCCGGATCGACTGGTCGATGATGTCGATGGAGGTCAGGATCTCCTCCCAGACCAGGTCGGGCAGCCGTGGCGATGCGAAGGAGAGGATCTGGAACGGACCACCGAAGGCGGGATGCGCCCCAGCGGTGAAGGGCATCACCCTGACTTCGATCTGCTCCGGCCGCTCGGTCATCAACTTGGCGAGGTGGTCGAGCTGGTCGCGCATCACCGCAGGCCCACCGACCTGCTGACGCAGCGCGGCCTCACTCAGCACCGCGCTGATCTGGATCGGCTGGTCGTCGGTAAGCCGAGCCTGTCGGGTCATCCGCGCGGCGACCCGACGATCCACCTCGGTGAGCCGGATGGTGGTGGTGCCGCCTCGGATTACTGCACGGGCGTAGTCCTCGGTTTGGAGCAGCCCCGGCACTACCTCGGTGGTGTAGCAGCGAATTCGCTCGGCACCGGCCTCGTAGCCGAGGAAGCGGATGAATTCGGCTGGGAATAGCTGGCTGTACTCGTGCCACCAGCCGCGCTGGGCGGCACCGGCACGCAGCGCCTCCAACTCGGCCGCGTCGTCGGGCTCCAGCTCGTAGATCTTGATGAGCTGTTCCAGCCGTTTGGCCGGGAGCTTGACCTTGCCCGTCTCCACGCCGGTCACGTACGCCTGAATGATGCCCGCTGCGCGACCGGCGGCGGTCGCGGTCAGACCGATCTCCTCGCGGCGCTGGCGCAGCCGTATGCCCAACTCCCACCCCTGGACGATGGGCGACGTCAGCACACCCGGGGACGACTCGTGCGAAGTGGACGGATCTGAGGCGCGTACAGCCACGACGACTCCTTCAACCAACGACACGTCGACATCGGACACAAACTAAACACGATGAGTGTTCGACTAGCAACCCTTGATATCAAAGTCAGACTTGTGCATCCTGTGGGAGGCACTACCCGGACCGCAGTCCGATGAGGAGCCGAAGACAGATGTATGTCCCGGCTGCGGTTCGTTGCTGTACGCGCTGCCATCCCCGTACCCCGGGATTCCCCGTTGGCGGCGTGGGCGGCCCGACCCGGCGGCAAGGCGTCGGGCCGCCCCCTTCATTCCCTCTGAGCTGCGGAAAGGGTGATCTTTTCTCGTGGGTGAGGTACGTGAGGTCGCGCCGGTCGACTCGGCGCGGTTCGTGGCACATCTACCGTTCACGGCAGCGGACATGAGTGCGGCGCTGATCTTCACGCGGACGCTGGTGCGGTCGCTGGCGTTCCTGGACAGGCTGGACGGCGGCGAAACCACCGTGTCGCTGGAGGACGAGCAGGGCCGCCACCAGCGGGTGTTCTGCGACCTGCTGATCGATGGCGGGCGGCGCTGTGACCGGCGACCCGGTCACGAGGGTGCGTGTCTGCCCCGAGGTGGTCGACGGTCGTGACATTGGGGATGTTCTCGCCGCCCGTGGTGGTGTGTGACCACTGCGAAGGGCGGACCCGCATGCTGCAACTGTGCCGCTGCGTACAGTGGGGCAACCGCTTCCTCGTCGACGCCGACGACGGCCAACTGGCGGACGGTCAGGCCTACCAGGGCTGCGAGCAGTGCGGTGGCAGCGGCTACGTGGCGTACGACTGCCACCCCTGCCGGCGTACCGGCCAGCGCCGCGCGCAGCTCGTACTCACCGTGGCCAACCTGGACACCGGCGCGGTGCGCTCGGCGAACGTCGTACCCGGTGGAATGGAACCGCGACGCAACGTCGGCGGGCGGTGGGAGCTGGCCCTGACCCCAATCATCGCCGCCCTCGCCGCCGAGGTGGGAGCCGTCGAATGCCGGGACGGGTACGGCCTGGGCAACATCGGCGACTATTCGATCCTGCTGCCCACCGACTGGCGGCCCGGCCTGCCACTGGCCGAACGGCAGCGCCTGGAGGGCGAGGCGATCGCCCGGCACACCTGGCATCCGTGGCGGCTCTACCACGGCCGGCTCACCCCGACACCGGCCCGGGACCTGGCCGCCGAACTGGGCCGGCTGTGCCACCTGGCGGACCTGCTCTGCCTGGACCTGGTGGTGGAGGTTCGGCGGGCCCGGCACGGCGGCCTGGCCTGGGACATCCGCTACGAACTCCCCGACGGCGGCGTGCCGACCGAGACCCGCCGCTGGTCCGATGACCTGCGCAAGGCGGTAGCCGCCGCCACCGTGCAGGACGCGATGCACGGCCTGGCCGACCGAGCCCGGACCGCCCCCGCGTACTACCTGCGCCCCAACCGGCCGCAGCGTCTCGGCCCCCCGACGGTCGACCTGGACCAGCTCGAACAACGTGTCCACGCTGACCTGGACGGTATCGCCGGCAGTGCGCCCGGCGCACAGGCGATCTGGCGGGACGGCCGCTGGCGGCACACCCGGCTCTGCCACGCCGACACCATCGAGGTGATGACGGAGCAGTCCACCGGGCAGGTCGTACGCCGTAGCGTGACCACGCTGGTCCGCGCCTGGGAGCCGCCGGCTCCGGGGTGGCAGGGCGAGCCCATCCCGTACGACCCCTGCCCGGACTGCGCACCCGAGCACCGGCTCCGGCCGTGCCTGTGCACCCTCGGCAACCAGTCACCCGACCCGGACTGCCCCGGCTGTTCCGGTGCCGGAGTCGCTCCCACCAGGATGCGGTGCCACACCTGTCGGGACAGTCATCGCAACTATCGGGGAGCGGTCGTCACCCTCACCGACCTGGGCGATGCCACCGTGCACCTCAACTGGCTGGTCCCGGAGGAGCCGACGGAAGTTCCGCAGGTCGGCAACCAGCCCGGCGGGAAACCGATCTTCCAGCTTCCCGTCTGCTACCAGCTCCGACACTGGGCCGAGATCATCGAGGCCCGAGCAGCGGACCTCACCTTTCTCGACGGTGACCACGACATCGGCCAGGACCTCCGCGAGGGTACGGTCACCGTCAACCAACTCGGGATCGACCCGGTGGCCCGCTACATCACCGAAGCCTGCGGCGGGCACCCCGCTGCCCGAATGCTGGTCAGCGCGGTTACGCCAGCCGGCATGCCGCTGACCGGCCTGATCCGCCTCGTGCTCGGCCTGCACCAGACCCTCGTACTCACCCTGGAGGACCACCGGTTCAACGAGGGCGACCCGGCCCTGATCCACGGCGAAGGCTGGAACGTCGAGATGACCCCGCCCGAACGAGCGATCCGACCCGATCTGATGCCGCTACAGCGCAGCCCCGAGGCCGCCGCCGCGTACTTCCTCGAATATCTCGAAAACGCCACCGACAACTCCGTACCCGAGGACCCTCAGCAGGGCATCCCCGTACCACAGACGCCGGAGCCTGCCCCGCTGGTCGAAGACCCGGTCCCGCTGATTCGGCGGCTCGCCCAACACCACGCCGGGCAACCGGTCAGCATCCGCTACCACCACACCGGCTGCCACCTGTACGTCCACGAGGCCGGCCTACCTGGCCAACCGCACAGCGGCAGCGTCCGACACCTCGTCAGCGCCCGTACGGCCGCCATCGCGCTCAACGCACTCGGCCTCGGCCGTCCCTGACCTGTTCCCCTTGGGCATAATCCGACAACCCGCCCATACTCGACGCCGCGTCGACCAGGTTGGCCAAACCACTCAGCCAAAACCATGCCCCCTGGTACTTTGGTACCTGGGTACCTTGAGCCACTGTAGGGAGAAGTCATGGCTGCCGCCGCCTCGCCAATCAAGGTAGACGCCCAGACAGACCAATTGATCTCGCATGCAGCACACTTCCTCAAGCGTTCCAAGAAGGAGGTGGTTGACATAGCGATACGCGAATACATCGAGAATCACCGCTCAGAGATTCAAACAGCGGTCAGTCAGGCCTTGCGGCAACTCGATGGCTCTACCGCAAGCTCCGTCGCCCTCCTAACCGGCATGTCTCGTGACGAGTTGGACGAGCTCGGCGGCTTCTCCAAGACAGATTGACCACCTTTTTACACATTCACATTTCACTCCACCGAGACACCGCTACTCGTAATTTCCCCCACTCGAACAGCCCCTCGACACAATGGGTCACCCTCTCGTATCCAAGGCACAGCAAGTACCAGAAGAGGTAGCGTCCCATGGAGCCGAGCGAATCATCGCGATCAAGGACCGCGTCTGGTTCAAGGCTAAAACTGGTGTGTTTCGAGGCGCTGTCGGCGAGCTGCACCATCTCACGGACTTCGAGGCAGAGATCAACGCAGCAAGGGCCTGGTGGTGGATCGGAGCCGCCGGCAAGCGTCAACAGGACAGCGAGACCGACTTCTACCGATCACTAACCGCAGAGGTTCAACGCGAAGGCAAGGGCACGGGCACCACCAGCTCGACCCATCTCCTACCCAACGAAACCGATTTCCGACGCCTAAGCTCAGGGCACTACTCACGGGCGTTTCAAGATCATGATGTGAGTCCGAGGATGGTGAAGGGTCTGGTCATGTTGCGGCTGGCCCAGCGGGTGGCTTCGGTGATGTCGCAGCGTCCGGCCAGGCGGAGGGCGTTGATGGCCAGGTTGGGCATGGAGGCCAGGACGCGGGGTCCGTTGCGGGTACGGACTCGGCTGGCGTCTTCGCGGTAGCAGGTGTCTCCGATCCAGTGCAGCGATTCGATGGCCCAGTGGCCCTGGTTGAAGGCGGCGATCTGGGCGGGCGTGGCCTGCTCGGGGGTGTGGCTGGCCACGCCGAGTTGGGCGGCGGCGCTGAGGTGCCGACCGGCGGCGTCGGTGACGTAGCGTTCGATCAGCCAGACCTGGTTGACGTGGGGAAACGGTAGGCCGGGCGGGCGGGCAGGACCTGGATCGTGCGTCGGGTGATCCGCCCGTGGCTGGTATCGATGCGACTGGCGGCGACCGGCACACTCGGCCAGGGCAGCGTGTTGAGGGCGTCGAACAGGGCCCGCCGGTTCTCCTTGACCGGGAACAGGAAATGGCCGCTGCGGGCGTGGATGAGTTCGGCGGTGGCCTTGACGGTGTGCGACGCGTCCGCGGTGACGGTCCTGCCGTCGAGGTCGAGGGTCTCGAGCAGGTCCCGGGCGCGGGCCGGCTCGTTGGTCTTGGCCCCGGCGACGTCGACCTGGCCGATCACCACCACCGGTGTACCGGGCTCGACGCCCCCGGCCAACGCCGCGAGCAGGTGTAGTTGTTGCCCGTCGGCGTCGACGGCGCCGCAGACGGTTTCGCCGTCCAAGCGGACCAGGTCAGCCGGTGCGGACTGCGGTGCCGGATCGTTCTCGGGCGAGGCCTCGGCGACCGGATCGAGACCCGATCGGCGGGCCGTCGTCCAGGCCCCGATCGCGGTGTCCAGGTCCTGCGGATCGGTATCGGTGCACACCCGCCACAGCGTTGACCGCGACGGCCGACCGGCCGGCAGCACACCGGCGCGTAGGTACAAGTCGGTCAACGCCGGTTGTGGCACGTCGGTCACCCAGCCCGCCATCGCCGTGTACCCGGTCATCCCCGCCACCGTCGCCGCCGCGACCAGCGCCAACACCACCGCCGCCGAATGATCCCGGCCCTGCGACGACCGGCCGTCGGACACCCCGGACAGCAACTCCAGCAGGTCAGCGCACGCCTGAGCTACCGGGACACCCGCAACCGACGCCACATCAGCGTCGGACATGACACACTGCACCACGACGAAGCTCCGTTGAAGACAAGATCCATGAGAAGACCTCGTCCTACCGGAGCTTCGTCCCTACCTCGCCACGCGACACGCCACTGTGGCCAGACTGCGACCAGTCACTCACACCATACTTATAATCTTGAAACGCCCGTGGGGCACTACTCGCCGACCGACTGCACAATCGCCCTGCTGGTTCATGTTGTCCGTTCCGTGTACAGTACTTCTACTGTAGATGTCCGGATTTTCGGTGAGGATTCTGTGAGGCCGTCACATAATAATCTTCCATCGTGTTCACCGAACTCCAGCGAGCCGCCTTCTGATAAGCCGCCGCAACGACGGAGGGAGCCCTGGACTCGCAAAGAAAAGATCGCCGCCGGCGCAGTGGCCGCCACCCTTTTGACAGCAGTTCCCGCAGTCATCACCCTAGTTTCCGGCTTCACGCCTAATGACGAGAGATCCAAAGGCTCGGCCGAAGCATCCAGAAAGCCTTCGGGGGAACCGTCTGAGACCCCGTCGAACACAGCGCCCAGCAAGCCGCTCACTGAACTCATCTCCCGCCACCTCATCACCGTTACCAACCCTAAAAACGGAACCACAATGTGTGTCGACGACAAGTTTAATCGGGGTCAAAATGGTGACGTCATCCAGTTGTGGCCCTGTGACTACTTCGGCGAAACAGAAGGTCAACTGTGGACGCTGCATTCAGACAACACAGTGCGCGTACTGGGAAAGTGCTTGGACATCGTCAATAACAGTACGGAGAAGCATGCAAGACTGCAGCTGTGGGACTGTAATGACGACGGCGGGAAGCGATGGATCTACACAGATGATAACCAATTGAAAAACCTGCAGTCCGGGCTCTGTCTGGACGTCCCCGAGGCGAAAATGGAGAAGGCTGCAGCCCTGGAAATATATGATTGTTTGTATCACTCACCGCAGGCGGCGGCGGACGCGGCAACCCCACCGACTGCGGGCCGGCCCTTCTGGACCCAGAAATGGCACTTCGTCAAGCCCTCAGGGAGGTGATCTCAGCAAGGAGTTGGGCGTGGTTCAGGATGACACGGACGTAAGTCCATAGCGGACAGTATGGGATAAGAGCGTGGAGCCATCGGTAGACAGGTTCTTGCGACGGAATCAGCCTCCGACCCCCGGGTACTTGAGATCGTTGCTCAGGACGTTGATGCCCATGCCGCCACCGGCTCCGGTCAATCCGGCGGCAAGCCGCCCTCGCCACCCCAGCCGGACCGGTTCCCCACCCGCACCATGCGTAGCCACCACCATCAGCATGACCAACACGATCGAGCACGGTCATCCCCAGGCTCACGTTCAGAACCCCACGCTGCGCGTGGAGCAAGCTAAAGCAAAAGTCAGACTTAGCTGAGAACACCTTGTACGGCAGCTCCGTCCAGCCGTCGGCCTCGGAAAGCCCTGTCCCGTCCCCTCGATCATCTGCTGTTCAGCGACGCCTCAGCGCAGTCAGCGCACCGTTACCCACCCCACTTACCTCACCGAGCCCCTTCCGGGCCGCCGCCAACCCGGTTGGATCGATTGGCCGAACGACGGCTGCCTGATCGACCCGCTACGGTGGCGGTCATGAATGGGGAGGGTGTGCTCGCCGTACCGGATGAGCGGGTGATTCGCGCGGAGCTGGAGCGGCTGGTCCGAGCCGACCTGCACGGCCCGCTCGGCGAGCCGGACGAGGAGTTCCGGGGGGAAGACCCGCTCGACCGGTACATCCTCGGCCGACTCGCGCCCAACGGCTCGTCGGTCGATCCGGACACGCAGGACGAGTATTCCGAGGCAGCGGCACCGGACATCCTGGAGGGTGAACCCGAGCCCAGCGCCCCCAACGTGCCCAGCCTCGCCCCCTCCGCACTCGGGTTCACCGCCTGCGTCGCTGGTGACGTGACCGCGCTGAAGGTCACCGCCGGCTGGGGGCGCTACGAAAAAATCACCTCGACGCGCGAGGAGCACGCCGGCAAGTCGGTCTGGTGCCGCCAGCAGCAGGGTGGCAGCGTCACGATCACGCTCACCGAGGGGCTGCTGCCGCCGACCGTGGTCGACCGGGGACAACCGGCCATCGTCGTACGTGGTCGAGCCCGCCGCCTCGACGGCCAGTGGCTGGTCTCCCTGTTCCTGGAGAATCGGCAACCCGCCCCACCCAAGCGGGACGCCACCCGTTGGATTTTTCAGGTCGAACTGGCAGCGACCGGTGTGGACGGACACCCGGTGTTCGTGCCGCGACCTGAACAGATCACCGGCGGTGACGCCTCTGACCAGGCGGAACGGCGTCGCCTGGCGATGGCCTACCGGTTCTGCCCCGAGTTCGCGGTCGGGCACGGTACGGCGGTACGCGCCGAGTCACCGGCCGACGATCCGCAACGGGCACACACCATCCGTACCACGACCGTGCCGGACCACGAGGTGCCCTTCACCGACGTACCCAACGTCGAGACCGACCCGGACCTGCCCGAGCTGGCCAATGTGGTGCTCGACATGAAACGGCTGGCCGAACTGGCCGACGACGGCCCAGTCGAAGCGCTCACGGCGGTGTTGCAGCCACTCGTCGACGGCTACCGCGCGTGGATCGACCGCAACGAGGCGGCCGTCGCCGACCCGGCCCGGCGGCTCGGCGACTACCGGTCGCAGGCCAGAGATGCGGTACGCGACGCCCGCCAGGCCGCCGACCGGATCGAAGCCGGGATCGCCCTGCTCACCACCGACCCGGTGGCCCGGCAGGCGTTCGGGTTCGCCAACCGGGCCATGTACCTGCAACGGGTGCACAGTGTGGTCGCCGCCCGCCGCCGCGAACATCCCGAGATCCCCCTCACCCAGGCCGTCACCGAGGCGGACCGGCCCATCAACCACCGTTGGCGCCCGTTCCAGTTGGCGTTCGTGCTGCTCAACCTGCCATCGCTGGCCGATCCCCGGCATCCCGAGCGCACCGAGGACCCCCGCCGGGCGGTCGCCGACCTGCTGTGGTTCCCGACCGGTGGTGGCAAGACCGAGGCCTACCTCGGCCTGACCGCGTTCACCATCGCCGTACGGCGACTGCAACCGGCGTACGGCGGCCTGACCGCCACCGACGGTCTGGCTGTGCTGATGCGTTACACCCTTCGCCTGCTGACCATCCAACAGTTCGAACGGGCCGCCACGCTGATCTGCGCCGCGGAGACCCTGCGCCGCGCCGACCAGGCGACCTGGGGCAGGCAGCCGATCCGGATCGGCCTGTGGGTCGGTGGACGGGTCACCCCGAACCGCACCGACGAGGTCGTGGAGTGGTCGGCCCGGCTGCGCGGAGCCCGGGGCATGGCAACCCGGGGTCAGGGCTCCCCGCACCAGCTCACCACCTGCCCGTGGTGCGGCACCGGCATCGAACCGGGTCGGGACATCTCGGTGAACTCGACGTATCGGCGCACGCTGGTGGTCTGTTCCGAGATGGAGTGCCCGTTCAGTGCGATGGGCGGGTACCTGCTGCCGGCCGGTGGGCAACTGCCGGAGGACGAGCAGGGCCTGCCGGTGCTGCTGGTCGACGAGGAGATCTACCGGCACCCGCCGGCACTGCTGATCGCCACCGTGGACAAGTTTGCCCAGCTTCCGTGGAAGGGCGAGACCGCCGCACTCTTCGGCCGGGTAATCCGACGGTGTGAGCGGCACGGCTACCTGACCGAGGACATCGAACGGGCCGACTGGGAGGCCCCCACCCACCGCCCCCGGGGCAACGCACCGGCCGCCCGGATCGTCGACTGCCCCCGGTTGCGTCCCCCTGACCTGGTCATCCAGGACGAGCTGCATCTGATCTCCGGTCCGCTCGGTTCGCTGGTCGGCCTCTACGAGACCGCCGTCGACCGGCTGGCGAGTTGGGAACCGGAGCCGGGGCACTGGTCCCGCCCCAAGGTGATCGCGTCCACCGCCACCGTACGTCGCGCCCATCGGCAGATCGACGCCCTGTTCCACCGGCACACCGAGGTCTTCCCGCCGCCGGGTTTGGACGCCTCGGACAGTTTCTTCGCCCGACAGCGTCCGCCCGCCGAGCGTCCCGGACGCCGGTACATAGGCATCTGCGCGCACGGCATCCGGCTCCGGTCGACCCTGATCCGGGTCTACGTCTCGGTGCTCGGTGCGGCGCAGAAGCTGCACGACACGTACGGCCGCAACCCGGTCACCGACCCGTACATGACGCTGGTCGGCTACTTCAACAGTTTGCGGGACCTGGGCGGGATGCGCCGCGTGGTGGAGGACGACGTCTCCACCCGACTCATCCGGGCCGACGAGCGAGGACTGGCCCGCCGATACGACCCGCTGTTGAAGGAGTTGACCTCGCGTATGCCGTCGGACGCCATCCGACCGCTGCTGGATCAGCTCGCCGTACGGTTCACCGGTACCCGCCCGAAGGGCAGCCCACCCCCGATCGACGTACTCCTGGCCACGAGCATGATCGCAGTCGGCGTGGACGTGTCCCGGCTCGGCGTGATGGTCGTCGCCAATCAGCCCAAGTCGACGGCCGAATACATCCAGGCCACCAGCCGGGTCGGTCGGGCCGCCCCGGGGCTGGTCTTCACCGTCTACCACTGGGCCCGGCCACGGGACCTGTCACACTACGAGAAGTTCGACCACTTTCACGCCAACGTCTACCGACACGTCGAGGCGTTGTCGGTGACTCCGTTCGCTGAGCGGGCCATCGACCGAGGGCTGACCGGCGTTCTGGTGGCGCTGGTACGCGACCTCGAAGCGGGCTACAACGGCAATCTGCGCGCCCAGGATTTCGACCGGCACAGCCAACTCGCCGACCACGTCGTACGGTTCCTCAAGCGGCGCAGCAGCGTGGCTGCCGACAACGCCACCCGCAACCGGGTCGAGGACGAACTCGAAGCACGCCTCGACCTGTGGGCCCGGGAACGTTCGGTGTCCGCCCGCCGTCTGGCCTACGACAAGCCGTACCGCAGTGACGACATCGTCGGTCTCCTGCATCGACCGGAGGAGGGCCGCTGGCGACAGACGACCTGTCCCAGCTCGCTGCGCGACGTCGAGCCCGGAATCCAGCTACAGCTGCACGTCAACGGCGTGGACGTTGACGATCCCCCGCCGTTCGTCTCCCGTGACAACAGCTCCGAAACCACCCCCGAGGCGGCAACCCGGTGACCGATCCGCAACATAACCTTCGCGTCGGGGTGTTGCGCCCCAATCAGCTCCTGCACACCTACGGCATCGGCTCCGTAGCCGACCTGCCCAGCCTGTCGATCATGCCGCTCGGCCTGGACCACTGGGATCTGTCCCAGTCCACCGTGATCAGCGAGGATCGTCTGTTGTCGGCGATGCGGGCCAAGGTCGGCGACCAGCTACAGTCGCTGCGCCTGCCGCCGCACCTACCCGAGACCTCGGACCCGTACGCCGAATGGGCCCGGGTCGGGGTGCCGGTCACCCTGTTTCCCGGCTGGCTGCGCTGCTCGGACATCCGGTGCAGCCGGCTGGCCCGAGCCGACAGCGGCATCTTCGAACTGCTTCGCTCCCACCTGCCGGACCGGGTCCGCTATGTGCACTCCTGTCGGGGCAACGGCGGGCGGCGGCCCACCGCCGTACCGGCGCGCTTCGTCCTGGCCTGCGGCAACGGGCATCTCGACGACTTTCCCTGGTCCTACTTCGTGCACCGGGACGGCGACCCCGGTGCGGGTCACACCCTGAAACTGCTCGAACGCGGCACCACGGGTGAGGCCGCCAACATCTTCGTCGCGTGCGAGTGCGAAAAGGCCCGGCCACTGTCCGAGGCACTCGGGGTGCAGGCCGAACAGACCCTACCCGCTTGCCGGGGGCGGCATCCGCACCTTGGCACATACGAACCGTGCGATGCCTCGACCCGTACCCTCGCCCTGGGCGCCACCAACAGCTGGTTCGCCATGTATCTGCCGGTATTCAGTCTCCCGCGCGCCGAACAACCGGTCGACCAGGTCGTCGCCGAGTTCTGGGACAAGCTGTTGGTGCTGTCCACACTAGATGAAGCAACCGCAAAGTTGATTCTGCCGACCCAGACCTGCTGGCCGGAGCTGGAGCCGTACGGCGTGGACCGAGTCTGGGCGGCGATCCAGCGCCGGGCACGTGCCGAACCCGACGACGACGATCGCGACAACGTCGACGTACGCCGGCCCGAATGGCGGGCGTTCACCACCAACACCAGGACCGAACTGCCCGACTTCACCACCCGTCCGGAGCCCGTACCGGCCCAGCATGCCGACTGGCTGCGTAACGTCGTCCTCGCCCCTCGGCTGCGTGAGGTGGCCGCCCTCTACGGCTTCACCCGCATCGACGCGCCCGAGTGGAATGTGCTCGATACCCCGGACCAGCGGCGAGCCCCCCTGTCCATCGACGCCCCCATCTGGCTGCCCTGCGCCGAGATGCGCGGTGAGGGAATCTTCCTGCGCTTCGAGGAGTCCCGGATCGTCGAGTGGGAACACCGCCCGGCGGTCAAACAGCGCGAGCAGTTGCTGATCCGGGCACACGACAAGTGGCGGGCACAGCGCCAACTGCCGCCGGGGCAGTGGCCCGGTCTGCGTTACCTACTGCTACACACCTTCTCCCATGTGTTGATCCGGGAACTCGCCCTCGAATGCGGCTACAGCGCCGCCGGCATCGGTGAGCGCGTCTATGCCTGGTCGGATGAGGACCCGGCCGCCGGCGTCCTGCTCTACACCGCAGCCCCGGACAGCGAGGGCACTCTCGGCGGCCTGGTCTCGCTCGGCCGTACCGACCGGCTCGGCCCGCTCATCGAGCGGGCCCTGGAGTCGGCCCGGCTGTGCAGCTCCGACCCGCTCTGCGCCGAACACGATCCCACCGTGCACGGCCGGCTCTCGGCAGCCGCCTGCCACGCGTGCCTCTTCGCCGCAGAAACCTCCTGTGATCGGGGTAACCAGTACCTGGACCGGGCGCTGCTGGTCGACACCCTCACCGACAACGGGTACGGGTTCTTCGCCCCATGACTCACGAGGCGCTCGCGGAGACCGTCGCCAGCCTCGCGGCGGAACTGCCCGCTGGGCACGTCGCGGCCTGGGCCGACGTGCTGTGTGCGGCGACGGTACCGGACCACTCCGTGGAGGCGGAGCTCATCGACGCCCGACCCGGATACGCAATCGCCGGTCACGCCCGACGGCTGCTGACCGCCTGGCGGGCCGAAGCACCCGAGCTGCCCGGCGCGGCGCTCGCTCTCGCACTGCGCAGCGCCGTCCATCTGCACCAGCGGGCCACGGCCGAGCGGACCGAGCTGGCCATCAGCGGCCCGACCAGCCCTTCCGTCCCGGTACGCCTGACCAGATCGGTCGTGGTCGGGCTGATCCGGGCGGCCCGAAGCAGCCTGCTCGTGGTGAGCTTCGCCGCGTACGGCGTCACCGAGGTGGTCACCGAACTGGTGACCGCTGCCAATCGAGGCGTACGCATCGATCTCGTCCTGGAGAGCTCGGCCGGCGACGGCGGTGCGTTGCGCGGACCTTCCGGGGCCACCGCCGCCTTCGCGGAGCTGCGGGACCGGGCCACCTTCTGGCACTGGCCGGCGCAGCAGCGGGCCGCCGCAGGTAGTCCTCGGGCTGCCCTACACGCGAAGCTGATCGCGGCCGACGGCCGGACCGCCCTGATCAGCAGCGCGAACCTCACCGATCGGGCGTTGTCGACCAACCTCGAAGTCGGCGTCGTCCTCCGCAGTCCGGAACTGGTACGACGGCTCGTCGCCCACTTCTCCGCCCTGATGAACCCCCGAACCGGCCCGCTGGAACGGCTGCCGTGAAGGTCCCGCCAATCGGATCACCTCCAGACGGCGGGGCCTGACATCGTTCTCTTCTGGCCCCGCCGCCTCGGTCGGCAACCCTCGCGCGGCTACCCGTCCGCGACCTCTTCAAAGGCGTACCGGTCCGCCTAACTGCTGATCTCCGCTAGCGCGGCGTCCATCCGGGCCCGGTTGAGCACACCCACCTTGATCGATTGCAGGTTGCCGGAGCGGTCGATGAAGTAGTGCGTCGGGATGCCCATCACCCGGTAGGCCGAGGCGATGCGGGTTTCCGGGTCGGCCACGTGCAGGTAGTCCAGCCCCAGCCGGATGGCGTAGTTCTGCACGTCCTTGGCGTCCTCGGAGAGGTAGACCGCGATCACCACAACACCGTTCGCCTTCGCCTTGTCGTACGCGGCCTGGATGTCCGGGGCCTCAGCCCGGCAGGGGGCGCACCAGGTGGCACCGAAGGTCAACCAGACGGGTTTCCCCTTGTGCTCACCCAGCGAGACCTGCCGACCGTCGACGGTGGTGGCGGTGAAGTCCTGGGCGGGTTTGCCCACCGCCGGCGGCGGTCCGGACGCGGCCCCGGTCAGCTCCACGGCGGTGACGCCGTCCGGGTCCGAATCCGGCCGGTCCACAAGGTACGCCGCACCCATCACGAGAGCCGTGGTCACGGCCAGCACCGCCAGTGTGCCGATGCGGCTCGTCCGGATCCGCGCGCGCCAACCGGCCGGGCGATCGGTTGTCGTCACCGACGTCATCGTGCACTCTCCTGTCTCGTCGCGATCGCCACTGGTCCCCACACCTACGCACGCGTTCCGCTAGACGTAGGCGTGCATTCCACCGAAGAACAGGTTGCCGAAGTAGGTGAACAGCACCGCGGCGAAGCCGAGCATGAGCAGCCAGGCCGACCGCCGGCCGCGCCAGCCCCGGACCACCCGGGCGTGCAGGTACGCGCCGTAGATCAGCCAGGTGACCAGTGACGCGGTCTCCTTCGGGTCCCAGCTCCAGTACGTGCCCCAGGCGATGTCGGCCCAGATCGCGCCGAGGATGATCATGATGGTCATCATCGGGAACGACACCACCACGGCGCGGTAGCCGATCTCGTCGAGCAGCGCCGGCTTGGGCAGACCGCGTCGACCGCTCTCCGGCTGGATCAGGTACAGCGCACCGGCCGCGCAGGCGACCGCGGCGGCACCGTAGGCGATGACCGCCGTAATGACGTGCAGGGTCAGCAGCAGGTTGTTCTGCAACGCCGGCACCAGCGGCGAGGCGGTGGCGTCGGCCGTCTCGGAGTAGAGCAGCATCGCCTCGGTGATCGGCAGCACCACCAGCGCAAGCATCCGCACCTGGTACTTCCACTCGAAGTAGATGTAGGCGGCGAGCATGCCCCAGGCGAACGACACGGCGAACTCGTACTGGTTGGAGAACGGTCCGTGTCCGGTTGCCACCGTCCGTGCCACGAGCGCGGCGGTGACGAACAGCAGGGCCAGGGCGGTGAGGCGGCTGCCGTACCAGACCAGGCCGGTCGGCTTGGTGGCCGCCCCGACACCCCGCGTGCCCTCCGGTGTCTCCGTGGCACCGCTGCCGCCGCCTGCCCCGGCGTGTGCCAGTGCCGGCTTACGGACCGTGCGCCGCATCGCGAGGACGACCACGTACGAGACCATCGCCAAGGCGACCAGGATGCTGCTGGCGATCAGGCAGTATTGGGAGAACTCAAGCATCTTTCGCTCCTACCTTCTCGTGGTGCCCGCCCGGCTTCCCGGCGAGCGCGTCGACATCGGCGACGAACTGGCGGAACCACGACTCGAATCCCGAGTCACGCCGCTCCATGGAGGCGAGGAGAACCTCACTCCCCTCGTCGGTGGACCGCACCCGTACCCAGATCCGCCGGTGCCGGAAGAAGAGGACGAGGGTCAGGCCGAGCATCATCAACGTCGAGCCGACCCACACCCAGAGCGCGCCCGGATCCCGAGAGACGATCAGACCGGTGAACTGCCGTTCCCGCTCGAAGGTGTAGGTGAGGCCGCCAACGGTGGTCGGTTTGCCCTGCGACAGCACCTCGGCCCCGATGGCCTGCTCGCTGTCCATCTGGAAGATCTCCAGCCGCATCTGCCCGGCGCTGATACTCGGATCCACCTGGCCCGACGCGGCGCTGACGACGTACACCATCAGGTTCTGGTCGGGCATCGTGAACTGGCCGATGGCGTTCTTTCCGTCGTCGGAGGTCCACGACAGCGGCACACCCCCGTCGAAGACGGTCCTGCCGCTGCTGTCCTTGACCTGCATCACCGCGGAGACACCGAAGTACGACTGGTAGAACGTGATCCCGTCCCAGCGCAGCGGCGAGTTGACCCGTACCTCCTGGCTGGCGAGTTCCTTGTCGCCTCGGTACAGCACCAGCTCGCTGACGTAGTCCTTCGGTCGGCCGTCCGCGTGGTAGGTGTCGGAGAAGGACTTCGCCTCGACCGTCAGGCCGGTGCCGTAGCCCACCTCCGCCCGCGTTCCGACGGTCACCGGAAACTGCGTGTTCTTGAAGCCGGTCGTGGCGCTGATCAGTACCGCGCCCAGGATCACCACGAAACCGAGGTGGGCAAGCACCGTGCCGAACGGGGTGTAGCGGAACCGGTCCGCGTAGAGGTTCAGACCTGGCCCCTTCGGGTCCGCGACGGTCCGGAACCGACGTCCGTTCAGCGCCGCGCGAACCTGCTCAAGCGCCTGTTCGGGTGGCAGGGGCAGGGTGAGCTTCGCGCGCAGACCGGCGTGGCTGAAGAATGCCTCGGCAACGTGGATACGCGGGTGCATCGCCCGTTTCCACAGTTGCGGCGTCCGGTGAATGGTGCAGGCGAGAATGCTGATCGCCAGCAGGATGGTGACCGACTTGAACCAGACGGACGAGAAGACCTCGAACATCCCGGCCATGTTCAGCGGGTTGGTCCAACCGCCGTACTTCGGCCGGACCGAGTCGAGCCAGCTGGCGTACGCCTGCGGGTCGTTGCGTACCCGGTCGGGTGCCTGTTCCAGCAGCGTGCCGACCAGGGAGAGCAGTCCCATGGCAAGGATCAGGATCAGGCCGGTCCGTTTGGAGATGAGAAACCGGTAGAGCCGGTCGGCCAGGTCCCACGGCGAGATCTCGATGCCCGAGTCGAGGTCGTCGCGTGCCAGGTTCGCCGGTTGCTCCCGGCCGCCGGTTGGGAATTCGTCGACATCGGTACGCGTTTTCTGGCTCATGCGATCCTCGCTCAGAGACCGAAGTTGGGCGCTAGGCCGGAGAGTTTGCCGAACATATTGGTGATCATCAGAAAGCCGGTCAGGATGAGCAGCACTCCGGACACGATCGACACTGCGGTGTGGTGCCGACGCAGCCAGCCCAGGCGGCGACTCACCTCGGTCGCGCCGATGGCGACCAGGATGAACGGGATGCCCAGCCCCAACGCGTACGCGACGAGCAGCGCCGTACCTTGGCCGACGCTGTCGGTGACCGAGGCCAGGCCGATGATTCCGCCGAGGATGGGGCCGATGCACGGCGTCCATCCCGCCCCGAAGGCGACCCCCATCAGTGCCGAGCGCCGGTAGCTGGGGGTGATCGCGGCCGGACTGGGTTCGCTGGCACTCGGGCCACCGGCCGCGCGTACGGGGACCCGGACCTCCCGGTACAGCGCCGAGATCTCGATCAGACCGGCTACGTGCAGACCCATCACGATCAGCACCGCGCCGCCGACGGTCCGCAGCACGTCGCGATAGTCACCGAGTACGTAGCCGATCAGCCCGATCGAGGCCCACAGCGCGACGAAGACCGCGGAGAATCCGAGGACGAAGACCAGCGCCTGGGAGAAGGCGACTCGGCGGGCGTGCGGCGAATCCTCGGGTGTGGCACCGACCATGTAGCTGACGAAGACCGGCACCATGGGCAGGCAGCAGGGCGAGGCGAACGACACGACCCCGGCGAGCACCGCGAGCGGCAGGGTAATCCCGGTCATGTCGTCACTTCCCGCCGCCGGACGAGGTGGTCGAGGGCGAGGGGGACGGGTCGACCAGGCTGTCCATGTGAGTGGAGACGGTCTTGGCGAGCTCGGAGTTGGGGTCGATCCTGATTACCTCTTCCCACGCCGCCTTCGCCTTCGCGTTGTCCGGTGGGTTCTTGCTCAGGTACAGGAAGCCCAGGTCATAGTGCGCTTCGGCCTGCTTCGGATCGAGTTCGACGACCTTCAACCAGTGCTGCTCCGCGCCCGCCGTGTCGCCGGTGTTGAAGAGGGCGACGCCAAGCGCCAGCCGGGCGTTGATGTCGTTCGGGTTGATGTCGAGGATCTTCTGCTGCCAGGTGGCGGCGGTCTTGTAGTCGGAGGCCTGGAAGTAGACGTCGCCGAGTGATCGCAGCGTCTCCACGTCCTTGGGGTTCGCCTGGAGCTTGCTCATCAGCTCGGCGACCTTGGCCTCGTCGAGCGGTTGCGCGGTGGGCGCAGCGGTTGCACTGGCGTTGGTTCCGGAGTTGGGCGGGGTTTCCGCCCCCGCCCGGTAGACCCCGTAGACCAGCCCGGCGACGACCAGCATCAGGGCGATCGGGAAGATCCGGGAGTTACGCAGCCGGCGTCGCAGCGTCGCCGGGGCGGACTGGCGTGGGTGGCTGCGGCTCGCCCGCTGCGCCGCCTGCTTCCCGGACTTCGCTGCCGTGCCACGGCTCGGACGGGTGCCGCCGGGCTGCTTGCCGGACGTGGCCTGGTCACGCTCGGTCCGGTCGCGCTCGGTCCGGTTACGCTCGGTCCGGTCACGCTCGGCCTGGTCGAGCTCGTCCTCGTCGAAGTCGTCCTCATCAAAGTCGTCCGCAATGAGGAGTTTCAGATTGAGGACGTCGTCGTCAGGCTCGTCCGCGTCGACCGCTTCGTCGTCACCATCCGCCGCAGGCGTCCGGTCGTCCCGCGCGGTCGCGCCAGTCGGATCCGACTCCCGGCCGGAGAGCACCGCATAGGCCGCACCCGCCATGGTGGCCTGCTGTCGTGCCCACGGTTGAAGACCGGGTGGCGCCGAATCCAGGAAGGATGCGAGGCGGTCGTGGGCGGCCTCGATGTCGTCCGGACTCGCATCGGGAGGAAGGCCGAGCCAATCCAGGAGCGTATGGGTGAACCCTGCTGAGTCTTCGGAACCCGCCACGGCCGTTCGACGCCGAGCCATCTGAGTCTCCCGGTACTGATCGCGTGGCGCGGTGTCCACGCCGCTGAGTGACACCTCAAACGATCGTCGCGAGGCTCCTCGGCAGCCATCCGTCGCCCGACACGTTTCCGATAGATCCGCAGCGTGGGGGTTATAGCCGTAGCCGTCGACGGCATAGTCCCGCCTGTACCGGTCGGGCTGGCGTCGGCAGCGCACCTCCGGCGACCGCGCCGGGCGGCCTTCCCGTGGCCTACGCAGTGCCGTGACCTGCCCGGACAGCCGGGTGGCGGGCGATTCCGGGATGCGTCACCGATGCGGAGCCGCTAGCGGGCAGAGGGTCGTGGTGGGTGCCGACGCCCGCAAAAACTCTGGGGAGGAGGCCCAATGGGCACTCCTCCCCAGAGCACTACCGCAGTGTGGTCACTGCCCGTCGCCGCACCGGAAGTACGGCTGACTGGCGTCGACTCTCACCGCGTTCCGGGCAACTGCGGGGGCATCACGCCACGGAGGGCGAGTTGACCTTGCCGAATGTAGTTGGTTGCATCGTTCAGAACGCGGAGCGTCTCACCGGGTGCGTGGAAGCCACTCGAATTCTCGGCCTCGACGTAGTCGATGAAGAACTGCGCTTTCCGTTGGAACTCGCGGGCAGCGTTCAGGTTCGCCTCGGGCGTACCGTTCTTCTGCGCTGCGGCGATGTCGTCGATCAGTTCGACGAGGGCGTTGAAGGCGACATCGCGGGAGTGCACGTAGCGGCCCTGGATCTCCTCTACGCGACCCTTCAGCTCCTCTTCCGAGGCCCGGTGACAGGTCTGGCAGGAGCGGTTTATGTTCAGCAGCGGACTGCGAAGCTGGTGGTCGCTGACCTTGGCTGCGCCTTCACGCTTGTACGGCATGTGACAGTCGGCGCAGGATACGCCGGCCTTGGCATGCACGCCCTGGTTGTACATCTCGAACTCGGGATGCTGCGCCTTGAGTACCTTGGCGCCGGATTCCTTGTGGACGAAGTCCGAGTGCCCGACCTTATCGTAGTAGGCGAGCGCGTCGTCCACCTTCAGGCCGTTCTGCCAGGGGAAGGTCAGGCGCTTTTCCGCGCCCTTGAAGTAATACTCCACGTGGCACTGACCGCACACGTAGGAACGCATCTCCTGCGCGGTGGCGTCGCGGTTGACGTCGAAGTCCTTGACGCCGATCGACGCCTTGTACGCCTTGATGCCCTCCATGAACGCGGGACGGGTGATCCGCAGTTTCATCGTCTTCGGATCGTGGCAGTCGATGCAGGCCACCGGATGCTCCGCCAGGGCGGAGGCATCGTGGTACGTCATCTGGTTCATCTTGTCGAAGCCCTTGAAGAGATCCCCGTCACCGAGGTTCTTCATCAGGACATAGGTGGAGGCGTGACAGTTGAGGCAGGTGCCCGGCTGTTTGAAGTCGAGCACCCGCTTGGTGTATTTCTGGTCCTCGAGCATGTAGGCATGGCCACGCTCTTCCCGGAAGTCGGTTGCGAACGGGTAGCCGGCCCACATCTTGACCAGGCGAGGGTCTTCCTTGAGCTTGTCCTGCGAGACGACGGTGCGCGGGTCGACCTGGGTGGGGCTTCGCCGCACCGCCTCCGAGCCGCCGTAGCGGGTCTTCTGCTGCTCCGACGTACGCTTGTAACTGTCGTACTGCAGGGGGAAGTTTCTGCCCCAGACCGCAGGATCGGTGGTGTTGTCGTCCAACTCGACCACCGGATAGTACGGAGTATGAGCTTCCTGCTTACGCTCGAAGATATTGACAAGGAAAGCGGTCAACCCCACCGTGGCGAACGCGCTCAGCACGACGGCTGAAAGCAGGACCAGTTTCCTGCGTCTTGGTGTTGCCTTGTTCGGTTTCATTCTCCTCACCTACATGTGCCCGACCGTGCGATGGCATTCGACGCACGATATCTTCTGGTCGTGAGAGCGAGTTGCCTGAATGCCGGTTACAACATCCTTGTGGCACGACAGGCAGGTGCCCTCGGTCACCTTCAGACTGCGTTTCGTGATCTGGATTTCGTCTGGGAATCGCTGCGTCGTGAAGGCAAGCGAATGGGAGAAACCGTTCTGTGCCTTGGTCACGTACTTGCCCACCAGATTGTGCGGCGTGTGGCAGTCGTTGCAAGTGGCCACCTTGCCGTGGCTGGACTTCAGATAGCTGTTGTAGTTCTCCTTCATGACATGGCAGTTGGCGCAGGTGGCGGGGTCGTCTCCCAGATATGACGCGCCATCGGCATAGCCGAACGTGAAGAGGCCGAGGCCCAGCGCCACACCCAACAGAACGGCCAGTACGGAGCGAACCGCGCCGCCGCGCTTTCTTGGACCATCGCGAGGGGCGTCCTCGTCCGGCGGGTCCGCAGACTTGTCCGGTCTGCGGACGATGTTGCGTAGTCGTCGGGTCAACGATCGACCCGAGAGCGAGACTGATAGGCGCTTCGAGATCACATTGCCACCCGACCCTCATCACGACTGCCCCAAGCCGCCGCGTCACATCCCGCGACGGCGGTGAGCCAGGCAGATAGAGTTTCCATCGCGACCATCGTCAGGCCAGGGCAGAGAAAAACCCATCTGTCGGCCGGTAGATATCCGATACAGGGTGGGGGTGTGTGACCCGCATACCGGCCGATAGGTCCAGCCGGTGTGACAGCGGACGCACCCGCCTCGTTACCGACCGGGCAGGGCTGGGCGCCCGGCACCGGCGACCTGCGGTGCCGCATCGCCGCCGCGCGCCGCCAGGATGATCCGGCCCAGGTCCGCGTTCGCCGTGGGCGCGTACGTGGCGGTGCTCATGGCCGATGTCACGTCGATGAGCACCGCCTTCGGCGCAAGCCGCCGGCAGTCCGGCTCACACCGGCTTCCCTCGAAGATCACGACATCGGGCTGGCGAGCCAGGACGGCCTCCACCACTCGCCCGTTCCCGGCCGGGGCCACCGCCACCTCGGCGTCGGTCTCGACCAGCAGTATTCGCGCAAGTCCCTCGCCGAGCAGCGGATGCTCGTAGAGGACCGCAACCAGACGCTGTACCCGTCCTGACACGGCTGGTCCTTCCGGTTGGCACCAATCGCTCCAACGCGATCACGGTAGCCACCGGCCAACCGGCTGAACCATCCCCGAAGCGACACAGGTTCGGGCCAGAAAGAGGCCTACCGGCTCTATCAGCAGGTAGATCTGTGCGGTGAAGTGATGGACCGGGTGAGGTGACCGGCTACTGGCGGCGCGGGTTGCCGAGACCCTGCCGCACGATGTAGGCCGCCGCCTGGATCCGGTTCTCCATCTGCAGCTTCTGTAGCGCGTTGTGGATGTGGTTCTTCACCGTGCCCTCGGTGATCGACAGCTTGCGTCCGATCTCCTTGTTGGTCAGTCCGTCCGCGACGAGTTGCAGGATCTCCAGTTCACGTCGACTGACGGCCGGCTCCGGCACGGCCGGCGACGGGCGGCGTCGGGGACCTTCCCGCAGTTCGGCGAGCAGTCGGCTGGCGAGTACGGGCGACACCGGCGTCTCGTTGCGCATCACCGAACGCAGCATGTCGTAGAGCTGTTCAGGCCGGAGGTCCTTGAGCAGGTAGCCGTGCACGCCGTTCCGAATCGCGTCGAACAGGTGATCGTCCTCCTCGGAGACGGTCAACATGATCACCTTGATCGCGGGCAGTTGCTCCCGGATCAGCCGAGCCGCCTCGACGCCGTTCATCACCGGCATCTCGACGTCCATCACCACCAGATCGGGGGTCAGGGCATGTGCCTTCTCCACGCCCTCCAGGCCGTTCACGGCCTCACCGACGACCGTCAGGTCGTCCTGCTCGTTGATCAGCGTCGCGATGGCGCGACGGAACAGCGGTTGATCGTCGACGAGCAGGATCCGGATCGGTACCGGCGCCTCGGCCGCCCCGTTGCCCGCCATCATGCCTCGACCGCCATCAGGGGAAGGGGCAGTACGCGGTGTGATCTGGGCACGCCGACGATGATGCGGGTTCCCCGTCCGGGCACCGAGTCGATCGTCAACCGGCCGTTGATCAGCTCTATCCGTTCGCGCATGGAATGCAGCCCGAACCCTTCCCGCTCAGCCGGCACGGTGCCCGGGTCGAAACCGTGCCCGTCGTCCTCCACCACAAACATCGTCAACTCCGGTGTCTCGCTGATTCGAACGACCGCCGACCGCGCACCGGAGTGTTTCCGGACGTTGGTCAGCGCCTCCTGGATCACCCGGATCACCTGCACCTCGCACTGCGGGGTGAGGACCAGCTCGCCGTCCAGCGTGCTGTCCAGCGTGGTCTCGATACGGCTCTGCCGGGAGAACTTCTCGGCATAGGCGCGCAGGCTCTCCAGCAGGGCGCGGTCGGTACGGCTCGACTCACGCAGGCCCAGGATCGCCTCACGGACGTCGTAGTAAGCCTCATGACAGACACCGATCAGATCCGTCAGTTCACCCTGGACCTCGGTCGCCCCCGTCAACTCGGGCCGCGAAATCAGCGCGCGTAGCCGTAGATGGGTCACCCCGAGCACCTGGGCCAGGCTGTCGTGCATTTCGCGGGCGATCCGCTCGCGCTCGGCGAGGATCGCGCCCTGGCGTTCGTTCTCCAGCATCCGAGCGTGGTTGAGGGCGACCACGGCCAGTTCGGAGAGGGTGACCAGGAACCCCTCGTCCCGGCGGCTGAACGGGCTGTCGGAGCGGCGGCCGACCCAGACCTCCCCCAACGATCCACCGGGACCCTGCAACGGCACCGACACGGTCGCCGGGTACCCGACCGGGGTGCGAATCGGGCACGTCACCGGGCGGAGTCCACACGCCTGGGCACCCTCGCCCGCGATACATGCCAGCCCGTCGGACGCCGCTCCGCAGGTCGTCGTGGTGTCGACCAGCACCAGGCCGGAGGTCGCCTGGTTGAGGCACAGCCCTGCCTCATCCGCGTCGAGCAGGTCGCGCGACGAGTTGACCACGGAGGCCAGGGTCGCCGTCGGCGAGCCCTGGCTGGAGATCTGCAGCAGTATCTGGTGGATGGCCTGGTCCTCGCGCTTACGTCGCTGAAGATCGGCGATGAGCTGCGCGCGCTGGATCGCACTGCCTATCTGCTGGCCGATGTGTTGGAGCGTGTCGGAGGTCAGCCGGCCGGGTTCGTCGCCGTCGACCAGGCGCAGGGACATCGCGCCCACGACTGCGGTACCCGCCAGCAACGGAAAATCGACGGTACGCGGCGCTGCTGCAGTAGGGTCGTCGACACCGTTCGGGCGGGCGTCGACGGTCGCGACTCGGTGCCAGGTGACCGCATCCTCGTTCAGCAGTCGGTCCGCCGGCACCGAGGCGGTCAGGGCCACCTCGATGGCTCCGGTCGACGACAGGACGCCCTCCAGCGCCGCGTCGATGATCTGGTCGACACCCAACTTGCCACGGACCGCCGTCGACACCGCGTTCACCACCGCCAACTGGTGGTTCTGCCGGAGTATGAGCCGGTATGCGCGGTCGATGAAGAAGAATATCGTGACCCCGAAGACGGTGGCCGCCAGAACGGTCAGCACGCCAAGGATCAGATGTCCCCGATGGGGCCATAGCCGATGGACGACGGGCAGCCGGATCAGTTCCAGCGCGACGATGAAGAGGACCGGCAGCGCGATGCCGATCAACCTGAGCCGTCGAAGCCGGATCACACCGCCTCGATCCTCACGCCCGCCGAGCAGACCGAGGGATCCGAACAGATCGAGGGACGACGTACGGAACAGGGACTCGCCGCCCGGTCAGCCCTCGGCTGCAACGCGAACACCGGACCCCTCCCCACTCGCCCGCGCACCACGGGCTGGCCCATTCGTGACAAGGGTACGGGGTGCAGTGCCGCCCTCCGTAACAAGGCCAGCGCACCGTAATCCACCCCACCCACCTCACCGGGAGGGCCTGCCGGCTGTCGAACAGCGCGTCGTCGAGTCTCGCGCGCCCCGGGTTCCCCGCCGGCCTCCGTCCCTGACCGCCCCGCCGGCCTCCATCCCTGACCGGTTGCTCTGGCCCAGGTCCGACACGCGCATCCGGTGACCACCGGTGCCGCAGCCGATCGCCTGTGCGGACAGGCCGTGCTCGGGTGCGAGGTCGAGCGGCCTGAGCAACCTTCTGTTTTGAAGGTTTCCCCTAGATGCTCCGCCAATATCCCGGACAAGTTTCAACCGTTGGTTCAGCGATAGCGTTGACTGCATGGCGACTGACGAGAATCTGATGATCGAACTCAGCATGGCTGAACTCCGGGACGTCGCCGGCTACGCGGTGGAGTGCGCGCGGCCCGCACTGGCCATCTTCGAACGTGCACGTCCTGACGATCGGCGCCCACGAGCCGCGATCGACGCTGCACAGGCGTTCGCGGAGGGAGCCAGGCGGACCAAGGCGATCCGGGACAGTGCGTGGGCGGCAAACCGGGCGTATCAGGAGACACGCGATTCAGGGCAGGCCGCGGCGAGCGATGCTGCGCGCGCGGCCGTCGCCACGGCCAGTGCGGCGTACCTGCACCCCCTGGCGAAAGCTACTCAGGTCAGGCACATCCTCGGGCCGGCGGCTCACGCGGCTCGAGCGTTCGAGCTCGATGCTGGTGACGACCGTGACGTTGGCACCGACTACATCGAGAAGGTCAGAGGTCTAGCTGGCCCCATCGTGGTGAGCGTACTGACGCGTTACCCAAACGCCCCGAGTGGTGGCGGCCGTCTCGGAGAGCTGCTGCGGAGACTGGACGCATCGTTACGCCGGATGGCATCCGACCGCTGACCGATGGTCACCCCCACGGCAATTTTCCGTGGACCAATGCCCGGGTCGAAGTGCGCCATGGTCCGGCCCCTGGGTCAGGCCCTAGCGCTAGGTTCTGCAGATCGACGGATACTCCACGGACCCCTTCGGCGAAGATGACCCGATCACGGCGTCCGCACTACGGGCGGCCCTGTCGCCCGTGAACGTCGAGCCTATAAACGTCGATGCCCTGGTCGGTCCGTTCGGACTGACCAGGGCATCGACCAAGGGTGGAGCCGAGGGGACTCGAACCCCTGACCCCCACACTGCCAGTGTGGTGCGCTACCAGCTGCGCCACGGCCCCTTGCGTGTTTCCCGATCTCTCGGGCACGCGGAGAATCTTACACACCCCCACCGGGCTCGTCATCTTGGAGGGGTGCCCGGTCGGTGACCCCGGTCGACCCGGGGCACTAAGTACCGATTCAACCAGTTCGAGGGTACGACCCCGGGCGCGGAGGCGGTCGGCGTCGGGTGCCTCGTAGCCGGCTGGCAGCCGCCCAGGCATCCCCACGCGCCTGTCGAACTGACATCACGAACGACTTCATCAGCCAGCCCGCCACACCCGCGTCAGCTGCCCAGGGCGGGCGGTAGCGCAAACGACTCAGCTCGACAGGCCCCGGCGACACCCATCCCGATCAGGAGATGCGACATCCGCCCTGTTCCGGCGACAAGGCGACAAACAGAACCGGCTAGTTGAGCGAGACGTCGGGCGGGAAATGGGCGACGGCGGCCATGATCCCGCCCTGCCGGCGCAGGACCATCGGCCAGAGATCGTCGGGGCGGTCCACGAACGCGTCACCGGGCAGCGCGTCCAGCACGAACCACGATCCGCCGGAGATCTCCGCCTCCAACTGGCCGGGAGACCAACCCGAATAACCCGCGAAGACCCTGATCCCGGAGATCCGCTCCCGTAGCCGCTCCGGATCCACGGACAGGTCGACCGTGCCGACCGCACCCGAGATCAGGTGAAAGCCCTTCACCCGCTCGACCGGGTTACGCATCCGGGCCAGGCAGATCGCCGATTCCGGCTGGACCGGCCCGCCCTCGAAGAGCACCGCCGGATCACGGGCCAACGCACCCCACTCCCCGAGTACGTCGGAGACGGGCACCTCGGTGGCCCGGTTGAGCACCACTCCGAGCGCGCCGCCGGCCTCGTGGGCGACGAGCAGCACGACGGTACGGTCGAAGTTCGGATCCTTGAGGGCAGGGGTGGCCACCAACAGTTGTCCGGTCATCGACTTCATGGACCGTCCCCCGATCGCCTGCCCCTCCCCGTACATGCCGGCCATCCGCTACCCGTGAGCCGCGGAGACGCAGAACTCGTTGCCTTCGGGGTCCGCAAGCACGGTCCACGCCAGCCCCGGCGTCACCTGCTCCTGGAGCACCGTTGCGCCGAGCCTGACCAGCCTTGCCACCTCTGCCTGCCGGTCGTCGGCCGACCAGTCGACATGCACCCGGTTCTTGCCGGCCCGGATCTCCGTCACCCGCTGCAGGCCGAGCGCCACTCCCTCACCCCATGCCGGAACGAGGATCACGAACTCGTTCTCGTGTTGCCATTTCAGCTCGTAGCCAGCCGCATCGGCCCAGAACTTCGCCAGCCGCTGCGGATCAGCGCAATCGATGGTCACCATGTGCGCAGTCAACGCCATGCATCGCACCCTACTTGTCCGACTGGCGGTGGTTAAGGTCTGGAGGCAACTAAGCGGATCAAGCCTGAAGGGCGGGCCTATGGGGCCAGCAGCAGAACTCGCCGTAATCGGAGGCTCCGGGCTCTACGCCCTGCTGGACGGGGCCGTCGAGCACACCGTCGAGACACCGTACGGAGCACCGTCCGACCCGATCACGATCGGCCGGGTCGACGGCCGCACGGTGGCGTTCCTGCCCCGACACGGAAAGGACCACCGCTACCCGCCGCACCTGATCCCGTACCGGGCCAACCTGTGGGCGCTGCGGTCCATCGGCGTACGGCAGATCCTCGCCCCCTGCGCGGTCGGCGGGCTACGGCCGGAGTTCGGCCCCGGCGCGTTCGTGGTGCCCGACCAGCTCATCGACCGGACGTCCGGCCGGGTGCAGACGTACTACGACCGGGGCGCGGTGCACGTGTCCTTCGCCGACCCGTACTGCCCCGTCGGGCGGCAGACACTGTTGGCGGCGGCCGACCGGCGGGGCGTTGACGCCACCGACGGTGGGACGGTTGTCGTCGTCGAGGGTCCGCGCTTCTCCACCCGGGCCGAGTCGCGCTGGTTCACCGCGATCGGTGGCACGGTGGTGAACATGACCGGGCATCCGGAGGCGGTGCTCGCCCGGGAACTGGCCATCTGCTACAGCTCCATCGCGCTGGTCACCGACCTCGACGCCGGGGTGGAGGGCGAGCACGGGGTGACCCAGGAGGAGGTGTTCCGCGTCTTCGGGGAGAACAGCGCCCGGCTGCGCGGGCTGCTGCTCGACGCGATCACCACACTGCCGGTCGACCGCGACTGTCCGTGCAGTCGGGCGCTGGACGGCATCGAGCTTCCGTTCACGCTGCCCTGACCGGGCTACGCCAACCCCCGCCCTGACCGGACTGCAACAAACCTCCGCAAAGCCCGATTAGGGTGAGATGCAACGCTGGCGTGGTTCGGTCGAACGGGCGGGGGCTGTCATGGCAACAGTGCGCGACGTCACCTACGACCTGCTGCGTGCCCTCGGGATGACCACCGTGTTCGGTAACCCCGGTTCGACCGAGGAACCGTTCCTCCAGGACTTTCCCGCCGACTTCACCTACGTACACGCGTTGCAGGAGGCGTCGGCCGTGGCGATGGCGGACGGCTACGCACAGGCGACCGGAAAGCCGGCACACGTCAACCTGCACACCGCCCCGGGCACCGGCAACGGGATGGGCAACCTGGTCACCGCCTGGCACAACAAGACCCCGCTGGTGGTGACCGCCGGGCAGCAGGCCCGCCCGATGCTGCTGCTCGAACCGCGACTGACCAGCCCACGGGCGACCGAGCTGGCCCAGCCGTACATGAAATGGAGTTACGAACCGGTCCGGGCCCAGGACATCCCGGCGGCGCTGATGCGGGCCTACGCCATGGCCGTACAACCGCCGGCCGGACCGGTCTTCCTGTCCCTGCCCCTGGACGACTGGCGCCAGCCCGCCGAGGGCACCCCCGTCGTACGGCAGGTCAGCACCCGGATCGCCCCCGATCCCCGACAGCTACGGCAGTTCGCCGACGTCGTCGCCGGCAGCGGTAGTCCGCTGCTGGTGTTGGGGGCCGCGGTGGACCGCAGTGGCGGCTGGCCGGCCGCCATCCGGCTGGCCGAGAAGCTCCGGGTGCCGGTGTGGTCCTCCCCCGCCCCGGAGCGGGCCGGTTTCCCCGAGAACCATCCACAGTTCCAGGGCGTCCTGCCGTACGCCATCGGGCCACTGGCGGAACGGCTACGCGGCCATGACACGGTGCTGGTGATCGGAGCCCCGGTCTTCCGCTACTACCCCTACGTGCCCGGCGACTACCTCCCGGCCGGCACCCGCCTGCTGCACGTCACCGACGACCCGGACGAGGCGGCCCGCGCACCGGTGGGTGACAGCCTGCTCGGCGATGCCGCCCTCGTCTGTACGGAACTGGCCGAGTTGCTACCCGACTCGGACCGCCCACTGCCCACGCGACGGCCAGCGGCTCCCGCCCCGGAAACCGGGACCCCGCTGTCGCCGGAGGCGCTGTTCGCCACCCTGGCACGGCACTGGCCGGCTGACGGCGTGCTGGTGCAGGAGACGCCGTCCAACCTCACCGCGTTGCGTCGACACCTGCCCGTCACCCGGCCCGCGTCCTACTTCACGATGGCCAGCGGCGGGCTGGGCTTCGGCGTACCGGCGGCGATCGGCATCGCCCTCGGCGAACGCGACACCGGTCGGGGACGGCCGGTGATCGCGGTGATCGGCGACGGATCCTTCCAGTACTCGATCCAGGCGCTGTGGACGGCGGCACAGCTGCGGCTGCCGGTGGTGTTCGTGGTGCCGATCAACCGGCAGTACGCGATCCTGAAGGCGTTCGCCGAGTTCAAGGAGACACCCGGCGTGCCCGGCCTGGACCTGCCGGACCTGGACATCCCCACCATCGCTACCGGCTTCGGCTGTCGGGCGGTGTCGGTCGAGACGCCCGACGCCATCGCCGATGCCCTCCGTACGGCGCTGGCCGGGGACAGACCGACGGTGCTGGCGGTGCCGATCAGCACCGAGGTGCCGCCGTTGTTGGAGGGTGCTGCCGGCAGCGGCGGCGGTCGGTAGGGCGGGCGGGCACGTGGGGTACGCCCGGCCAGCCGTGCGTGGACTTTCCGGCCTACCGTGGATTTCCGGCCTACCAGGGATTCCTCGGTCAGCCGTGGATTCCCCGGTCAGCGAACGGGGTCGGGAGTGAGGACCAGGGGTGCCCCGGTCGCCGCATCGAGCACCGGCCGGGCACCCAGCGGCGCGGCCAGGGTCACCGTCACCGGATGGATCACCAGTTGATCGGTGCACACCCCGGTGGAGGTGGCGACCCGGCCGGCGACCACGATTGCATCGTCCCGCTCGGCCACCAGCGGGGTGATGTCCGTATCGCACGCTCCGACACCCAGCCGGTAGGTCAGCTTGGCACCGTCGATGACGGCGAGGTTCTGCGCCCACGCGAAGCCCGTACCCTGCTCGGGCGGCACCACGGACGGCGAGGGTGCCGGCCCGACCGCCGACGGTGCGACGGCCAACCTGGCCACCGGAGCCGCCAACTCCTCGGTGGTGAACAGCCACGCCGGCACCTGGGCGGTACCCCGGCTGGTGTGTACGGGGACCGTGCCGAGTTCCACCGCCGTCACGGTCAACGGTAGACAGGCGCTGACGGCCGACGTACTGACCGGGGCGTCCGGCCCGAGCGTCGGGGAGGGCTGGACGGGTGGCTCGGACGGCCGCCCCGGGCACGGCGGTGGTTCGCCCTGGGCGATCTGCTGGTACGCCTCGACCGCACTGACCAGCGGCACGGTGAGGGTGCCGTCCGGGAAGCTGATGGATCCGTCGACCGGTCTGACCGTCGGCAGCTCCACCTGATGGCGATACCAGCCGGCCTGGAACGCCTGCCGCGTCTCGTCGGTGAACTTCGGGTCGGCCGTCAGCACGGTCGCGTGCTGCAACGGGACGTACCCGGTCCGCCAGGTCTCCTGACCGGGCGCAGCCTGCCAGGCGGCCACGACCACGGTCGCCCGCTGCTCGAATGCGGCCGACTGCTCGTCCGGCGTGTCACCGAGCCCGGGTACGTCGCCCGATTGCGCGCAGCCGACGAGGCTCAACATCAGCGGAAGGCCCACCAGGACCGGGAAGAAACGGCGCATGTCAGTCAGACGTGGCCGCGCCGGTCGGGGTTCCACCGTTGCGCGAACGGGCCGGCCGGACCAGGGTCAGGTCTCGCCCCCGATATCGGTCTGGTACGCCTGATAGACCAGGTCCGCGCCCCGCTGCCGGTGTCGTGACAGTTCGCGCAGCAGATCACCGGCCCAACGGCGCAACTCGTCGATCGGGACCTCGGGCAGTTCCACCCGGCGTTGCAGGGCCGACATGGCGGCAGCCACGACGGCGTGCTCGCGGATCAGCACATGTACGCCCCGGGCCAGCCTCGGCGCGTGATCGAGCAGTTCGGCGTAGAGCCCCTCGGGGCCCTCCGTGACCACCATGTGCTCGAAGAACGCGCCGCGCAGGCCACCGAGCCGGGCGCTGACCCTGGGCCGCCAACCCGGGTCACCCGCCGGGGCGGCGATGGCCCGCTCGAAGAGGTGGATGTCCTGCGACAGCGCGGCCCGCTGCCGGCGGGCCGTCCGTGGCACCCTCCCGTCCGTGGCCGCAGCCATCCGGGCCGCCCCTGGTTGGTCGGCTGTCATCGGATGCCGCACCGGCTCGCTGGCCATGGCCCACCTCCGGCAGTGGGTGCGTCTGTCACATGCATCGATGGTGTACCCGCAGGCAAGCCACTGTCCAGGGCAGCGGTGACTCGACCAACCACGACGAAGCGCCCCGGACCGGTGGTCCGGGGCGCTTCGTCACTCTGTCGAGGGATCTCCGTGTGTTCCACGGAGATCCCGGTCGTGGAGGTGCCGGGAATCGAACCCGGGTCCTTCGGCGCCTTGTCAGGGCTTCTCCGAGCGCAGCTCGCTGTGCCTCTACTCGGCCCCACCGATCACGCGAGCGAGTCGGTGTGACGGGCCCAGTCGCTGATTTGTCTCGCCGCACGATCCCCGCGACCGGGTTCGATTGGCCAGCCCTCTAGCTGATGCCGGCTAACTGGGCCGAAGGCACTCCCAGGCCGACAGACTTGCTACTCGCCTCAGGCGGCGAGAGCGAAGTCAGCGCGATTTTGCTTGGCGCTTATTGGTTTCCGACGAACGATTCTCGAGACGACGTCGGCTTCCTCGGCTCGCTTCCCCTGCCGCAACGAACGAAGTCGAAACCAGTCACCCCCTTGGTAGCTGCACTGTCGCAGCCACTAAAGCCTAACGCCTCCGGCCGGCGATCTCATCCCGGATATCGCCGGTGAGCTGGCCGCGCCACCAGGGAATCCGACAAGTGTGACGTACGTCTCATCCGGGTCGGGACAAGACCTCAGTCCATCCCCTTGCCGCGCCGGCCGACAGCCCGCCGGATCTCCCGGTCCGCGTCCCGCTTGGCCAGGTCCTGGCGCTTGTCGTACGACTTCTTACCCTTGGCCAGACCAATTTCGATCTTGGCCCATCCGTCCGAGAAGTAGACCGACAGCGGGACCAGGGTGAGGCCGCTCTCCTGGAGCTTGCCGATCAGCCGGTTGATCTCCATCCGGTTGAGCAGCAACTTACGGGTACGCCGGGGCTCGTGGTTGGTCCAGGTGCCCTGGGCGTACTCGGGGATGTGCATCCCGTGCAGAAAGAGCTCGCCGTCCCGTTCCTGGGCGAACGCGTCGACCAGGGACGCCCGGCCGGCCCGCAGCGACTTGACCTCTGTGCCGGTCAACGCCATGCCCGCTTCGTACGTGTCGAGGATGGCGTAGTCGTGGCGCGCCTTCCGGTTGGAGGCGACGACCTTACGCCCCTTCTCCCGTGGCATCTGCGCACACACCCCTCTCCACGTGTCCTCCGAGCCGGCATCAGCGACGCCGGACAAGCCGCGCAATGCTACCCCGAAAGACCGGGCCCCCTGTTATCGCTTTTCGCGCAGACAGGGGGCCCGGTGTCACATTCGAGCCGACTAGACGCGCAGGTAGAACCGCAGGGTGACCCAGGCGGTGATCGCGCTGAACAGACCACCGACACCGGCCATCAGCGGGAACATCAGCAGCACGCTGCTCCAGTCGACCGGCGTCAGCAGGCTGGTGAGGTCCTGCAACGACCCGTCGAGCAGGAACAACTTCGCCAGCACCAGGGCGACGAAGCCGATGATCGAGCCGAGCAGGCCCGCCACCACCGCCTCCAGCACGAACGGCGCCTGGATGAACCAGTTGGAAGCGCCGACCAGCTTCATGACCGCCACCTCGCGGCGCTTGCTGTAGGCCGCAACCTGGATCGTGTTACCGACCAGCAGCAATGCGGCAATCGCCATGACCACCGCCGCTGCCAGGGCCACGTTCTGCACTGCCCCGAGGATGCTGAAGACCTTGTCCAGCACCTTGCGCTGATCGATGATCTCCTCGATGCCGTCCTTGTCCTTGAACTTGTCGGCGATCTGCTGATATTGCCGGGGGTCCTTCAGCTTGACCCGGAACGACTCGGGAAGCTGCTCCGGCTTGACCGCACCCACCAGGTCCGGAGCGTCGTGGAACAGCTCCTTGAACTGCTGGTGCGCCTCGTCCTTGGAGATGTAGCGCACCTCGGCCACGAGCGGATCGGCCTTGAGCTGCGAGTCCAGGTCCGCACGCTGTGCCTCGGCGATCTCGGTGTCGAGGAAGATCGCGACCTCGAACTTGTCGAAGTAGTACTCCTTCATGCTGCTGACCTGTAGATACATCAGGCCACTCGCACCCAGCATGGTCAACGACACGGCCATCGTGATGATCATCGCGATGGTCATGGTCACGTTGCGCCACAGTCCGACCAGCACCTCGGACAGGACGTATTTCACACGCATCGGGGGTTCCTTCCGGATCTCCGCAGAAAGTCGTTCGTCGTCAGGGACCGAGATTCGGCCTCCGTACCGCCATGCGGCGCTCCGGACCGAAAGAAGGTCGGGTCAGTGCCGGCCGGGCGGCGGCGCAGTGGGTTTCCGGCTCACCCGTAGACGCCGCGAGCCTGGTCGCGCACGATCCGGCCGCTCTCGATCTCGATGACGCGACGGCGCATCTGGTTGACGATGTTGGAGTCGTGCGTGACCATCACGACGGTCGTACCGGTGCGGTTAATCCGGTCCAGTAGGCGCATGATCTCGATCGAGGTGTCGGGGTCGAGGTTTCCGGTCGGCTCGTCGGCCAGCAGGATCAGCGGCCGGTTGACGAACGCCCGGGCCACCGCGACACGCTGCTGCTCACCACCGGAAAGCTCGTGCGGGTAGCGGTGCTCCTTACCGCCGAGCCCGACCAGTTCCAGCACCTCGGGCACGACCCGACGGGCGACCGCCTTGGTCTTGCCGATGACCTCCAGGGCGAACGCCACGTTCTCGTAGGCCGTGCGGTTCGGCAGCAGCCGGAAGTCCTGGAACACGCAGCCGATGGAGCGGCGGAACTGCGGCCGCTTCCAGGAACGCATCGCGGTGACATCGCGGCTGTTCACGATGACCCGTCCCTTGTTGGGGGTCACCTCGTGCAGCAGCAGCTTGATGATCGTGGACTTACCGGATCCGGAGGGACCGATGAAGAAGACGAACTCGCCCTTCTCGATCGCCACCGACACGTTGTCGAGCGATGGCCGGGACGCTTTCGGGTACGTCTTCGTCACTTGCTCAAGCTGAATCACGGGTGGTGAGTCTACGCGTTGTGACGAAAACGCCAAGCCCGACGTCCACCCTTCACGCCTGGATTGTCAGGAAAAGTGGCAATCTGCTGGTGGCGAGAGCAAAGGTGCTGGTGGCGGCCCGATGGCTCCCGCCCCGGTCGGGGCTACCCCGCCTCTGCCCCGAGCTGCCGCTGCTTCCGCCAGCGGATTCCCGCCTCGATGAAGCCGTCCAGGTCACCGTCGAAGACCGAGGTCGGATTGCCGGTCTCCTGCTCGGTACGCAGATCCTTCACCATCTGATACGGGTGCAGGACGTACGACCGCATCTGGTCGCCCCACGAACCAGCCACGTCGACCTTCAGGCCGTCGAGTTTGGCCTGCTCCTCCTGGCGCTTGCGCTCCAGCAGCCGGGCCTGGAGCACCCGCATCGCCGACGCCTTGTTCTGAAGTTGCGACTTCTCGTTCTGGCAGGTGACCACGATGCCGGTCGGGATGTGGGTGATCCGGACCGCGGAGTCGGTCGTGTTCACGCTCTGTCCACCTGGCCCCGACGACCGGTACACGTCGATCCGCATCTCGTTTTCCGGAATGTCGATATGGTCGGTCTGCTCGGTCACCGGCAGCACCTCGACCCCGGCGAAGCTGGTCTGCCGCCGCCCCTGGTTGTCGAAGGGGCTGATCCGCACCAGGCGGTGCGTGCCCGACTCGACACTCAGCGTGCCGTAGGCGTACGGCGTCTTCACGGCGAAGGTGGCCGACTTGAGGCCGGCCTCTTCGGCGTACGACGTCTCGTAGACCTCGGTCGGGTAGCCGTGCCGCTCGGCCCAGCGCAGGTACATCCGCAGCAGCATCTCGGCGAAGTCCGCCGCGTCGACGCCCCCCGCCCCGGCCCGGATCGCGACCAGCGCCTCACGGGAGTCGTACTCCCCGGACAGGAGGGTACGGACCTCCATCTCCTGGATGGCCTTGCCCAGTCCGGCGATCTCCGTCTCGACCTCGCTCAGCGTGCCGGAGTCTCCCTCGTCCTCGGCGAGTTCGAGCAGCACGTGCGCGTCGTCGAGCCGGGACCTGAGGCTCTCCAGCTTGCCGATCTCACCGTTGACGTAGGAGAGCTTGGAGGTCACCTGCTGGGCACGGGCCTGGTCGTCCCACAGGTCCGGCGCGGAGGCGGCCTCTTCGAGCTTCACCTTGTCCTGGCGCAGCCGGTCAAGATCGAGGACTGCCTCGATGTTGCGCAGCGTGGCGTCGAGGTCCTTGAGCTGTTCGGCGTAATCGGCAGCGGTCACGACAGTCAAGAGTACGTGGCCGTCCGCGGGACTAGGGCACCTGCCACGGCCATTGGCTCGTGTGGCCTCCGCAACCGGGTCGGGCGACGCCGCGACCGGGCCCAGCGGGGCCTCCCACGGCCGGCTGACGATCAACCGGCCGGGGCCGCCTTGAGCCAGGACAGCGCCGCCTTGTGGTAGGCAACCGCGAATTCCAGCGCGGCCGCGCCGTAGGCGTCGCCGGCCTTCTTCGCGTCCTTGGCCTGCTCGCGGGCACTGGCCAGCGCGGCAGTGTGGTACTCGTTCGCCCCGGTGTAGAGGTTGCGCAGTTGGTTCCCGGAATGCTGCTCGCCGAAGGCGACCCGCAACGCGACCGGATTACGTATCGTGTCCCGCCCGGGGGTCTCGATCAGCCAGCGGGAAAAGATCCGTTTTCCAGCGGCGGTGATCGCGTACGGCTGACTGGACCGGGGTCCAGGCTTGCCCAGGCGCACATAGCCCTGCTCGGCCAACGCCGGCAACTCGCGGTAAACCTGACTACGGGTCATCGACCAGTACGGCGCCAGACGGCGCTCAGCGGCGGCCATTAATTGGCCACCTGTCATAGGTCCTTCATGGAGCAGCCCAAGGAGTGCGGCTGCAGTCGGGTTGATTCCAGAATCCGCCATGCCCTCTACGCTGCCACTTTGCAGACCCCGCGTCTAGGATTTGACACAATCGCCACTATCTCGTGTTCCTATGTGCACTGTCTGCGACAGACAGTCCGTTGAGGACGATCAATGTGTTACGATGACCGACTTCGATGGAATACGGACGGTGACGGCGGTCGACCCCGACACCCGGGCGAACGACCACGCCCGGACCGGACGGACCCGGCGGTCACCCCCGGCGACACGGCCTTCACCCTGGCGTCAGCCACCCACGACATCGACTGTCGAGACCCGGGACGCGGTTTCAGGGGGACCGCGCCAAGCGTTTCCGGCGACTGCGCCAGTCAGGCTAGGCGGACCAAACATATATTGCACGTAGTTCGGGCGGGTTTGCCCCAATTAGGGTAAACCCGCCCGAACCTGTCGTAATCAGCCCATGTGCGGGTAGCGGTGGTCCGTCGGCGGCACGAACGTCTCCTTGATGGTGCGCGGCGACATCCAGCGCACCAGGTTGTGCCAGGAACCGGCCTTGTCGTTGGTGCCGCTCGCCCGGGCCCCACCGAACGGCTGCTGCCCCACGACCGCCCCGGTGGGCTTGTCGTTGACATAGAAGTTGCCGGCCGCGTACCGCAGCGCCCCGCTGGCCCAGTCGATCACCCGCCGGTCGGTCGCGAAGATCGAACCGGTCAACGCGTACGGTGCCGCCGCCTCTGCCTGCGTCACCACCTGCTCGAACCGTGCGTCGTCGTAGACGTGTACGGCGAGGATGGGCCCGAAGTACTCGGTGGTGAACGACTCGTGGGTCGGGTCGTCGCACTCGAACAGGGTCGGGCGGACGAAGTAACCGACCGAGTCGTCGGCGGTGCCGCCAGCCAGGATACGGCAGCTCGCGTCACTGTTGATCATGTCGAGTGCGGCGGTGTGCCGGGCGAACGCCCGCGCGTCGATCACCGCTCCGCCGAAGTTGCCGAAGTCGGTGACGTCGCCGTACCTCAGCGAGTCCGCGGTCGCCGCCAGCCGGTCCCGCAGGCCGCCTTCCCACAGCGAACGCGGCACGTACGCGCGGGAGGCGGCGGAGCACTTCTGCCCCTGGTACTCGTAGGCCCCCCGGATCAGCGCGGTGTGCAGCGCGTCCACGTCGGCGCTGGCGTGCGCGACGACGAAGTCCTTGCCGCCGGTCTCACCGACCAGTCGCGGGTAGCTCCGGTAGCGGGAGATGTTCTCCCCGACCGTCCGCCAGAGGTGCTGGAACACCCGGGTCGAGCCGGTGAAGTGGATGCCGGCCAGTTCCGGGTCGGCCAGCGCCGCCTCCGAGACCGCGATGCCGTCACCGGTGACCATGTTGATCACGCCCGGCGGCAGGCCGGCCGCCTCGAACAGCCGCATCGTGAAGTGGGCGGCGAACTGCTGGGTCGGTGCCGGCTTCCACACCACGGTGTTACCCACCAGTGCCGGGGCGGCAGGCAGGTTGGCCGCGATCGCGGTGAAGTTGAACGGGGTGATCGCGTAGACGAAGCCCTCCAGCGGCCGGTGGTCGAAGCGGTTCCACACGCCGGACGAGGAGGCCGGCTGCTCGGCCAGCAGCTTCCGGGCAAAGGCGACATTGAACCGCAAGAAGTCGATCAGTTCGCAAGCCGAGTCGATCTCAGCCTGGATGGCCGTCTTCGACTGTCCCAGCATGGTCGCGGCGTTGAGGGTGTCCCGCCAGGGACCGGCCAGCAGATCGGCCGCCCGCAGAAATACCGCAGCACGCTCCTCGAAGGACAAATCCCGCCACATCGGGGCAGCTTGCTTGGCGGCCGTCACCGCCGCCAGCGCATCCGCGTTGGTTGCGTTATGGGTGACCCCCAATACGTGCTGATGCCGGTGTGGCTGCACCACCTCGATCGCCGCGCCACCGCCCATCCGCTGCTGGCCACCGATGGTCATCGGAAGCGAAAGCTGCTCGGCGGCGAGTTCCCCGAGCCGCCGTTGCAGGCTGTCCCGCTCGGCGCTACCCGGGGCGTAGTCGCGGACCGGCTCGTTGCGCGGCTCCGGTACGGAAAAGACGGCGTCCATCACATGCTCCTGGTCGATCTCGACAGCAATGGCGAAACCGGACCCGCTGGTGCCGGCGGGTTCGCCGGTCACCGTGAGACGCGTCCCAGTGGTGGTCGCAGACGCGGCGGGACCGCGTCCAATCCTCCCACGATCAGCAGCTGGGGCCGATCGCGCCATGGCCGGGTGCGGGCGGATCCATGGACCGGGAGCGGTACGCCCGACCACCAGGCACCACCGGCACCGCGCGGGGGACGACCGGAGCGCGCGTACCCTGAACAGCTGGCGGCCCGCAAGCGCCGTGCCACCTGCCTCCGCCGCACCGCCGGCCTGGCCGGGCACCCGTTGAAGGGGAGATGATGACGAAGAAGTCCGGCGCCACTGAGGCACCGAGCCTGAACGGCTCGGTCGAGGCCGAGCCGACTGCGGCTGCTGACGTCGTGGCTACTGATGTCGTGACTGCCGCCCCGACCGACCGCGAGGACGAACAGCTCGGGGACGACGTCCTCAAGGACGTGGACCTCGGGGACGAGGGCAAGACCGGCAGCGAGGTCGACGACGAGGCCGAGGCGTACGACACCGGCGAGGACCCCGACGAGGAGTCGGCCGGAACCGACGGTGCCGGGGTGACGAATGCTCCGGGTGCCGTCGTCTTCGCGCTCCTGGCCGTCGCCTGGCTGGCCGCGATGCTCTGGGCCGCGCAACGGTCCATCGTCCTCTCCGTCGGCGAGGCAATCGCGATCACCAATACCGCGTTCGCCCTCCCGGGTGTGATCTCGGCCAGTCTGATCGCCGGTGCCTCGGTCAGCCTCACCATGACCGGTCTGCTGACCCGGTGGGGCATGACCAGCGCCACTCCCCGGTTCGCCGGCGCAGTCGGCGGTGGCCTCCTCACCGGCCTGCTGGCCGCTCTCGCGGTGACGCTCAGCTACGGCGACGGCCCGTCCATCATGGTTCTCGCCGGCACCACCGCTGCGGCGGCCACCATCGGCGGCATCGCGGGCGGGGTCCGCAACACCACCCCGGTCGGCGCGGTCGCCATCGCCTCGCTGGCCGTCCTCGCGGTCGCCCAGGCCCTGAACTCCTTCAACGAGCCGATCAAGAAGCTCTTCGGCTCCAGCGAGACGGTGGAGTCGCAGGTCACCGCCCTGGCCTGGTACTCACGTACGGGCTGGATCCTGGGCGGTCTGGCCGCCGGGCTGGTCGCGTTCGGCTATCTACGCTGGGCCCGGCGTCGGGCCGCTGCCCAGGGCAGCCCGCACCCGACCCTGCGCTGGCCCGGCTACCTGGTCGCGGGTGCCGGACCCGGCCTGCTCCTGTTGGCCGCCGAGCTGCTCACCCGTACCGCAGGTGCGCAGGTGCTCAAGCTGGCCGGGGCGCTCAGCGAGGCCGACCAGGCCGCACAGAGCATGCTGAGCGGCTCACGGGTCGACTACGGCCTCGGCGTGCTCTTCCTCGGCGGGTTCACCGCGCTCATCGCCTTCGGTCGTACCCTGCGTCCGAACGGGGAGGCGACCGACCCGGCGGCGGCGGACGGCGGGCCAGCCGACGACGCTGCCGACCGGCAGTCGGTGGTCGGCGCCGGCCAGCCGGTACGGGACTAGGCTGGCCACCCGGTACGGGACCAGGGTCGCGTGCCGCAGGCCGGTCGTCGGTAGACCACTGCCGGCCCGGCTGTCGAGCTGACAGCACTAACGACTCAGGGCTGGTCGCCCGGCGACCCCGGGCGGATCACCGGGCCTGGAGACGGTCGACGGCCAGGCCAAGCCCGGCCCAGTGACCGCTGCGGCCTGGACGGTCGACGGCCAGGCCCGGCGCGGTGACCGCCGAGGCCTGGCCGGTCACTGGGCCAGCAGCGTGTCCAGCTCGGACACGTCGTACCACTCCAGCTCGTGATCCTCGGTGCCGTCGACGGTGAACTGCGCGTCCGGGTCGCCGGCCAACGCCTGGTCGACCACGGCCACGGCCGCCGCGACATCCTCGACGGCCTCCGCCCCGTCCACGTGGATCGCGGCGATGGCGGCCCTGCTGATCGGCGCGTCGACCCGTACCGTGCTGGTGCCGAGTTCAGTGGCGGTACGGTGCACCGCCTGGGCGGGCAGGTCGGCCGAGACCACCACCCGACGCCGGGGGGTCGTCGGATCCGAGCTGAGCAGTTGCAGCGCATCCTGCGCGGCACGGGTGAAGGCGACGTACTCCAACTCCTCCTCGTCGCCCTCGGCGTACCACTCGCGCAGCGTGGGCGTGACGGCGTGGCCCTCCGCGACGGTGAGCGTGCCCAGCCGCCGAAGGTCGGCCAGCAGCGCGATGGTGGCCGGGACGTACACCCGGACCGGTTGGCCTGTCACCACTGGAGGACTCCCCCGTTCGATGCTGCATGCGGAGCAGCCGCCGCACGCGGCGCCGCACGCTAGCAGCGCCGCCCCCTGTCCTACACCCGGCGGGCCCGCCCGCCAAACTCATCGGCTTCCGGTGTGTTCAGCACCGCTCGGTGCCCGGTCGCCCGACCGACGCGGTCGGTGGGTCGGAGAGCCCTTCGACCGGTGCCGTCAGCGGGTCAGCCGGCCCCTCGACCGGTGCCGTCAGCGGGTCGGCCGGCCGGGTCGACACCCCCGCTGCGGTCCGTACCGGAAAGCCCTCACGGATCCAGTATTCGATGCCACCGATCATCTCCTTGACCCGGTAGCCCCGCCGGGCCAGCGCGAGAGCCGCCCTGGCCGCCCCGTCACAGCCCGGCCCCCAGCAGTACGTGACCACGGGCAGGTCCGGGTCGAGCCGCCGCGCCGCCCGGAGCGCGATCATGCGGGTCGGCAGATGGATCGCCCCGGGAATGTGGCCCTGCCGCCAGGCGGCCAGCGCCCGGGTGTCGATCAGCGTAAAGCCGGGTCGACCGGTGGCCAGCGCGGCGTGGACGTCGGAGACGTCCGTCTGCACGGCGAGCCGGGCAGCGAACCAGGCGGCGGCCTGCTCCGGCGTGGCCGGCGGGGTGGCCAGTACCGGATTCCCAGTGGTAGTCGTCATGCCCAGAAGGTATGCCGATCCGCCCGACCCGGGAACATCCGATCAACGGCCTACTCGCTGGACTGCCATTGATTCAGCGCTAGATTTAGCGCATGGCAGCGGATCCCACAGTTCTGGACGCGATCGACTGGCGGATCCTCGCCGAGCTACAGCGCTGCGGGCGGGCCAGCTTCGCGGAGTTGGCCCGGACCGTGGCCATGTCGCCGAGCGCGGTGGCCGAACGGGTCCGCCGGTTGGAGGAGACCGGGGTCATCTCCGGCTACCGGGCGGTCGTGCCCGCCGAGCGGGTCGGTCTGGCCATCCTCGCCTTCGTCCGGCTCCGCTATCCGACCGGCAACTACCGGCCCTTCCACGCCCTGCTCGATACGACGCCGGAGATCGTGGAGGCGCATCACGTCACGGGTGAGGACTGCTTCGTGATGAAGGTGGTCGCCCGGTCCATGCGCCATCTGGAGGAGGTGACCGGGCGGATCGGGGGTCTGGGCGCGGTCACCACCAGCGTGGTCTATTCGAGCCCGCTTCCCGGCCGGAGTCTCGCCGTCGAGGCGACCCGGCAGTCGATGGCAGACTGAGGCAACCGTCCACTACCAACGGGAGTTCGCGTGACGCCCAGGTTCCTGCAACTGTCCGATGTGGCCGCGGAGCTGAACGTGTCGGACTCGCAGGTCTACCACATGGTGCGCAGTGGCGAACTGCCCGCGATCAAGATAGGTGGACGCGGCCAGTGGCGGGTCGAACGGGCCCGCCTGGAGGAGTACATCCAGCAGAAGTACGCGGAGACCGCCGACTGGGTGCGTAGCAACCCACTGGTCGACCGCGAGCCGGACTGATTTCGCGACCGGCAGGACGGCCGGCAGCAGGCCGACCGACGGTGGATCAGCCAATCCCCGCAGCACCGGATCGTCGGATTCCGGTCGGTTGGTCCGACGACCACCCTCCCATGCATTGACGCACGACACATCGTTGACTACAAATAGAGCCTGTCGGAGGCAAACGAAAGCAAACGCAAGATCGACGAGGGGGTCGTCAGATGCGCGCCGTCCGGACCAGACCGCCGAACCGTCCCAGGGTGCGGCTGCGCGCCATCCCGCCACTCGATCCGCCGTTCGACGACGAGTCGAGCCCGTCGGTCTGGCCCCCCGTGCCGTACGGGCAGCTGATGTTCGAACTGACGCCGGGGCGTGGACGGAACGACCGGACCCGTCCGCCCGGTCGCCCACCCGCGCTGCCCCCCGGCGGGCTGGTCACCGCCTCCCCGGAGGCCAAGCGGGCGATGCACCGCTTCCTCAACACCTGTCTGGAGATCTTGAACGGCTATCGACCGGCGGCCCAGATCCGGCCACTGACCAGCCCCGTCAACACCAAGGAGATCGTCGCCCAACTCGCCGCCGGCATCGAACGGCTCACCCCTGCCCGGCGCACCACCGGCCGGCCCGCTGACCCGGTACGGATCCGCCGGGTACGCCTCTGTGAGCCGCGGACCGGGGTAGTCGAGGCTGCGGCCGTACTCGACACACCGGCCAGGAGCTGGGCGATGGCCTTCCGCCTCGAACGCCTCGGCGGCAACTGGGTCGGTACGGTGGCGCAACTGCTGTAGAAGGCCAGGACCCGGGCCAGCGAATGCTGGTCCGGGTCCTGGTGGTGCTCCGCCTACCTGCTCAAACCGGCGCAGGTCACCGGATCAGGCGCCGCCGGGCGCTCCGTGGCAACGCTTGTACTTCCGGCCGGAGCCGCACGGGCAGGGCGCGTTGCGGGATGGGCCGTTGCCGCCGGACACCTGGGCTGCCGAGGGACGACGGGCACCCGGCGGTACGGGGGCCGGCTTCCCGACACCGAGTGCCGGGGCCTGGGCCTCCTGCCGCTGGACCGTCACCCCGCCGGAACCCGCCTCACCGTCGATGGTGGGGGCCGAGTACTGCAGGCCCCGGGGCTGCTGCGCGGAACGCCCGAGGCCCTTGGCCCGGATCTCCACCGGCGGCTGGTTGAGCACCACCGGGGTCTCCTCGGCCGGCTCCGGCTGGGCCTCCTCGACCTGGACCTCCAGGTTGTAGAGGAAGCCGACCGTCTCCTCCTTGATGCCGTCCATCATCGTGGCGAACATGTCGAAGCCCTCGCGCTGGTATTCCACCAGCGGGTCCCGCTGGGCGTACGCCCGCAGGCCGACACCCTCCTGCAGGTAGTCCATCTCGTAGAGGTGCTCACGCCACTTCCGGTCGATGACCTGGAGCAGCACCATCCGCTCAAGCTGGCGCAACGCCTCGGCGCCCAGTTGTTCCTCGCGCCGGTCGTACGCCTCGTTCGCGTCCTCCTTGAGCCGGGCCAGCAGGAAGTCGGCGTCGAGGCTGTTGCGCTCCCCGCCGGCCTCCTCCTCCAGGTCCTCGATGGTGACGCCGACCGGGTAGAGCTGCTTCAGGCTGGACCAGAGCTGCTCAAGATCCCAGTCCTCGGCGTACCCCTCGGAGGTCGCTCCCGTCACGTACGCGGTGACCACGTCGTCGATCATGTTCCGGACCTGGTCGTGCAGATCCTCACCGTTGAGCACCCGGAGGCGCTCGGCGTAGACCACCTGGCGCTGCTTGTTGAGCACCTCGTCGTACTTGAGGACGTTCTTGCGGATCTCGGCGTTCTGGCCCTCGATCTGGCTCTGCGCGCTCTTGATCTGCCGGGTGACCATCTTCGACTCGATGGGCACGTCCTCGGGGATGTTGAAGCGCTCCATCACGGCCTCTACCGCGCCCGCCCGGAACCGCTTCATCAGCTCGTCCTGGAGCGACAGGTAGAAGCGCGACTCACCCGGGTCACCCTGCCGACCGGACCGACCACGCAGCTGGTTGTCGATCCGCCGCGACTCGTGCCGTTCGGTGCCCAGCACGTAGAGGCCACCGACCGCCGCGACCTCCTCGGCCTCGGCGTCGCACTCCTGCTTCCACCGGGGCAGGATCTCCTCGTACGCCTTGGCGTACTCGTCGGCGTGCTCGACCGGGTCCAGGCCCCGCTGACGCAGCTCGTTGGCGGCGAGGAACTCCGGGTTGCCGCCGAGCAGGATGTCCGTACCACGGCCCGCCATGTTGGTGGCGACCGTGACCCCGCCCTTACGCCCCGCCTGGGCGACGATCTCGGCTTCCTTGGCGTGGAACTTGGCGTTGAGCACCGCGTGCGGGATGCCCCGGCGGCGCAGCAACTGCGACAGGATTTCCGAGTTCTCCACCGAGACCGTGCCGACGAGCACCGGCTGACCGACCTCGTGCCGCTCGGCGATGTCCTCCACCACCGCGTTGAACTTGGCCTTCTCGGTCTTGTAGATGACGTCCGGCCGGTCGAGGCGCATCATCGGCCGGTGGGTCGGGATGGTGACGACACCGACCTTGTAGACCTTGTTGAACTCGCCCGCCTCGGTCTGCGCGGTACCGGTCATGCCGGAGAGCTTGTTGTAGAGCCGGAAGTAGTTCTGGAGGGTGATGGTGGCGAGGGTCTGGTTCTCCTGCTTGATCTCCACCCCCTCCTTGGCCTCGATGGCCTGGTGCATGCCCTCGTTGTAGCGCCGACCGTGCAGGATGCGGCCGGTGAACTCGTCGACGATCAGGACCTCACCGTCGCTGACGATGTAGTCCTTGTCGCGCTTGTAGAGTTCCTTGGCCTTGATGGCGTTGTTGAGGTAGCCGACCAGCGGCGTGTTCACCGACTCGTAGAGGTTGTCGATGCCGAGCCGGTCCTCGACCTTGGCGACGCCCCGTTCGGTGACCGCGATCGTACGTTTGGCGTAGTCGACCTCGTAGTCGCCCTCACCGTCCTTGCCGGGCTGCAACCGGGCGACCGCACCGGCGAACTCGGAGTACCAGCGGGCCGAGTGCTCGGCCGGACCGGAGATGATCAGCGGGGTACGGGCCTCGTCGATGAGGATCGAGTCGACTTCGTCGACGACCGCGAAGTTGTGCCCGCGCTGCACCAACTCGTCCTTGGACCAGGACATGTTGTCGCGCAGGTAATCGAAGCCGAACTCGTTGTTGGTGCCGTAGGTGATGTCGCACTCGTAGGCCGCGCGGTGTTCCGAGGCCGGCCGGTTCGGCAGGACGACGCCGACGGTCAGGCCGAGGAACTCGTGCACCCGGCCCATCCACGCGGCGTCCCGCTGGGCCAGGTAGTCGTTGACCGTGACCACGTGCACACCCTTGCCGGAGAGGGCGTTGAGGTAGACCGCCATGACCGAGGTCAGGGTCTTGCCCTCACCGGTCTTCATCTCCGGGATGTTGCCGAAGTGCAGGGCTGCCGCTCCCATCACCTGCACGTCGTAGGGTCGCTGGCCGAGCACCCGGTGCGCCGCCTCGCGGGCGGTGGCGAACGCCTCCGGCAGCAGGTCGTCGAGGGACTCGCCATCCGCGATGCGCTCGCGGTACTGATCGGTCAGGCCGCGCAACTCCTCGTCGGTGAGGTCGACGTAGTCGTCCTCCAGTGAGTTGACGGCAGCGGCGATTGCCTTGAGCCGGCGCAACATGCGACCTTCGCCGGCGCGGAGGACCTTTTCCAGAATCGACACGGATCAACGCTCCCCTAGACAGTCTGCCGACCTATCGTAGGCGCTGTATCGGGGCATTCGTCAGCCGCGCCACTGACCAGGCTGATCGAACCAGACATTCCACCCGCCAAATCGGCCAGGTCGGGGTCCGGGAGAGGAAAATCGGTTACGCCCAGCGCGAACCTGCCGGAAAGATCCGCGACATGGAACCCACCGAACTCCATGAGGCCGACCTCCTGCTGCGCCCATGGCAACCGTCGGACGCCGAAGCGGTCCACCGGGCCTGCCAGGATCCGGACATCCAGCGCTGGACCGGCGTACCGTCGCCGTACCTGCTGGAACACGCCACCCATTTCGTGACCACGCTGGCCCCGCAGCGCTGGGCGGACGGTACGGGTGCCGCGTTCGCCGTCTGCGACGCCGGCACCGGCGAACTGCTGGGCTCCTGCGGCCTGGTCACCATCGACCAGGTGCTGCGTTCGGGCGAGGTGGGTTACTGGACCGTTCCCGGGGCCCGGGGACGGGGGGTGACCGTACGCGCCGTCCGGGCGGTCAGCCGGTGGGCGTTCGAGGTACTCGGCCTGCGGCGGGTCACCTGGCAGGCGGAGGTTGGCAACCACGCCTCCCGACTGGTCGCGCTGCGGGCCGGTTTCCGGATCGACGGCCGGCTCCGGTTGGCCGATCCGCACCCCGGGGGCGGCGGCGACGGTTGGGTGGGTTCCCTGCTCCCGGCCGACCTGGTCGAACCACCACCGACCACGCCAGCCGAGCCCGGCTCGCTCGTCGCCCGGCGGGCTGCCGTGTTCGGTCGGCCCCAACCGGTGCTGCCGGCCACCGCCGGTGACGTGGCGATCCGGCTACGGCCGCTGGCGGACCGGGACCTGGACGCCATCGTCGCGACCTGCCGTGATCCGGAGACGCAGCGCTGGACCACCCTGCCGCTGTCGTACCAGCGCTCGGACGCCGAGTCGTTCGTACGCGAGATCGCCCCGACGGTCTGGGCCCGGGGTGTCGCCGCCGAGTTCGCCATCGCCGACCCCGACGACCGGTACGCCGGGTCGATGTCGCTACGGCTGTCGCCAACCGACCCCGGGCTGGCCGACGTGGGCTTCATGGCCGCCCCCGAGGCCCGGGGCAGGGGTTTCGTGCCGGCGGCCCTGGTCGCAATCTGCGCCTGGGGCTTCGCCGTACTCGGCCTGGACCGGATCGAGTGGCGGGCCAACGTCGGCAACGTCGCCTCCCGCCGGGCGGCGGAGAAGGCCGGCTTCGTCATGGAGGGCACCGCCCGGGGCGCCATCGACCAGCGGGGGCAGCGGGTCGACGCCTGGGTCGGTGCGCTGCTGGCCGGTGATCTCCCGGCCCGCGCCGACAAAACCGAACGCGCCGACAAAACCGAACCGGCCTGCACCGGTCACACCGGACCGGTCCGCGCCGACCGCACCGGAAGATCCGGTTGAGCTGGGCGTCCACCGGGAGACGCGACCCGTCACCGAAGGTGAGGACAATTCGCGAAAAGCTGGGGAAACTGTCTCTGCCCCCGGCCCGCCGACGAAACGGGTAATTGGCCGGCCCCCACCGGTGGGGCGGTGAATTGGTGACCGGGGAGGCTGTGGAACATGGTCCAGGGGCGACTGAAGAAGCTTGGCCGCCCCTGGACCACCCGGTCACGCGGCGAGGGCGATGATTCCGTAATCGTAGCCCTTACGTCGATAGACGACGCTCGGCCGACCTGATTCCTTGTCGAGGAACAGGTAGAAGTCGTGACCGACCAACTCCATCTGGAACAACGCATCGTCGACGGTCATCGGGGATGCGGGGTGCAGTTTTTCTCGTGCGATGCGCCAGGGTTGGTTCTCGTCGTACTCGTCGAAAATCGGATCCACGTCGTCGACCTGCGCTTCGGCGACGGCGGTCGCCGTACGGCCGGTCGGGCTCGCCAGCGGCTCGGCGCCGAAGCTGGCCACCGGCAGGTCGGCTGTTGCGGCAGCGACGGAGACCGGCGTGTGCCGGCCGTGGTGGACGCGACGCCGGTCGGCAGCGCGGCTCAGCCGGGTGTCGAGCTTGCTGATCGCCGTGTCCAGTGCGGAGTAGAAGTCCTTGGCGCAGGATTCCGCCCGGATCACCGGCCCGCGGGACACGCACGTGATCTCCACTCGCTGGCAGTGGTCGATCTGACGGGGATTCCGCTCGTGGAACAGCTCGACGTCAACGCGAATCAGCTTATTGTCGTAACGCTCGATCTTCGCGAGTTTCTCGGCTACATGAACCCGGAAATGTTCCGGCACTTCGACGTTGCGGCCCTTGACCACGATTTCCACGTGTGACCTCCCAGATAATCGGATGGTCGGGTAAAACGAGATTCCGGCCGTCCGCCCTCTGGGCGTTTCCCTTCGGCGTCGACCGGTTACTGACGGCACGCCTCCTTTCACAGCTGGGGCGGGGCTGCAACACCCTTGATACCCCTGCTGAGGAAAACGCTAACCCTTTTCCCGCACATAGTCACCCCCATAGGCAAGACCGTTTCGAGAGTTATGCCACGTCGCCACGATCGGGGGAGAAGATCGCTCCGGAGAGTCATCCGACGGGCCGTCGGCCGGGCTGGGCACGGCCTCAACCGATGTGCCGTCGCCTCGTCCCTCATCCGGTGTTGCGTCGCCGCGTCGCAGCCAGCACCGCTGCGGAGTGCACCGGCAGTCCGGCACCGGCCAGCAGGTGGGCAACCGCAGCCAGGGTCGCCCCGGTGGTCACGATGTCGTCCAACACGATCACCGGACGTTCGGCCGCCGACCGGCTCAGCACGGACCGCTTCCCGGGGCGCAGCCGGAACGCCGAGACCGCCGCCTCGGCCCGACCACGGCTGTCCAGGGACGCCGAATCAGGTCGGGGCAACGCCTGTAGCGGCCGGGCCACCTCGACCGGCCAGCCTGCCTGGCGCAGCCGTACGGCGGTATGCCGGGCCAACCGGCGGAGATGATCGCCGTGCCGGGCCCGGACGGCGCTGGCGGTGGCCGGTACGGGAACCAGGAGCACCGGCCGTCGTCGCCCCACCGAGCCGGCCACCACCTCGGCCAGCAGATGCCCCAACGGCCGGGCCAACCCGTGTCGGCCCCGTTCCTTGTACGACAGCAGCACCTCGCGCAACTGTCCGTCGTACGCCCCGAGCGCCACGCAGTCCGGCAGCCCGGGCGGGGCGGGGGTGGGGCGTACCGGTCCTGGCCGTAGCGCCTCCAGTGCCTGGACGCATGACGCGCAGACGCCGTACCGCAGCGGCACCCGCGACGTCCGGCAGCCGGCGCACTCGGCTGGCAGCAGGAGATCCGTCAGTTCCGACCAGAGGCCCATCACCCCTGCCATTCTCGCCACGGCCGGCAAGCCGCGACCCGCCACGGTCGCACTTCGGAGCCATCGGGAGGAAGTCGACGATCAATAGGAGAAGAACGGGGCGGTGCAACTGGTCGTACCGGACGAGGTCGACGGCGAGGCCTTGCTGCCCACCTGGTCCTGACCGATCTGCTCGATGACGGAGTAGCGCGCCTCCCAGGCAGCCGAGTTCGCCTCGTACATGAACCGGACGGCCGGGGAGGGAACCTGCGGGTTGTCCGGATAGGTGGAGATGTTGGTGACCTGGGCACCGGTGTCGGCTGCCAACTCCAGTTCGAGCGCCCCGTCCACGGTGATCTCGTAGATCGCCGACCGGTCCTTGACCCCGGCCAGGGTTATCGAGTTCTCCTTGCTCCAGTCGACCGAGGTGAGTTCACCCAGCGAGGTGACCAGACGCCGGGCCGGGCCGGGGGTGACGACGCCGTTGTCGACGGCCAACGCGGCCACGAAGAGCGCGCCACCGGCGATGAACGCGATCCGGTGGCCATCGAGCGCCGCCGCCACGGCGGTCACCTTGCCGGTCGCGTTGGGCACCCTGACCTCGGTGAGATCGGCATTGTCGCCGAAGCGGTAGAGCTTGCCATCAGCCACGACCAGGCCGACCGGTCGTTCGGCATCGCCGCTCTTCAACCAGACCGGCCGGCTCATCGACCGGTAGGTCTGCGCGCCCTCGGCAAAGGTCCGCACCACGTCGGAACCGGTACCGGTCAGCAGTCGCCGTTCGTCACCGACCTTGGTCACCAACGCTGCCAGAACACCGTCATCATCCCGACTGAAGGCCGCAGAGACCACGTTACGGTTGAACTCGGGCACAACCGGCATCGAACCTGTGGCGGTGTCGGCACCGACGAGGGGATGCACCGCACCGCCGGAGATGCAGTATCGGGTGGGACGGTCGGCGAGCCGGTAGAGCGGGTTCTGCAGAAGATACGCGCCGGTGTCGTCGATGGTCTTCCGGGTCTGGTTCCGGATCTTCAGTTCGAGTTCGCCGTTCAGGTCCCGCAGCGACCAGGCAAGCTGTACGGCCAGCCGGTCCAGCTCGGTCTCCTCGTTCGGGCCGGCCAGACTGGAGAGATTGACCTCGATCCGATCGCCGTTCTGCAACACGTTGCCGATCGAGTTCGTCCCCTCGGGCAGCCGGAGCACCGCGGACGTCAGCCAGTCGGACGGACCGTTCGTCAACCAGTCCAACACCTTGTTGGCCCGTCCCTGACGAGGCAACACCAGCGGTAGGTACCGCATGTCGGGCACCAGTGCGGACCGGTCGGCATTCCAGAAGTAGATGGTCTGCGCCTGGTAGTAGGTCTTCAGCGCCTTGGTGCTCATCAGCAGCACCTGCGGCACGTTGAGCAGGTACAACCCCCGGGCGGCCGGCACCTCGCCAGCGCCACGCTGGGCCCGGCCGATGGTGAACCGGTACGACGACTCGGTGGCCACCGGTGGGGTGAGGGTGCCATCCGCCCGTAGCAGGCCGACCTGTTGCACGCGGATCGTGACCTCGGTGGTGTCGGTCTTGAGGTCGTAGGACGACTGTGGTGTGTCACCGACCAACCGCACGACGTTGATCACAACGTCGCTGCCCGGCTTCTCGCGGATCTTCCCCCGCTGACTCGGCTCGACGAAGTTGGTGACCCGGCTGTAGGCGCCGCTCGTCTCACCGGCGGCGGCCTCCAGGAAGTTGGTCACGAGCTGTTTCGCGTCGTCACCGCTGTCCAGCCGTTCGGGTGGCTTGATGCTGCTGCCATCGACCGAGCCGTACTTCTGGGCCGGGCCGGGTCCGTCGACCTGGACCCCGCTCTCGTCAGGGATGCCGCACCCGGCCACCCCCGTAGCCAGCAGCGTGGCAGCGGTCGCCGCTGCAAGGAGTCGACGGTTCATCGCTACACCTCCGCCCGGGCGTCCTCGCCCATCACCGGCGCTGGCCCGATCGCCAACGCCCCACCGGGTCGCCGTGCCCCACCTTCGATGGCCAGGGCCGCGTCAGCCGGCACCAGGCGCAGCGGCGAACTGGTGAGCCGGTCACCGGCGCGGGCCGGCAGGGTGAGCCGGAACTGCGCACCCTGTCCCGGCGCTCCCCACGCCTCCAGCCAACCGCCGTGCAGCCGGGCGTCCTCCGCGCTGATGGACAGCCCGAGACCGGTGCCTCCGGTCTGCCGGGCCCGGGACGGGTCAGCCCGCCAGAACCGGTTGAAGACGAGTTTCTCCTCGCCCGGTTTGAGCCCCACCCCCCGGTCCCGGACCGTGATGGCCACGGCGGTCTCGTCCGCCGCCAGGGTGACCTCGACGGGCCGACCCTCACCGTGCTCGACCGCGTTGCCGACCAGGTTGCGCAGGATCCGCTCCACCCGGCGGGGGTCCACCTCGGCGATCACCGGAGCGTCCGGCAGGTGTAGCTCCAGGGGCACACCCACCCGACTCGCCAGACAGTCGAGCCGGTCGACCACCCGCTGCACCACCGGCACCAGGTCGGTCGGCTCGGCGTCCAGCACCGCGAAACCCGCGTCGAACCGGCTGATCTCCAGCAGGTCGGTCAGCAGGCTCTCGAACCGGTCGAGCTCGGCCTGGAGCAGCTCCGCGCTGCGGGCCACCGCCGGGTCGAACTCGTCGCGCTCCGCGAAGATCAGATCTGCCGCCATCCGTACGGTGGTCAGCGGGGTACGCAGTTCGTGTGACACGTCCGAGGTGAACCGCCGCTGGAGCCGGGACATCTCCTCGAGCCGGAGGATCTGGCTCTGCAGACTGGTGGCCATCTGGTTGAAGGAGGCGGCCAGCAGCGCCAGGTCGTCCTCACCGTTGACCGCCATCCGCTGGTCCAGAAGTCCCGCCGACAGGCGCTGCGCCGTACGGGCGGCACCCCGGACCGGGTTCACCACCAGCCGGGTAACCAGGGCGGAGAGCAGGCCGAGCAGCAGCACCAGGGCGATTCCGGTGACCAGCACCGTGGAGCGGGCCTGGGCGGCGGTCTGGTCCTGCCGGTCGAGCGGTACGAAGTAGTAGAGCTGCACCTGGCCCAACCGGCTGGGTACGGGTGAGCCGTAGACCAGGTATTTAAGTCGACCACGACCGAGGTCGCCGGTACGGATCTGGTGAGCCACCTTCCCCTGGGCGATCTTCTCCCGCAGCTCCGGACTGATCATGGGCTGGACCTCGGCCGCCGGGGAGGTAACCGTCTTGATCGACGTCGACCCGTCCGCGGTCAGTGCCACCACGGCACCGCCGATCTGTTTCGGGTCACCGCCGGCCAGATAGTCGACGGTGCTCTCGAAGGTGCGTTGCACCCCGGATTCGTACGGCTGGGTGTGGGTGTCCAGTTGGCTGGCCGCGTAGACCTGACCACTCTCCAGCCGTTCCCGAACATCCGCTTTGGCGTTGTTGAGCAGGATGTTGGTGATGTTGTCGGCGACCAGGTAGGCGAAGCCGCCGACCAGCAGGCTCGACGTGACCAGGGTGATGCTGACGACGCGGACCTGTAGGGATCGACGCCAGGTACGGCGCAGCCCGGCGACCGTCGCCCTGCCACGGGTGGCAACGGCACGCCAGGGCGTACGCATGGTCCTGAGCGCGCGAGCGAGAAAAGCCGACACGGCGGTTACGGGGCGGGTCACAATGTCCCCAGGCTATCCGGTGGTATGCGGCACGACCCAGCTATCCGGTCCCGGCCCTATCCCGTACCAGCCTTGTAGCCCACGCCCCGGACGGTCAGGATGATCTCCGGTCGCTCCGGGTCCGGCTCGATCTTGGCCCGTAGCCGCTGGACGTGCACGTTGACCAGGCGCGTGTCCGCCGCGTGCCGGTAACCCCAGACCTGCTCCAGCAGGACCTCCCGGGTGAACACCTGGCGCGGTTTGCGGGCCAGCGCGACCAGCAGGTCGAACTCCAACGGCGTCAGCTTGACCTCGTCGCCGTCCCGGCTGACGGTGTGCGCCGGCACGTCGATGCTGATCTGGTTACCGGGCGGCCCGATGGTCAGCATCTCGGGCGCGGCATCCTCACCGCGCCGGAGGCGGGCCCGCATCCGGGCCACCAGTTCCTTCGGCTTGAACGGCTTGACCACGTAGTCGTCGGCACCCGACTCGAGGCCGAGGACGACGTCGACGGTGTCGCTCTTCGCGGTCAGCATCACGATCGGAACGCCGGACTCGGAGCGGATCGCCCGCGCCACGTCGATGCCGCTCATCCCAGGCAACATCAGGTCCAGCAGGACAATGTCGGGCCGACTCTCACGGAACGCGGCCAGCGCCCGCTCCCCGTCCGCCACGAACGAGGGCAGGAAACCCTCACTGCGCAGCACGATGCCGAGCATCTCGGCCAGCGCAGGATCGTCGTCGACCACCAGTACCCGGGCTCTCATGGATCTAATATTTCATCCCCGGCCCAGCCTGTGGGAACCGCTCCTCCCCGCCGCCAGGCCGGATCCTCGTCAAGATCCTGACAATACTGGACTTGTCCTACCCGACCGGTGCCGGTGGAAGTCCGTCGGACGCCCAGGTCGGCGGATCGTCTGCTGCAATGATCCGATGAGGTCCTTCATTCCGTGGCTCACGGTCCTCGCGGTGATCGTCCTACTGAACGCGATGCGGCTGCGCCCCCTCGCCACGGCGGTGGCCGTCGGCTGGCTCGGCTACTGCATCTGGACCTGGGTACGCGGTGGCCGCCGGTCGGAACGTAGCGACTGACCGCGTCGGCCGGGCCGCCCGGCCGGTCGCTCGATCGACCGCGCCCCGCCCTGAACAACGGCGAACGGGCCGGCTGAGCAGCCCAGCCGGCCCGTTCGCGGTGCGTGATTCTCAGTACCGGTAGTGGTCGGGCTTGAACGGCCCCTGCACCGGTACGCCCAGGTAGGACGCCTGCGCCTCGGTCAGCTCGGTCAGCTTGGCGCCCAGCGCAGCCAGGTGCAGCCGGGCCACCTTCTCGTCCAGGTGCTTCGGCAGCACGTACACGCCGACCGGGTACTCCTCGGTCTTCGTGAACAGCTCGATCTGGGCGATCGTCTGGTTTGCGAACGAGTTCGACATCACGAAGGACGGGTGCCCGGTCGCGTTGCCGAGGTTCAGCAGACGTCCCTCGGACAGCACGATGATCGCGTGCCCGTCGTCGAACTGCCAGAGGTCCACCTGCGGCTTGATGTTGATCCGCTTCACGTCGGAGCGCTTCGACAGCCCGGCCATGTCGATCTCGTTGTCGAAGTGGCCGATGTTGCCCACGATCGCCTGGTGCTTCATCCGGGCCATGTGCTCGTTGGTGATCACGTCGAAGCAGCCGGTCGCGGTGACGAAGATGTCGGCGATCTCCACGACGTCGTCCAGCGTCGAGACCTGGTAGCCGTCCATCGCCGCCTGCAACGCGCAGATCGGGTCGACCTCGGTCACGATCACCCGGGCACCCTGACCACGCAGCGACTCGGCGCAGCCCTTGCCCACGTCGCCGTAGCCGAGCACGACAGCCACCTTGCCACCGATCAGTACGTCGGTGGCGCGGTTGATGCCGTCGATGAGCGAGTGCCGGCAGCCGTACTTGTTGTCGAACTTGCTCTTGGTCACCGAGTCGTTGACGTTGATCGCCGGGAACAGCAGCGTGCCGGACTGCTGCATCTCGTACAGCCGGTGCACACCGGTCGTGGTCTCCTCCGTCACGCCCTTGATGCCGGCGGCGATCCGGGTCCAGCGCCGGTCGTCCTCCGCGAGCGACCGGTGCAGCAACTCCAGGATCACGGCGTACTCCTCGGAGTCCGCGCTCTCCACCGGCGGCACCGCACCCGCGCCCTCGAACTGCGCACCCCGGTGCACCAGCAGCGTCGCGTCGCCACCGTCGTCCAGGATCATGTTCGGACCCTGGCCGTCCGGCCACAGCAGCACCTGCTCGGTGCACCACCAGTACTCCTGGAGGGACTCACCCTTCCACGCGTACACCGGGACGCCGGCCGGCGCCTCCACAGTGCCCTCCGGGCCGACGACGATCGCCGCCGCCGCGTGGTCCTGGGTGGAGAAGATGTTGCAGGACGCCCACCGGACCTGCGCACCCAACGCCACCAACGTCTCGATCAGGACGGCGGTCTGGATCGTCATGTGCAGCGAGCCGGTGATCCGCGCGCCCTTGAGCGGCTGAGCCGCTGCGAACTCCCGCCGGATCGCCATCAGGCCGGGCATCTCGTGCTCGGCCAGCTGGATCTCCTTGCGCCCGAACGCGGCGAGCGACAGATCCGCCACCTTGTAGTCGCCCTCGGCAAGCGTGGTGGGCCGGGCCTTGGTCGACGCTCCACCTGAGGGCGCCGGAAGGGTGCTGGTCATAGAAGCTCCTGTCGTACGGGTCTGCTGCGCGACCCTCCACCTTACGCGCGCCCCGAGCCCGGCTCTTCGGCCGAGTCCGGCCGACGCGTAGCGCGCGGGGCGGCCGGTCATGAACGGACTTTCCGTCCACTATCCGCCCGCCCCGCGCATCCCCCCGGTTTGGTTCCCCATGCGCCACTTCGACACTTCCACCAAGAGGCTGACCCAACCCCTGTCGAAGTAACGCTATGTACCTACAGATTCACACTGGGTCACCACAGTGTCAAGCGATTCCGGAATATCCGACCTGCACCATTCAGCCGACTCCCCCGGGCGCGTCGACTTCCGGACACGTCGAACTTCCGAACACGTCGAACTTCCGAACACGTCGACTTCCGGCGCGTCGAACGACGGGTCAGCTCAGCCCGACCGACGCCACGTACGCCTCGCCGGCACCGGAGAGCGTCAGCGGACCGCCGTCAGCCGCACCGAACGCGGCCTGCCCCTGGCTGATCGCGATGGTGCCAGCCGCGTCACCGACCTCGATCCGCCCGGCCACGCACAGCACCACCCGTGGACCGGTCGGGGTCAGCCGTACCTGCGACGTAACCTCGTCGAGCCGTACGGAGTGCAGCGCGAAGTCGTCGATCTCTATCGGCCAGGTGACCACGCCCGGCGTCACCGGAACGGAGGCGACCACCGGATCGTCCAGCACCTCGAAACACAGCACCCGCAGCAACTCCGGTACGTCGACGTGCTTGGGGGTCAGCCCGCCCCGCAGCACGTTGTCGCTGGTCGCCATGAGTTCCACACCGGCACCCCGGAGATAGGCGTGCAGGTTTCCGGCCGGCATCCAGATCGCCTCACCGGGGGCGAGGCTGACATGGTTGAGCAGCAGCGCGACCAACACACCCGGATCGGCGGGATACTGGCCGGCCAACTGCCGGGCCAGCGCCGCCTGCGGCGCGAAGTCGCTGGCGACGTCCGCGGTCACCACCGCATCCACCAGCGCTGCCCGGTCCGCCTCCGGCCAGGTCAACAACAGCTGTACGGCCTCCCGCAGCCCCTCCGGCCCGGTACGCAGTGCCGCCACGACCGGGTCGAGGGTCGGCACCCGGAACGCCTCGAAGACATCCGCGGAGACCTTCGGATCGCGGAATCCGCACAACGCCTCGAACGGCGACAGGGCAACCAGCATCTCGGGCTTGTGGTAGGGGTCGACGTAGTTGCGGGGTGGCAGCACCCGGCCCGCCGGGTCCGCCTGTTCGGCCTGTTCGGCCGGTTCGGTCGACGCGGCTCGGGCCTGCTCGGCGGCGTACCCGGCCCGGGCCTGTTCCGAGTTCGGATGCACCTGTAGGGACAGCGGGCGCTCCGCGGCCAGCACCTTCAGCAGGAAGGGCAGTCGGGCACCGAACCGGGCCACCACCTCGTCGCCGAGCCAGCGGCGTGGCTCGGCGGCGAGGAGGTCGATGAGACTCACCGGCTGACCGTTGTGCTCCACGCTGGAGGGCGAACCGGGGTGGGCCCCCAGCCAGAGTTCCGCCTCCGGCCCGTCGCTGGGCACCGGCCGGCCCTGCAACTCGGCGAGGACCGACCGGGAACCCCACGCGTAGTCACGGATCCGGCTGCTCATCGGTTCCACGGTCAACCTCCGGTCGGCACGATCGCGGGTGCGCGGTAGATGTCCGGCTCCAGGTAGATCGACCGGGCGATCGGCACCGCCGTACGGATCCGCGCCTCGATCGCGTTGATGTCCCGGGCCAGGTCCTCGGCCCGTTCGTACGGTTCCACCGCGACCTTGACGGCCACCAGCAGTTCCTCCGGTCCCAGGTGCAGCGTCTTCATGTGGATGATCCGGCTGACCTCCGGGCCGTCGGTGATCGCCTGCTCGATCTTCTGCACCTCCTCCGGTCCGGCACCCTCGCCGAGCAGCAGGCTCTTCGTCTCGATCGCCAGGATCACCGCGATGACGACCAGCAGCAGACCGATCGCTGCGGTACCGGCCGCGTCCCAGTACCCGTTACCGGTGATCAGGGTCATCGTGACACCGAGCAGGGCGAGGACCAGACCGACCAGCGCGCCGAGGTCCTCCAGCAGCACCACCGGCAGTTCCGGAGCCTTGGCCCGACGGATGAACTGCTTCCAGGTGGCCTTGCCCCGGATCGCGTTCGACTCCTTGATCGCGGTATGGAAGGAGAACGACTCCATGATGATCGCGAGTACCAGCACGGTGACCGGGACCCAGTGCCAGCTCTCGATCCCGTGCGGTCCGAGTTCCTGCTGCTCGTGGTACTTGTGGTACGCCTCGTAGAGGGCGAACAGGCCACCGACGCTGAACAGCACGATGGAGACGATGAACGCGTAGATGTAGCGTTCCCGCCCGTACCCGAAGGGGTGCTGCGGGGTGGCCGCCCGGCGGGCCCGACGGCCACCGACCAGCAGCAGTGCCTGGTTGCCCGAGTCGGCAACCGAGTGGATCGCCTCCGCCAACATCGACGACGAGGCGGTCAGCGCGAACGCGATGAACTTCGTGACGGCGATGCCCAGGTTGGCCATCAGCGCGGCGATGATCGCCTTGGTGCCTCCACCGGCGCTCATGTCAGCGCTCCTGCCCGCCGCACGCCGTCGGGCAGCACCGCCGCCAGGTCGGCGATGCGCTCGCTACGCTCGCTCACGGATTCGACAACTCCTTCATCTCGGTTACAGCGGGTACGGCCATCGGGTCGAGCCCGTGGGCCAGGGCGAGGTAGATCGAAGCGAAGTCGGGTACGGCGATCAGCGAAGCCAGCCGCTCCAGGGCTGATCCGCCCTCGGCGGTGACCACGTCGCAACGCACCCCACGCCGCTCGGCGAGGGTCTGCACCGCATCGGCCCGCCGCTCCTCGACCGCCAGCGGTTCGTCGGTGTCCTCGTCGGCGTTGAGGCCACCGTCGCGCAACAGCACCACGCGCAGCCGGGTGGCCTCCACCAACTCGTCGTCCGGGTCGGCGAAGATGTCCCGGCTCGACTCGGCCAGCCCACCGAAGACACCGTCGAGCAGCCCCACCCGGCCACGGCCCGCCTCGCCGAGCGCACCGCCGACCACCGGGTAGCGGGCGTTGGCCGACAGGGTGTCACCGAACCGGCGGGCGGCGACGGTGGCCAGCGGCGACGATCCCCAGACGATCGGAATCGAGCCGGCCAGACCGAGGGCCAGCGACTTGGCCGGGTTGACGAACGACTCGGCGGTGGGCCGGCAGCGGTCGGCGTCCGCGTCGAGCCGGGCCGCCGTCTCCGCCAGGTCCGCCTCGTTGACCTTGACCAGTCCGAGGGCACGGGCGGCCAGCAGCACGGGAACCGTCAGCGCCCAGAGGCTGGCCCGGGCGGGCGCCCGTCGGGGCACCGGGATGAACGGCGCGCGTACGCCTTCGGCGACCGACTGGAGCTTCGAGTCGGGTGCGCCGATGGCGACCAGTCGGGCACCCCGCCGGGCAGCGGCCTCGGCCGCACCGAGCGCCTCCGGACCCCGCCCCGAGGCGCTGATGGCGATCACCACGTCCGCCGCGCCCACCCAGCCGGGTACCCCGGCGCTCCGGTGCGGGATGACCGGCACCGGGCAGCGCGGCCCGGCGACGGTGGCCAGTACGTCACCGGTACGGGCAGCGGTACCGATGCCGGCGATCACGACCGCCCGGGGGCGTCCCTCGTCGGCCAGCACGGACAGGTTGGCTTCCGCGGTCAGGGCCGCGGACTCACGTACCTGCGCTCCGGCCGAGGCGGTGAAGCGCAGCATGCCGCCCGGGTCGCTCTCGCTCAGTGCAGCCGGGTCGTCGAGCAGCGCCTCGTCGGCGGTACGCCGCCCACGGATGCCTGCCGTCCCCTCCATCACTGTGCCTCCTGCGCGGGGCCAACGCGCGCCTCGTCCAGGAGCAGTACCGGTACGTCGTCGCGGACCTCGAAGATCCGCCCGCATTCGGTGCAGGTCAGGGTCTGCGCCGCTGCGTCGTAGTCGAGCGGTGCGTGGTGCGTGTCCGGGCAGGCGAGAATTTCGAGCAACTGCGGATCCAGGGCCACGGTTGGCGCTCCTTCCACGTGGGCGGACGGAATACTGGCCGGATCGGCGGTGGTCACCGGCGCAGGGGATCTTATCGGCGAACCATGCCGAGCACCTCGTCGCGCAGCGCCACCATCCGCCGCTCGGTGGGTGCCTCGACGTTGAGCCGCAGCAACGGCTCCGTGTTGGAGGCGCGGAGGTTGATCCAGGCCCCGTCGTCGAAGCGCAGGGTCAGTCCGTCGAGTTCGTCGGTCTGCGCGTCCGGGTACGCCTGCCTGACCTCGGCCACCTTCGCCGCCTGGTCCTCGACCGTGGAGTTGATCTCGCCGGAGGCGACGTACCGCTCGAACTCCCGGGCCAACTCGGACAGCGGTCGGTCCTGCCGACCGAGGGCGGCGAGTACGTGCATCGCGGCCAGCATGCCGGTGTCGGCGAACCAGAAGTCCCGGAAGTAGTAGTGCGCGGAGTGCTCACCACCGAAGATCGCGTTGGTCCGGGCCATCTCGGCCTTGATGAACGAGTGGCCGACCCGGCTCCGGACCGGCTGGCCACCGTTCTCCTGGACGATCTCCGGCACTGCGCTGGAGGTGATCAGGTTGTGGATGATGGTGGAGCCCGGGTGCTTGGCCAGTTCCCGTACGGCGACCAGGGCGGTGATCGCCGACGGGGAGACCGGTTCCCCCCGCTCGTCCACCACGAAGCAGCGGTCCGCGTCGCCGTCGAAGGCGAGCCCGAGGTCGGCACCGTGTTCCTTGACCGCCGCCTGGAGGTCGACCAGGTTGGCCGGGTCCAGCGGGTTGGCCTCGTGGTTGGGGAAGGATCCGTCCAGTTCGAAGTAGAGCGGCACGATGGTCAGCGGCAGGGCCGGCAGGACGGCGTCGCCCAGCACCGCCGGCACGGTGAAGCCCCCCATCCCGTTGCCGGCGTCGACGACCACCTTCAGCGGGCGGATCTTCGACAGGTCGACCAGGGTACGCAGGTGGGCGGCGTAGTCGGGGAGCAGTTCCCGACGCTCGGCCGACTGCCCCGGCGCAACGCCGGCCGGCGAACCCGACCCGCCCGGGGCGCCCGACTCGGCCTTGTCCAGCAGGGCCTGGGCGATGTCGCGCAGTTCCGCCAGGCCGCTGTCCTGTCCGATGGGCCGGGCTCCGGCCCGGCACAGCTTGATGCCGTTGTACTGCGCCGGGTTGTGGCTGGCGGTGAACATCGCACCGGGCAGGTCGAGCGCACCGGACGCGTAGTAGAGCATGTCCGTGGAACCGAGTCCGGCCTCGATGACGGCCACGCCCTCGGCCCGGGCCCCGGCGGCGAACGCGGCGGCGAGACCGGGCGACGAGTCCCGCATGTCGTGGGCGATCACGATCGTGTCCCGGCCGTCCGGCGAGGCCGTCAGCAGCTGCGCAAACGCGGCACCCAGCGCCTCGGCGCTGCGCTCGTCCCACTGACCTGGGACAGTCCCGCGAATGTCGTACGCCTTGACGATCAGGGACAAGTCGGACACCAGTCTCGCTCCTCAGCCGTACCGTAGTCAACGGCCTGAGCGTATCGGAGCCACCGACCCTCGCCCCGGCCAAGGCGGGTGCCCGCCGAAGATCAGCGTGGCAGTCTCGGCATGATGGCGGTCGCGTCGCCGCCACCGGACGCCGCCGGTGGCGGCGGGAAGCCAGGGCCCGGCTGCGGCGGATGCCCGGCGCCGGGCTGCGACGGGTAGACCGTGCCCGACTGCGACGGATAGACCGTGCCCGGCTGGCGGGGCCTACCCGGGTAGCCCCCTGGCGAAGGTCCGGCCGGGGCCAGGTCCCGCTCCTCCCGATCGCCTCTGCCGCGCCGCAACAGCACCGTCAACAGGGCTATCCCGATCCCGACCATGACGACGCCGAAGAGCATCGCGATCGTGCCCACGCCGAGACCGCCGTCGTCGTCCTGCTTGGGTGCAGCCGCCGCAGGTGACCCGGTCGGCGCTACCGCCTCCTGCGTCTCCTCCGGGGTCGGGCTGGGCGACTCGGTGGGAGTTGGCGTCGGCGTACGGACCGCACGCGAGATCACCCGGGCGTTGTCGTCGTCCCGGTCGAGCGTGTCCCCGCCGTCGTCGGCGGCCTCACCGATCACCGTGGCCTCACCGGACGGCGCTCCGGGCAGGAACGTCACCCGGAACCGGAGGGAAACGCTCTTACGCTTGCAGAGTTCGGGCCGGCTGGGGGCGGCCGGCTCGCTGACGAGCGCGCCATCGCCACCGCCGGACATCCCCACCGGAATCCACTGTCCGTCGGCCGGCACCTCCACCCGCACCTGGTCGGCGGAGAGGCCGGGCAGCATGATCGCCAACCGGAACCGGACCTGGACGCAGCCGCCGTCCCGACGACTCGCGGTCACGGTCACCGCCGCCGGGGTACCGGCGACGAAACTACCCGGGATCTTGACCTTCACCTTGTCGTCGTCCGCCGCTGCCGGGGCTGCGCCGACGGCCAACAGGCCGGTCAGCAACGCGAAGACCACGGCGAGTCGTGCCACACCGCGCCGTACCCGCATGATCACCTCATCGTCGTCCGGATATGGTCCGGCGGACAGGCTACTCTGTGCGCGCAGAACGCCTGCACCATCGATCAGGCGGATACGGACGACCGCACGTCACCCCCGGTCCCGCGGCTGAGCACGGTCCGCGACTCAGCCCCGGTCCGTGACGACCCCGGCCACCAGGGCCGCCCGACACAGCCGGTCGGCCTGGCGGGTCGTCTCGGGCAGCCGATACTGCGGGCTCAGGGTGAGCACCAGGGAACAGGCATTGTCGAGCGCCATCCCGTGCCCGACGGAGACGAAGACCGGCTTCACGCCATCCCGGGTGCGCACCACCCGCCCGACGGTCTCCGTACCGTCAATCAGCGGGGTCCAGGCGCCCCGCTGCCGGGCCGGCGGCTCCCAACTGCCGACCAGCGGTGTCTTACCCACCCCGATCGCCGGTCGACCGGTCAGCACCCCCAGATGACAGGCCAGCCCGAACCGACGCGGATGGGCGATCCCGTGCCCGTCGCAGACCAGCACGTCGGGGATGGTCGTGATCCGGTCGAGTGCGTCCAGCAACGTGGGCAGCTCACGGAAGGCGAACAGGCCCGGCACGTAGTCGAACGCGACCCGGCCGACGGCAACCGCCGAGTCGACCACGGTCAGCGTCCGCGTGTCCAGGACGACCACGGCCGCCGCCAGCCGGACACCGTCCTCGGCGTACGCCACGTCCAGGCCGGCGACCGTACGGGGCTCCGCCGGTCCCGGCCCGACCAGGTCGACCAGCGGACGCAACCGATCCTGTACGGCCTCCGCCTCGGCGATGGTGCGCGGGGCGGAGATCAGTCGGTGGGAACCGGGGTCGACAGTCACCCCGACGGGCGGCTGGATGCTCTCCTCGATCACCTGGGGCGTCTCCTGACCGGTTCGTCGTCCGCCAAGGGAAACCTTCCCTACAGTTCGATGTTGGTGAGGACCATGACGCGGGGCTCGGTGTAGTCGTCCATCGCGCTGCGCAGTCCCTCCCGGCCGACCCCGCTGCCCTTCACCCCGCCGTACGGCATCTGCTCGGCGCGGAACGACGGCACGTCTCCCACGATCACGCCGCCGACCTGTAGTACCCGGTGCGCGGTGAACGCCGTCTGGACACTGTGCGTGAACACTCCGGCCTGTAGCCCGTACGCCGAGTCGTTGATCGCGGCGAGGCCCGCCGCATCGTCGGTGACCTGCTCGACGACCAGCACCGGACCGAACACCTCGTCGCTGGCCACTCGGGCGTCGGGTGGCACGTCGGTGAGGACCGTGGGTGGGTAGGACGCGCCGTCCCGCCGACCACCCACCAGGATGTGGGCACCGGCGGTCGCTGCCTCGTCCACCCACTCCTCCACCCGTCGGGCGGCATCCTCGCTGATCAGCGGTCCGACCTCGGTCGCGTCGTCGGACGGGTCACCGACCGGCAGCGCCTCGACGGCGGCGACCAGCCGGGGAAGGAAGCCGTCGTAGAGCCATTCGTGCACGAAGACCCGCTGTACGGCGATGCAGCTCTGCCCGGCCTGGTAGTTGGCGAAGGTGGCGATCCGCTGCGCGGCCCAGGTGAGGTCCGCGTCCGCGGCCCAGTCCTCGCAGATCAACACGGCGGCGTTGCCACCGAGTTCGAGCGTGACGTGTTTGTCCGGCACCGACCGGCGGATGGCCGCGCCGACCGGGCCGGAACCGGTGAACGACACCACCGGCAGGCGGGGGTCCGGGACCAGTTCGGCGGTCCGCTCGTTGGACAGCGGCAGTACGGAGAACATGCCGGGCGGCAGGTCGGTCTCGGCCAGGATCTCCCCCAGCAGCAACGCGGTCAGCGGGGTGGCCGGTGCCGGTTTCACCACGATCGGAGCGCCCACCGCAAGCGCCGGGGCAACCTTGTGGGCGACCAGGTTGAGTGGGAAGTTGAACGGCGCGATGCCGAGTACGGGACCGCGCGGCACCCGGCGCACCAGGGCCAGCCGACCGGCACCCGCCGGATCGGTGTCCAGGCGTTGCAGCTCACCGGAGAAGCGGCGGGCCTCCTCGGCCGCCCAGCGGAACGTGGACACCGCCCGGGTGACCTCGACCCGCGCCCACTTGATCGGCTTGCCGTTCTCGGCCGTGATCAGCCGGGCGATCTCCTCCGCCCGCTCGGCCAGCCGACGGGACACGTGGTCCAGTGCTGCCGCACGGACATGCGCCGGCAGTGCCGCAGCCTCGTCGGTGACCGCGACTGCGGCGGCCACCGCCTGCTCCACCTGCTCCGGACCGGCGTTCGTGGTACGGCCGACCACCCGTCCGTCGTACGGATTCCGGATGGTCACCACATCGTCGGCGCTGGCCGCCCGGCCCGCGACCCAGAACGGAACCTGGTCCACTCCCGCAGCCTAGTCCGACCCCGGGGCACGATTGTCCGGTCGTGGCCAACCGGTGGGCTGGGACACCTCGACCTTGGCGTACTCGGTGACCGGCCAGGTCGGCACGCCCCCAGGGAGGTCCAACGCCCGCCAGAGGGCGGCGGTCTGGCTGTCCGTGGCGACCCGCCCCTCGGACTCCTGAAGGTATTCGGTGAGGAACGTCCGCAGCCGCGACGCGTCCACGGTGTCCGCGCCGCCGGTGCCGGCCAACTCCGGATCGACCCAGAGCGCCAGCAGCAGCATGCCGGACACCCTCGACAAGCCCGGACCGAGTGCTGGTTGGAAGTAGGGCAGATCGAGCACTCGGGCACCGTGCCGCCCGTAGAACCGCAGCCGCGCCACCGGGTCGCCGTGCGCGTGGTTGCCGGCATGGTAGCCCGGGTGTTCCACCTCGGCCAGAATCAGGCAGGGCTGGTAACGCTCCCGCCACTGCTCGACAAGGGTGGCCAGCAATCGGGTGCCAATCCCGGTCCCACGACCGTCGGACGTGACCGCCAGGTAGCTCAACAGCATCGTCCGGGACGACTGCGACCAGTCGCCGACGGCGGCACCGAGAATTCGGCCGTCGTCGGCCAGCACGGCCGAGGCCTGAGTCGTCCCACTGGCCACGTCCCGGCGCAGATCCTCCAACGAGACCAGTTCGTCCGGCGGGAACGCCGGCTCCAGCACCTCGGTGTAGATCCGGCTCAGGGTCCGCCCAGCAGCGGCATCGACTATCCTCACTTGACATTCCCCTCCATCACCGAGCCGTGTATCGGGGCTCGACGTCGCCGTTGTCGCTCGCGCACCCGTTCGATACTGCCTGGATGCTGTCGGTGCAGGATCCAGGCCACGATAAGGGCCGCCAAGACCACCACCACGACCAGGACAATCGCGGCAAGTTTCCGCAGATCAAATCCAGCCTGAACGATCTGCATCACACCAGAGAAACCCACTGCGGCGATGGCACCCGACAACACGTTGATGCGGTGCTGGTTGGTTCGATCCCGCCGCTCCTGCCGGGCCGCCTCGTCCTTCTCCCGCAGCGCCCGTTCCCGCTCCTCCTGCGCCACCCGCTCCCGCTCGATCTGTGCCAGCCGGGCCTGCTCCTCACGGACCATCCGGGTCAGCGCGTCGTTGCGTTCCTGCTGCCGGCGTACGGAGGCATCCACCAGATCACCGATGCGGTCCCCGAGCACCTTGTCGATCATGCCCTCGAACTCGCTCCGCAGGGTGTCGAACTTCGCCGCCGCGAGTAGCCGGTCGATGATCAGCCGCGCGAATGGCGAGGTCATCAGCGACGGCGAGGTAACGAACATCAGGCTGAGCCGGCTCGCCATGACGAACCGGTGCAGCCGGAGGTGGCGCGCCTCGAGGGCACCCTGCATCTCGATCAGTTCCTGGGTGACACGCTCGTACTCGGCCGACTGCGGATTCGCCGGATCGGGCATCGTCCCGCGCTGCTCCAGCCGTACGATCATCATCGCCAGATCGGCTTGGAGGTGTTCGTAGTACTCGGCAATCTGGTCCTGCCAGCCGGCGAACATGCCCTCCAACGCGGCCACGAACTCGGCCGCTTCCTGCGCGGCGTTGACCGTGTATTCCGGACTGGCCGGGACCACCATCAGCGTGCTGTTGCAGGTACGCACCATCAGGTCGCCAACGAAGCCGGGCACGTCCACGGCGGGCAGCGTCGGGACCTCGACCGGATAGCGGAGCCACTCGGCCAGCGCACTGAGCCCGTGCCGGACCGGATGGCACATCGGTTGCGCCCCAACCGCCGTCGTCATTTCCAATGCCTCAACCGGCGTACGGCTGCCGTCGGGGGCCACCAGCGCGGCCCGATCCACCAAGACCAGAACGTGGTACATGCCCGGCCGGCTGCTGTGCCGGACCTGCCGACCGCTGTGCCGGGCCAGCTCGGCCGACACGTCACCGGTCACCTCGGTGGCGAGGTCGGCGAGACGGGACCAGACCTTCCCCGGTTCTGCGTCGCCGTCGACCGGTCGCAGCGGCGCGCCGAGCTGGACCAGGTCGCCGAACTCCGGCGCGACCCGCGTCATGGCCGCATACACCTGCTGCGGTATCGCCTCGGACAGCTCGCACTCCAGCCGGAGGTAGTGGTTACCGAGTTCCGACAGGCGCAGCTGGACGCTGAAGGTGATCGGATCCTGGTCAGGCTGATCGGGGTCGACCAGCTCGACGTCCGGCAGGGTCACCGCCATCCCCCGGTACTGCCGACCGAGCGGGTCGGAGCCCTTCCACATGTCATCGATCGGGAGTTCCGCCGCCACCAGGGCATCCGGGTGGGTGGCGATGTCCCAGCCGGCGATCCGCCACCGGTCCGCCGTCTGACGAGCCACCTCGACCATCCGTACGGCGAACGCGGCCGAATCCTCGTCCGGGCCGGCCCCCTCCGAGCCGGAACTCTCCGAGCCAGAACCGGGTAGCACCGGCCGCAGGTCCTCGTACAGCCCAAACGGATAGAGGTAGACGAACCTAGCCTGCTCCAGCAGGAGCCACGGCTGGTCGGCCACCTCGATCAGCGCCTCCACGCTGTAGCGGTGGGCGCGCAGCTCGCTGCGTGGGATGCCGTCCGGGAAGAACTCCTCGGCCGTCCGTAGCGCCTCGACCGCCCCGGCCAGGTCGCTACCGCCGACGGCAAAGTGATCGTGTACGGCCTGCGCGGCGCGCGCCTGCGCGGCGTAGTGGACGTAGTCTCTGTGTGCCCCGGCCGCCACCGCCTCGGCGATCGGCGACGGTTTGAGCCGGTCTGCGGCAGCTACCACCTCCTCGGCCCGAGTCGCCGTCTCAGCGGCGCTCCTGGCCCAGGTGGCCAGAGTGCTGCAGGACCCAGCATTGAAGGTGGCCATCTCGCTGTCGAGCAGATCGAGCATCCGCACGGTCAGCATGGTCAGTTCCGCATCGACGGCCGTCCCGGTGGCGACGATGCCGGTCCAGGTACGGACCGCGAAGCGCATGGTGTCCAGGATTGGGGCAACGTCCCAGGCCCGCTCCCACGCCTGGTCACAAAGGCACTTCAGATAGAGCACCAAACGGGGGGCGGCATCCGGGACGCGCGCCGCCGCCGTCAACGCCCGGTCGAGCGTGGCCAGGATCAGTCCGTGCAGATCTTGGTCGTTCTCCTCGGCGTTCCAGACCGCTATCCGGTCCAGCAGCCCGAAGTCGGCTTCGGTCAGGGGCCCACCGGCCTGACACAGCTGTCGGGTGAGCCAACGCCGGATCGGGCGGCCGTCATCTTCCGCCAGCGCGGCCAACTGGTCAGCAAGGCCTGGTTCTTCGTGCACTGTGGACTCCCGGGGATCGACGGCGTCGAACGTCCACTCGAACTATCGCGGATCCGGTCAACAGCAAGGAAGGGCCCTTGTTGTCACTTTCGCCCGGGAACGGGCCCTTTCTCGCAGCTGGTCCAAGCCCGATCAGCGCGAGGGTGGTATCACCCGCAGATGCCCCCTACGCCCGGTCTGCTGCCCGGAGTGCGAATCGGGGGCAGCCTCCTCGTGGCGTTGCACCGGGCGGGCCGCCTCACGTACCGCCTCAGCGAGAGCCACCAGGTCGTCGGTGCTCGGCGGCGGTGGCTGGAACTCACCCTCGTGCCGGACCACCTCCCACCCCCGGGGGGCGGTGAGATTGCGGGCGTGCGGCTCGCACAGGTCGTAGGTGTGCGGCTCAGCGAAGGCCGCCAGGGGCCCGACCACGGCTGTCGACTCGTTGTAGACATAGGTCAACGTAGCGACGGCTTGTCGGGGGCAGCCGTTGCGGGAGCAACGCCGGGTTGACCTCACGGCGGCACGGTATCTCCCTTACCGGCTTCAACACGCCGCTTGCGGATCCGACACGCCGACGACAGAGATCACAATTCGGCCGACCCCGCTCGACACGAGCGAATCCGTGGGCCGACACCTCCCTGGCAGGAGGCTACCCTGGTGCTCATGACCAGTCCGGAGAATCGCCGGCCAGGCCCCGGACGCCGTAACCACCGGGACCGCCACGGGCGTGGCCTACGCGGCCGACTCGTACCCGCAACCGTGCCATTGGCCCGTACGAAGGCGGAGATCTTCGACGACCTGGTGCTGGACACCGTCGAGACCCTGGAACGGCGATTCGCCAGGGAGCTGACCGGAGTCGAGTTCGCCGTCGAGGACGTACCGCCGGACCTCAACGTCTACGACTCGGACGTGCTGGAAGACGGCGAGGTCCCACTGGCCCGGCTACTGCCCGGCCGACCGGGTCGCCACGATTCGCCCCCACGAATCGTGCTCTACCGCCGGCCGCTGGAGTTCCGGGCGATGGACCGCGACGATCTGGCCGATCTGGTCCACGACGTCCTCATCGAGCAGGTGGCCAATCTGCTCGGAATCGATCCCGACGAACTGGCCTGAGCCGGCGACCCTGGCTCGGGAGCCGACGAGTTGACCCGAGCCGGCGAACCCTGGTCCGAGCCGGTGAACCCTGGCCCTGGCCGACGGGCGCGCCTGGGCCCGGGAGCCGCTGCGGGCAGACCCGGGCCTGGCAGGCGAACCTGGGCCGGAACGCTCAGGCGACCAGCAACCCCCGCTGCTGCCCCGCCCTACGCTCCGGTCCGTTGTGAACTCAGGCGGCCCGCCGCTTGAGCTTGCGCCGCTCGCGTTCGGACAGCCCACCCCAGATGCCGAACCGTTCGTCGTGTCCAAGGGCATATTCCAGGCACTCGGCCTTGACCTCACAGCGAGAGCAGATCCGCTTCGCCTCGCGGGTCGAACCGCCCTTCTCCGGGAAGAACGCCTCCGGATCAGTCTGCGAGCACAGGGCCCGCTCCTGCCATTCCGGCGCATTCCCGAGCAGGTCGGCCACCTCGAGTCGGCCGTCCATCAGATGCCTCCTTATCGCGCATCGACGCCAAAGCGTCGCTGCAACCCCCCACGCGGAAGGCGTGTTTTTGTCCGTCCGGTGGCAATTTGATGCGCTCCGTTCGAACGACCCCATCGAAATTACACGCGTGTAATGCGTGCGTCGTCAAGCCGAACCGTGGTACATGGGGTCACCCTCGCGGCGCGCCCGGAACGACTCGGAAGAGCCGTCCAGCCTCGCAACCTGCCCTATCGATTCAGACCCGGCAGGGGTAACGCCCACCCCGGCGAGTTGCCACAGAATGCGGCGTGGCGGACACCCGACACGCCGCTTTCGGCATGCCGGTCCGGCACCGCATCCTCGCTGGTCCAGCCCCGCATCCTCACCGGTCCCGACCACGGTCACGGCCGGGTTCGACCCGGTCCGCCGAACACCGTGGCCGTACGGTCAGCCGGTGTGTCCGTACGCCGTGGTCCGGCGGCGCGCAGGCCGTCCAGCAGCTGCCGCGATCCGCTCCAACTGCTCCGGGGTACGTGCCGAACCGTTGCCGGAACCGGCCATCCGGGAGATCGTCTCCTCCATCAGGGTGCCGCCCAGGTCGTTGCACCCGCCGCGCAGCATCTCGACCGTGCCCTCGTCACCGAGTTTGACCCAGGAGCACTGGATGTTGGCGATGCGCCCGTGCAGCAGCAGCCGGGCCATGGCGTGCACGACCCGGTTCTCCCGCCAGGTCGGCCCCGGACGGGCGATACCGGCAAGGTAGATCGGCGCGTTGGTATGTACGAAGGGCAGCGCGACGAACTCGGTGAACCCGCCGGTACGGTCCTGGACGTCGGCCAGCACCCGGAAATGCCCGAGCCACTGTCCCGGATGGTCGACATGTCCGTACATCATGGTGGAGCTGGACCGGACACCCAGCTCGTGCGCCGTGGTCACCACCTCGACCCAGGTGGCGGCCGGCAGTTTGCCCTTGGTGAGCACCCAGCGCACGTCGTCGTCGAGGATCTCGGCGGCGGTGCCCGGGATCGTGTCCAGGCCAGCGTCGCGCATCAGGGTCAGCCACTCCCGTACCGAAATCCCGGTCTTGGCCGCCGCGGTGACGATCTCCATCGGTGAGAACGCGTGCACGTGCATCCCCGGTACCCGGTCCTTGATCGCCCGTACGAGATCGGCGTACGCGGTCACCGGCAGCTTGGGGTCGATGCCGCCCTGCATGCAGACCTCGGTGGCACCTGCCCGCCAGGCCTCCTCGGCCCGGTCGGCGACCTGCTCGGCGGAGAGCCGGAACGCGTCAGCGTCGCGCTCACGCTGGGCGAAGGCGCAGAACCGGCATCCGACGTAGCAGACGTTCGTGAAGTTGATGTTGCGGTTCACCACGTAGGTGACGTCGTCGCCGACCACGTCCCGACGGACGTCGTCGGCGATCCGGCACAGCCGGTCGAGCGCCACACCGTCGGCGGCGAAGAGCGCCAGCGCTGCTGCTTCGTGCTTCGGGTCGAGCAGCGCCGCCGGATCGTCGGCGGCCAGCCGCAGGCCGGCGCGTACGTCATGATCCAGGGCACCGACGCGCACGGCGGGGTCGACCTGACCGGCTGCCCGGCCATGATCCGCGTGATCGGGAGCGGCCGTTGCCGACACCCCGACGACGCGCGGGAGTTGGTCCCTGATCACGGGGATCTTGGTGGCGAGCTCGGCCCAGTCGCCGTAGACGCTGTCGAAGTCCCCACGCCGGTCGGCGGTACGCCCCGTCGTGTCGATGCTGGCGTGCAGGTCGGTACGGCCACCCGGGACGTACGCGTCGTCCGGCTCCTGCCAGGGGCGGCCCACCGGACGGGCGGCCTCGACGGCCAGCCCGGTCGACGGGTCGGCCAGCGCGGACACGTGCGGGGTCAGCCGGGGATCGAGCCAGGGATCGCCCCGCAGGACGTACCCGGGATAGATGGTCAACCGCTCACGAAGGGTGAACCCGGCGGCAGCCGAACGGCGGGCCAGTTCGTCGATGGCCGGCCAGGGCCGCTCCGGGTTGACGTGGTCGGGCGTGAGTGGGGACACCCCACCCCAGTCGTCGATACCGGCCCGCAGCAGCAGGTGGTGCTCGTCGTCGATCAGGTTCGGCGGTGCCTGGAGCCGGACCCCGGGGCCGAGCAGGATCCGGGCCACCGCCACCGTGGCGGCGAGATCGTGCAGCTCCGCATCGGGCAGTCCGCGCATCGCCGTATCCGGCTTGGCCCGGAAGTTCTGCACGATCACTTCCTGGATGTGGCCGTACTCCCGGTGCGTCCGGCGGATCGCGAAGATCGAGTCGATCCGCTCGGCGGGGGTCTCGCCGATGCCGATGAGGATGCCGGTGGTGAACGGCACGCCTACCCGGCCGGCATCCTCGAGCACCCGCAGGCGTACGGCCGGTTCCTTGTCCGGCGAGCCGTAGTGCGGCCCACCGGGCTCCGACCACAGCCGGGTGGCGGTGGTCTCCAGCATCATGCCCATGCTGGGCGCGACCGGCTTGAGCCGCTGCAACTCGGCCCAGGAGAGCACGCCCGGGTTGAGGTGCGGCAGCAGGCCGGTCTCCTCCAGCACCGCCACCGCGCAGGCCCGCAGGTAGTCCACCGTGGAGTCGTAGCCACGCTCGTCGAGCCACTGTCGGGCCGCCGGCCACCGCTGTTCCGGCCGGTCCCCCAGGGTGAACAGCGCCTCCTTGCATCCCTGCGCCGCGCCCTCGGCGGCGATGGCCACCACCTCGTCCCGGTCGAGGTAGGCGGCGGGCAGTCGGTGCGGCACGGTGGCGAAGGTGCAGTAGTGGCACCGGTCCCGACACAGCCGGGTCAGCGGGATGAAGACCTTCTTGGAGAAGGTGACCACGCCGGCACGGCCGGCATCGCGTAGGCCGGCGTCCCGGATCGCGCCGGCGATCACCAGCAGTTCGTCGAGGAGTTCGCCACGGGCGGCCAGCAGCGCCACGGCTTCGTCGGAATCGACCGCCCGGCCGTCGGCAGCGCGACGAAGCGCTCGTCGAATGCTGGCCGTACTCGGCTGGGAGTCATCGCGTGCAGGCACCCGTGCAGCCTAGGCCGTACCCTCGGCGATTCCTTGCGTTGCAGGTCACATCACAGCGGGAAAAGTGCCGCTGAACGGGCCGGGAAGATGCCGCCGGGCACCTTCCCGGCCCGTGGTTCGACGACCGGGTCGAAGTTGGCGGTCACCACCACCGACGGTCCGGGCTGGACCCTCGGTGGTGGTTACCGGCACGCGTCGTTACTGTCCGGACGGGTTGATGTACTGGGTGCGCTCGCCACCACCGGCCTCACCGGTCGACGGTGGGATCACCTGGGTCGCCTCCGGCATCTGAGGCGCGGCTGCCGGCGGCGCGGACTGCGGGGCTGGCGGCGCGGACTGGGGAGCCGGTGGTGCCGACTGCGGTGCCAGCCCCGGCGCCGGGTACTGGGGAACGTACTGCGTGGCCGAGGCAGCGGCCTGGGAGTCGTACGCCCCGGGCTGGGCCGGTGCGGCCGGCTGACCGTACATGCCCGGTTGGCCGTACGCCTGCGGCTGGCCGTAGGCGGTCGGCTGACCGTACGCCTGGGGCTGGCCGTAACCCTGCGGGTAGCCAGCCGGGTAGCCCTGCTGCGGCTGGCCGTACATCCCCGGCTGCACCTTCGGCTTGGACACGTAGTAGAGGGTGCTGAAGAGCTTGAAGACGGCGAACGCGGCAATCCCGAAAATCGCCAGGAAGCAGATCCGGGAGAGCAGGCCGAAGAAGGCGATTCGGATCTGCCCCTCGTTGAGGCTGATGATCACCCAGCTGAACATGGCGATGATGCCGAAGAGCGCCGACACGGCGTACTCGACGAGCGCGATCATCGTCACCAGCTTGGCCTTGGACACGACCGGCTGGACGTGCGTGGCCAACAGGACCGCCAGCAGCGGCAACCCGATTGCCAGGATCCCGACGAAGTCCGAGAACGCACTTCCGGCACGTCCCTGGAAGGAGTCCCACTCCCCGTCGGGAACCATCATTTCGATCAGCCCGACGAGGAGCATGACGGCGTTCGCGCCGACGAGGACCAACGCGGCGAGTTCGCGTAGCGGCTTCGTTACCTGACTGGCCTGGTTCGCATCGGTCGGTGTGGGCTCGGGTTGGCTGGTCAAGACTCCCCCTGAGTCGATGGCGGACGTTGGCGTCGGAGAGCCTAGTCTGTCAACCCGCCCGAAGCCGACGCACGTCGCATAGGCGAGGATGTTCGACATGCGGATCGTGGTATTGGCCGGGGGCATCGGCGGGGCCCGCTTCCTGGTCGGCGTACGTGCATACGCCCGGGAGGTCGGCGCGGACGTGACCGCCGTCGTGAACGTCGGCGACGATGTCCGGTTGCACGGCCTACAGATCTGTCCCGACCTGGACAGCGTGATGTACACGCTGGGCGGTGGCGCGGATCCGGAACGTGGCTGGGGACGCGTCGGCGAGACCTGGACGGTCAAGGACGAACTGGCGGCGTACGGCGCGGAGCCGACCTGGTTCGGGCTCGGGGACAGGGACATCGCGACCCACCTGGTGCGGACCACGATGCTCAACGCCGGCTACCCGTTGTCGGCGGTGACCGAGGCGCTGTGCACCCGGTGGCAACCGGGGGTACGACTGCTGCCGGCCACCGACGACCGCCTGGAGACCCATGCCGTAACGGATGTGGACGGTCAGCAGCGGGCCATCCACTTCCAGGAGTGGTGGGTACGTCACCGGGGCGCGGTCCCCACCCATCGGTTCGTCTTCGTCGGTGCGGATGCGGCGCGGCCGGCACCCGGCGTGCTCGACGCGCTGGCCGAGGCGGACGTGGTCCTGTTGGCGCCGAGCAACCCGGTGGTGAGCATCGCGCCGATCCTGGCCGTGGCGCAGCTACGCGAGGCTCTCGTCACCAACCGGGCCCCGGTGGTCGGGGTCTCCCCGATCATCAACGGCGCACCGGTACGCGGTATGGCCGACCGTTGCCTGGCCGTGGTCGGTGTGCCGTGTGACGCGGCCGGGGTGGGCGCGCTCTACGGGTCCCGTTCGGCCGGCGGGGTGCTGGACGCCTGGCTCGTCGACAGCACCGACGCGGACACCGAGGTGCCGGGCGTGACCGTGGGCGCGGCTCCGCTCTGGATGACCGATGAGACGACGACAGCCACGATGGTCCGCGCCGCGTTGGAGTTGGTATGAGACTTGAGATCCTGCCGGTTCTCGGCATCGGTGACGTGCTTCCCGGGGACGACCTGGCCGAGTTGATCGCCACCGCCGCGCCCTGGCTACGTGATGGCGACGTACTGGTGGTGACCAGCAAGATCGTCTCAAAGGCCGAGGGGCAACTGGTCGACGTCCCGGCCGATGGGCCGGAACGGGCGGCAGCGCGGGAGGAGATCCTCACCGCGGAGACCGCCCGGCCGGTGGCCAGGCGCGGAGCCACCCGGATCGTGCAGACCCACCACGGCTTCGTGATGGCGTCGGCCGGCATCGACGCATCCAACGTGGACCGGTCGCAGCTGGTCCTGCTGCCCAAGGATCCGGACGCGTCGGCCCGGTCGTTGCGGGCGGCACTGCGGGAACGGCACGGGGCCGACGTGGCCGTCATCGTCTCCGACACCATGGGCCGGCCGTGGCGTAACGGCCTGACCGACGTCGCGCTCGGTGCCGCCGGCATCGGGGCGTTCCGCGACCACCGGGGCGAGGTCGACCCGTACGGCAACGAGTTGCACATCACCCAGATGGCGGTGATCGACGAACTGGCCGGCGCGGGTGAGTTGGTGAAGGGGAAATGCGACCAGGTGCCGGTGGCGGTGGTTCGCGGCTACCCGGGCGTCCCGGTTTCGGACGACGAAGCCGGCGCGGTTCCCCTGATCCGCGATGCCGGGCACGACCTCTTCGCGTTGGGCACGGCGGAGGCGCAGGCAGCCGGGCTGCGGGCGGCGGCCACCCTGGGTGACCTGGGCAGCAACGCCCAACTCCCGGTCGTCGGTGCCACTCCTGAGGATGCCGAGCAGCGGGAGGCCGCCGTCGCCCGGGCGATCGCCACGGTCGCCGGGGTGATCGCGCCCGGCACGGTCTTCACCCCGGTGACGGACGAGGAGGTACGGGTCCGGATCGCCGCCGCGCTGCCGGACTGGCCGGCCACCGCCACCGGCATGATCCGGTGTGGCCTGGCGGCCCGGCTCGATCCGGCCGCGCTGATCCGGTTCGGCACCGACGTACACCGGCTGCGGGCCGCGCTGGCCGCCGAGGGATTGACCTCCGCTCTACTGCCGCCACCCTCCGGTGCGGCCGAGAGCGCCGTGCTGGCCTACTGAACGCCGTAGCCGGCCAACTGAACATCCGTTACGTCACGAACGCCCCGGCTCCTTCCCGAGCCGGGGCGTTCCACACTTCACGGTCCGTACCGACGGTCGGGTACGACCCGTACGTTCAGGGCCGGCCGACGATCAGACGTACGCCTCTTCGCCTCGCTCCTTGAGCTCGTCGACCAGTTTCTTGACCTCCTGGGCGCGGTCGCGCGGACACACCATCACCACGTCCGGGGTGTCCACGATGACCAGGTCCGTCACCCCCAGCGCAGCGACCAGCCGACCCGAGTGCGGCACCACGACCAGGTCGTTGCTGTCCCGCAGCAGGACCCCCGGTTTCGCCGCCCCGGTGTCCCCGGCCAGTACGACGTTGCCCGCGTCGTCGGTGGGGAGCACGTCACCGAGGGTGTGGAAGTCGCCGACGTCGTTCCAACCGAAGTCGCCCGGTACGGTGGCGACCCGGCCAGCGGCGGCAGCCCCCTCCATCACCGCGTAGTCGACCGAGATCTTGGTGAGGGTGGGCCACACGGTGCCCAGTACGTCGTCCCGCTCCGGCGTGCTCCACGCCTGGGCGATGGCCTGCAACCCGGCGTGCAGTGCCGGTTGCTGACGGGCGAGCTCGTCCAGGAACACGTCGACCCGCCAGACGAACATGCTGGCGTTCCACAGGTGCTGCCCGGACTGCAGATAGGCCTGCGCCACGTCGGCCGCCGGCTTCTCCTTGAACTCCTTCACCTGGCGGAGCGGACCGGAGCCGATCAGGTCGCCGCACTCGAGGTAGCCGTATCCGGTCTCGGCCCGGGTGGGTTTGATCCCGACCGTCATCAGCAGGCCCTGCTCGGCCCCCACCACGGCCTGCCGTACCGTCTCCGCCCACTTCGCCGGGTCACCGATCAGGTGGTCCGCGGCGAACGACCCCATCACTGCCTGCGGCTCCCGCAGAGCGATCACCGAGGCGGCCAGCGCAATCGCCGCGCAGGAGTCCCGTGGCGACGGCTCGACCAGGATGTTCTCCTCCGGCAGGCCGGTCAGCTGGCGGGCGACCGCCGCCACGTGCGCCACGCCGGTGACCACCATGGTCCGGTCCGGGGTGGTCAGCGGCCCGACCCGGTCCACCGTCGCCTGGAGCAGGGACGCGGCGGTTCCGGTGAGCGGGTGGAGGAACTTTGGATGACCGGCACGGGACAGCGGCCACAGACGGGTACCGCTGCCGCCCGCCGGGATGACGGCGAAGAACATCAGCACATCATGCCCGAACCGTCAGTTTCGCCACGCTCGGTTACGCCCGGCCCGGTCAGGCACGCGCCCGGCTCCAGGCGGCGATGTGCACCTCTGCGCTGGACTCCCAGGTGAATTCCTTGGCCCGGTCGAAGCCTGCCTTCGCCAACGTCAATCGGCGTGTCTCGTCGTCCAGCAACGCCGCGAGATCGATGCCGATCTGGGTCGGGTCCTCACTGGTGTAGGCGACCGCATCCCCACCGACCTCGGGCAGGGAGAGCCGGGGCGTGGTGAGCACCGGGGCCGCGCAGGCCATCGCCTCCAGGATCGGCAGACCGAACCCCTCCCCGTACGACGGGTAGGCGGCCACCAGCGCTCCGCCCAGGAAACCGGGAAGGTCGGCGTAGCGCAGATAGCCCGGACGCAGCAGCCGCAGGTGGGCCGGTACGTCGGCGACGGCACGGTCAATCTCGTCGTCGTGTCCCTGGCCACCGGCGATCACCAGGGCCGGCGGGTTGGGCCGGTCCTTGACGGCCAGCACCCAGCCACGGATCAGGTTCGGCACGTTCTTGCGGGGTTCCTTCGCGCCGAGGAACGCCACGTAGCTGCTGTTGCCCAGACCGAGCCGGGCGCGTACCCGGGCCTTCTCCTCCTCGGTGGGCGCGTGGAACGCGTCCTGGTCCACCCCGTGGTAGGCCACGTCGATGCGGGTCGGGTCGGCATCCAGCAGCCGGATCAGCTCGTCGCGGGTGGCCTTGCTGGGGACGATCACCCGGTCGGCACGCCGCATCGACGTCTTGATCGCGCTACGGAAGAAGGTGCGCCGGGACTTGTCGTAGTGCTCCGGCTCGGTGAAGAAGGTGGCGTCGTGCACGGTCACCGTCACCGGGCACCCGGCCCGTAACGGGCAGGTGTAGAACGGCGAGTGCAGCACCTGCGCGCCGACCTGCTGGGCCAGCAGTGGCAACCCGGTCTGCTCCCAGGCCAGCCGGGCCGGCCGGTGTGCCACCGCCGCCGGTGCGGCGATCACCTCGGCCGAGGGCAACATCCGCGCATAACGCTCCGTGTCGGTCCGCAGACCGACCACGGCCAACTCCACCGCTGATCCGGAAACCTTGCCCAGCGCGCCGAGCAGGCCGTCGACGTATCGACCGACACCGCCACGGTCGGCCGGGACGCTGGTGGCGTCGATGAGCACGCGGGACGGACGACCGGCGGTCACGGGGCATCTCCTCAACTCGCGGGAATGTGTGGAACAACACTCGCGCCAAGCCTACGCCGCACCGGCGGCCCGGCGTTGACTGCGACCCGACCGTCAGTTGTCTTTCCGGTGGCACCGGCCGGCGATGGCAGAGAGTATCGTGCCCGCGATGGCCGACAACATTGCCCGGATGCTCGCCGCCGCGATCGCACCCGACCCGGGTCGCCCCCTGCTCACCTGGTACGACGACGCCACCGGCGATCGGACCGAACTGTCCGGGGCGACCCTGGACAACTGGGTCGCCAAGACCGCCAACCTGCTCGTCGACGCGGCGGCGGTGGCCCCCGGTGACCGGGCCGGCGTGTCGCTACCGCCGCACTGGCAGTCCGCCGCGGTGCTGCTCGGCTGCTGGTCGGCCGGGATCGAGGTCACCGTCGACCCGACCGAGCCGGTCGACGTGCTGTTCGTCGCGGCCGACCGGATCGACCGGGCCACCGGCTGGTCGGCCGGTGAGCGGTACGCGTTGGCGCTCGCCCCGCTGGCCGCGCCCCTACGCCAGGTGCCCGCCGGTTACGCCGACTACGTGGTGGAGGTACGTGGGCAGGGCGACCACTACACGCCGTACCCGGGTGGTGGCCCGCAGGACGCCGAACTGTGTGCCCGGGCCGCTGTTCGGGCAGTCGCCCTCGGCATCACCGCCGGTGACCGGGTGCTGTTCGACGCGGCCCGGCACCCGGATCCGGTGGACTGGCTGCTGGCCCCGCTGTCGGTCGGGGCCAGCATCGTGCTCTGTGCGCAGCTCGACCCGGACCGGCTGGCCGACCGGGTCGCCACGGAACGGGTGACCGTGGACCTGACCCGGGCCGGCTGACGTAATCGAGGGTGACTCAGCCGGACCGACGACCCAGGGTCCGGCTGACGTAATCGAGGTTGACTCAGCCGGACCGACGACCCAGGGTCCGGCTGACGCAATCGAGGTTGACTCAGTGGGCGTCGCGCTCGTGGGCGAACCGTTCGAAGGCCACCAGGGACTCCGGGTTGGCCAGCGCGCCGGCCGCCGCCGCCGACTCCACCGGAGTTCCGGTCAGGATCTTCTTGACCGGAACCTCCAGCTTCTTCGCCGACAGGGTCCGGGGCACCGCCCGAACCTGGTGGATCTCGTCCGGGACGTGCCGTGGGGACAGGGCGGTACGCAGCTCCCGGGCGATCCGGGCACGCAGGGTGTCGTCGAGTTCGAGACCGTCGGCCAGGACCACGAAGAGCAGCAGTTCGCCGGCCCCGCCCTCGTTGTCCTCCAGGTGGACGACGACCGAGTCGGTCACCTCGTCGAGCCCCTCCACGACCGAATAGAACTCGGCGGTGCCGAGCCGTACGCCGCCCCGGTTGAGGGTCGCGTCGGACCGGCCGGTGATCACACAGCTTCCCCGTTCGCTGACCGTGATCCAGTCGCCGTGCCGCCACACGCCCGGATAGACATCGAAGTACGCCTCCCGGTAACGCCGGCCGTCCGGGTCGTTCCAGAAGCCGACCGGCATGCTCGGCATCGGTGCGGTGATCACCAGCTCGCCCAACTCGCCGACGACCGCCTTGCCTTCAGCCGAGCGGGCCTCGACCCGGGCACCCAGGGCCCGACAGGTGATCTCCCCGGCGTGCACCGGTAGCAGCGGCACCCCACCGACGAAGCCCGTGCACACGTCGGTGCCACCGGACAGCGACTGGAGCTGGAGATCGTTGTTGACCTCCTCGTACACCCAGGTGAAGCCCTCGGCCGGCAGCGGCGCACCGGTGGAACCCAGGCCGCGCAGCGCGGAGAGGTCCACCGTCTCGCCCGGACGCAGACCGGCCTTGCGGCAGGCCAGCAGGAACGGGGCCGAGGTGCCGAAGTAGGTCGTGCCGGTGTCGGCGGCCAGTCGCCACAGGGTGCCCAGGTCCGACTCGGCCGGCTGCCCCGGCTCGGCCCGTACGGCGGGGTTGCCGTCGAACAGCACGATCGCCGCGCCGACCGCCGGCCCGGAGACGAGGAAGTTCCACATCATCCAGCCGGTGGTGGTGAACCAGAAGAACCGGTCGGCCGGGCCGAGGTCGTGGTGCAGCGCCAGCATCTTCAGGTGTTCGAGCAGGATGCCACCGTGCCCGTGCACGATCGGCTTCGGCAGCCCGGTGGTGCCGGAGGAGTAGAGCACGTAGAGCGGGTGGTCGAACGGGACCGGCTCGAACGCCAGCGGCTCGTCCGTACCGCCGGGTCCGCCCGCGAGGTCCGACCAGCTCGACGTCCCGTCGGGCAGCGCGGCGTCCGGGTCCAGATAGGGCAGCACCACCGTGTGTACGACCGACGGCAGGGCCGCCCGGATCGCGGCCACCTCGGCGCGCCGGTCGACGGCCCTGTCCCCGTACCGGTAACCGTCGACCGCGACCAGGACCTTCGGCTCGATCTGCTGCCAACGGTCGGTGACGCTTCGGGTGCCGAACTCGGGCGCACAGGACGAGAAGATCGCGCCGAGGCTGGCGGTGGCCAGCAGCAGCACGAACGTCTCGGGGATGTTGGGAGCGTACGCCGCCACCCGGTCACCCCGGCCGACCCCGAGCCGACGCAGCCCGGCCCGCACCCGACGTACCTCGTCGCGTAGCTCGGCGGCGGTGAGGGTGACCGACGGGCGGGTCTGGCTGTGCGCGATGACCACCGGGGCGTCGTCGGCGAGGCCGGGCATGCGCAGCACGTGCTCGGCGTAGTTGAGCGTCGCGCCCGGGAACCAGCGGGTACCCGGCATGGTGGCTTCGCTCAGCGTCGCCGTCGGCTGGTCGTACGCCTGGACGTCGAAGTAGTCCCAGATCGAGCGCCAGAAGCCGGCCAGGTCGGTCACCGACCACTGCCACAGTTCGTCGTAGTCGGCGAAGTCGAGGCCCTTCGTACGCCGCAACCAGCTCAGATAGTCACCGATCCGCGACTTCTCCCGTACGTCGGCCGGCGGTGTCCAGAGCACGTCACCCACTGTCCATCCCTCCCCGGGTCCACACCACGTCGTGCTGACCTGTGGCGCCATCTTGCCCTAACCGGATGCGCTGTCCCGTTGCCCGCCCCGGTGCGCCTGGATCGCCTTACGTTTGGCCAGCCGGTGCTCACGGCGGATCTCGGCCTCCCGGTACCGGCGTTCGTCCTCGGGGGTCTCCGGGAGCACGGGACGGACCGCACGTGGGCCGCCGGACGCGTCGACGCCGACGAAGACCAGGTACGCCGTGGCCACCCGGACCGGTTCCTCCCCTGCGGTGTCCCACCGTTCGGCCAGCACCTTGACCCCCACCTCCATCGAGGTGTAGCCGGTCCAGTTGATCTGGGCGTGTGCGTGCACCAGGTCGCCGACCCGGACCGGCTCCGAGAATATGATCTCGTCGATCGCGGCGGTTACCGCCGTACCGCCGGTGTGCCGCGCCGCTGCGGCACCGGCGACATCGTCGACGAACTTCATCAATACGCCACCGTGTACCGTCCCGTAGAGATTAACATCGACAGCCGTCATGATCCGGCTGAGCGTGACCCGCGAGTACGAAGTCGGTTTGCCCGATGGGTCGGACACAAGCTGCTGGCTCATGCCGGAAACGGTACGGTGCCCGAATGCGACATCTCTGGAGCTTCCTCGCCGGGATCGTTGTGGCCCCACTCACCTGGGTGCTGGTCACATTGGGTCAAGACGGGTCAAGCCGGACAGTCAACCGCTGGGTGGAGCTTGGCACCTTCACCACAGCCAATCTGATCGAACCGGCCGTCTATCTGGCGGTCGCCGGCATCCTCGCCGGCCTGCTCGGCACCTTGCGCATCTCGCCACTGGGTCCGCTGGTCGCCGGTCTGCTGCTGACCGCCCCGTACGTCGGCCTGTTCGTCAACCCGTTCAACTTCCAGGAGGCGGTGCCTACCGGATGGAAGGTCCTCGGGGATCCACTGCCGCTGCAGCTGCCGGTGGAGAACGGAACGCTCTTCGTGATCGGCCTGCTGCTGGTGATGGCCACCTTCAGCGGACAGCGCTGGCGGCGCTGGCCGGTACGGGTGGCGACCGCCGACACGACACCGGTCACCACCAAGGATGACGACGGCGATGACGACGCGACGCTGACCGACTGGTCGGCGTTGAAGGCCCCGGCCGACCCCGACGTCGAACCACCGACGCTGGGCTACCCGACGGCTTCCGACTCGTCACCGCTACCGCGCCGGGAGGGGACCACGTCTCCGTGGTCCGCACCACCGGCCGGAAACACGAAGACCGAAACCAACTAGTTTGCACCATCTGCGCTGATGGCGGTCCGGCTCGGGCGGATACCCCCGTCGTCCCGGCCGGACCGCCACAGCACCTGCCGAACCTCCGCCCACCAGTAATTTCATTCCGGCGATCCCGGTTGCCGGTCGCGACTAACGTGCCTTTGACGGACGAGACCGCCGAGAGGCCGAGACCGCCGAAAGGCGAGGCCGAGACCGCCGGGAGGCACTGTGCGACATCTTGGCTCACTGCTCCTGTCGCTGTTCCTCGCGCCACTCGTCTGGGTGTTCACCGGATTCGGCCTGACCCACTACGACCAGGCCGGACCCCGATCGCTCGGCGAGCCACGTATCGCGTTGCTCGCCGGTCTGGCCGCCCTGGTCGTCGCCGGGATCTGCTATGCGGTGCTGGTCGGGGCTCGACTGTCCCCAATCGGTCCCACCCTCGCCGGGCTGGCCTATCTGACCTCCGCCGGCTGGGCGGCGCTCGACACCGCCTCGCTCTACGGGTTGTACCCGGGAAGTCCGTTGACCACCGATTCCACACTGGCCCGGCCCGCCGAGGGGGTAGCCGCCCTGCTCGGCGTCCCGCTGCTGGCCACCGTGCTGAGCCCACGCCGCTGGCGGCGCTACGACTGGGCGACTGCACACCCGGCACCACCGGACTACGCCACGTCGTACGACGATGCCGACGCACCGGACTACACCACGTCGTACGGCTATCCGCCCCACGGCTATGCCGACACACCAGGCTATGCCGACACACCAGGCTATGCCGACACACCAGGCTATGCCGACACACCAGGCTATGCCGACGCACCAGGTTATTCCGCACCACCGCCGGGGCGAGCGCCCGGTGCCGAGGAGCCCACGATGGACCTCGACCAGACCCGGTGGAACTAGCCGACGCGCCGCCCACCACCGACGTGTTCCCGGCCGTGCCAGGCGGAGAAGCGTAACGGCAGCACTGTCGTCGTCACGGTGATCGGATAGCCGACCGCCCAATGTCTGTTCCTGGCGCCTGACCATTACAGTGGCGGTCTATGCGATCGCCGGTGACGGATCGACGACGGCTGTGCCCGCGGGGGCTGCTCCCGCTCACCACCGCCGTTCTGTTCACGCTCACCGCAGCCGTTCTGTTCACGCTCGGCCCGTCCCCCTCGCCGGCCCACGCCGACGGCCCGGCCGACGATGCCGCCGTGGTCTTCTGCCTCTCCCGGGCCGAGCGCCCCCGGCTGGTCGACGCGGCGGTGGCGCTCGGCCTGGCCACCCCCGGGTCGACCCCCGAAAGGCTGACCGCACACGGCGAGGAACGCGACGTCGAAGGCTGGCGGAGGGACCGTCGCGCCGACTTCGATCGGGCCTGCCGCGCCCTGGTCGCCGCCCGCCAGCACGAGACCGGAACCGCCGGCGAGAAGTCCTCGGGCTTCCTGACGCTGCTGCTACCTGCCCTGATCAGCGGCGCGGTGGGTTGGTTCTTCAGCGCCCAACTGGCCACCGCCGGGACCCGCCGGGTGCAGGCCGATGCGCTACGAGCGGCGATCCGGGCGTTCGTCAACGCCAGCGAGGGATTCGTCCGTCAACAGCAGGAAACCCGTGCCGGTCTGCCGCCGGACGACGAGGAGGTGCACACCCGCCGCGCCGAACTCGCCGCCGGGCTGGACCAGGTGGCCTCGGCGAAGCGCTGGTGGCGATTGCCCGAACGGCTCAGCGAGGACCTGTACGGCGACACTCTCGGTCCCCGGATGACCCAGGACTGGTTCCCGCTCACCAGCGCCGAGAAGGACGCCCGGGCGGCGGTTCTGCGGGCGAGCCTCGGCCGGTTCTCCGCCGAGGCGGAACAGGTGGCGCAGGCGGTGCAGAGTTCGGGGCTGCCCCGCCCGAGGATGTGGCGACGCTGACCCACGACGGTACGGAGATCGAAGGACCGCGGTTGCGATCAAGTGGAGCAGGAGAGCGATGTTGGTGAATCCTTTCGCCGTACCCGGGCTGAAACGCCCTGACGATCCGCTCAATCCGGTACGCGAGAAGGAGCACACCCACTACTACGTGGACGTCGACAACACGGCCGAGGCGTTCGACATCTTCAAGGCCGAGTTGAGCGATCCGACGAGCCTGGTCACCGACGGCCGGCTCGTGATCGTCGCCGGCCCGGAGCAGTGCGGAAAGTCGGCGCTGGTTAACCGGTGCGCGCACTGGGTACGGGAACGTCTGATGGAAGTCCACCATGCCGCTGCCGTGATCGACCTGACCCGGGTGGTGGAGCTGACCGAGACCCAGGCGGAGCGGAGAAGGAGCGTCTGCCGGACGCTGATCAACCGGCTCTGGCAGACCGGAGCGGTGACCGACCAACAACTGCTGGACTTCCGTGCCGAGCCGGACGACGCCTACCCGTACCTGGCCGGAGCGGTGCAGGAGAGGTTCGTCGCGATCGTGCTGCTCCCGCCCTCCGGCGAGTTGGCCAGGGAACTCGTCCAGTACGCCCGGGACGCCCAGGCCAAGATCCTCTTCTTCGGCGAGAGTTCCTACACCTCGTACGTGGAGACCGCCTGGCCCGAACTCGAGCGGGCCGGTACCGCCCCGCCGATCTACCTCACCGTCGGATCACTGACCAAGCGGGACGCCGGCCGCTTCGCCGACGATCGGCTGCGCAGGTCACCGCATGGCCCCAAGCTGCCGCCGGTGAAGCCGGACACCCTGGATCTGGTCACGGAGAAACGACCTATGTCCATCGGTGAGTTGCAGACGCTACTGTACGGTCTGTACGAGGAGCTTCGAAGGGAACCGGGCCTCACTGACGAGGTGACCTACCAGTACATCAGCGAGTTCTATCTGCGTAAGGCCAAACTACTGGGGAACCGTTTCTGATGGACGGCTTCGAGAGCGCGCGCACGGCCGCTGACGTGAATCCCTACCCGTCGAGCGCGGTCGCCCAGCTCGCCGAGTTCGGCTCGAACTCGGTCACCATCCAGACTCCCGCCATCCGTGAGGCGGTGGGTGCCATGGAGCAGTACCTGTCCCGTGGCGACCAGGTGGACAGCCACGCCCCGCCCGGCCAGGTGATCGCCGTCGTCGGCGACTTCGGCACCGGCAAGACCCACCTGGCCACCTATCTGATGCGTTACGCGGCCAGGCGCAGGGGAAGCTCGGTGCAGACGTTGTACCTCAACGCCCCACCCGACACCTTCGTCTCCCTCTACAAGACCTTCATCGACAAGCTGCACGGCCGCAAGGAGATCGTCCTCTCCCGGGTCCGGCAGTACTACGCCGACATCGTCGCCGAGACCCTGGGCCGGTCCGACGCGACCGCCGCGGTGGCCGAACAACTCACCGAGGGGAAGGTCGACCCGGTCCAGGTCGTCCGTCAGTTCGGGCTGATGGAGAGCGTCTTCCTGCAACAGCTCCAGGAGCGGCTACGCGGGATCACCGACAACGCCGCGTTCAGCCAGGCGCTCACCCTGCTGTTACGCAGCGGCTTCGAGGACGCGGTGTGGGAGTGGTTCAGCGGCCGGCCACCCGCCGCCATCCTGCGCGAGCGGGGCATCACCACCTCGATCATCGACAGCGAGGCCACGGCACTCGAGGCGATGGGAGTCTTCGCACTGTTGATCGGGCATCGCCGCCACCGGTTCGTCCTGGTGATCGACGAGCTCGACCAACTGTTGACGGCGGCCGGCCGCGAGGTTGCGGCCATCGAGGCGTTCAAGCAGTTCCTGGCGGTCTTCGCCGCGTCGGGTGCCTTCCTCGTCCTGGCCGGGCTACCCGACCTGCTGAACGTGCTCCGCCGGGACGTACGGGAACGGGTGGGCACCCAGATCAAGATGTCCCGGCTGACCGCTGCGGACGCCCGTGAGTACATCCTCGCCCGGCAGGACGGGCGGTTGGCCCCCTTCACCGACGAGACCATCCGCTACCTGGCCGACGTCGTCAACGGTTCCCCCCGGGGGATCATCTCGCTCTGCTACCACCTCTACCTACGGGCCCGGGACGAACGCGGTCCGGTCACCCACGCGATGGTGCGCCAGGTGGCGCGGGACATCTACGACGCGGGAAACGCACAGGACGCCCATGCCGACATCCGGCAGGTGCTCGTCGCCGAGAACCGCGAGTACTGGAGCGCCTACCTGCTCGGCGATGCCCGCAACACCCAGGTGGACTACTGGCTCCCGGTCGGCAGCCCCGATCGGGGCTGCGCCGTGCTGCTCACCGAGTCGCTACTGCACGACGAGGACGTGGAGGCGATCCGGGACCGGGCCCTGGCCATCCGCGCCCTGCGGGACTGCGAACTGCTGCTGGTGATCGTCGGCCGGCTGCCCGACAGGTACCTCAACGACCTCACCCTGGCCATCGGTCGGGAGCCGTTGAGCTACGTCCGGCGCTCGTTCGCGGATGTGTTCAGGACCGAGATAAAGGCGATGTCCGACCGGTTGACGGAGCAGCCGAGTGAGGACCCGCTGGACACGCTACGGCTACGGCTGGAGCGGTTCGGTCGACAGCAGACGAACACCCAGAATCTCCTCGGCCGGTTGGCCGGACACCTGGACCTGATGCGTACCGCCTCCGAGCAGCAGCTTGCCACGATCCATCACGAGTTGCACGAGTTGCGTCGGGCCGTTCCGTCCGGGCCGGGCGAACCCGACGAGTACGACAGCACCGACCTGCCCCTGCCGCGTGACGTGTCCGCCCTGTTCAACCAGGCACTGGCCTCGGTGAACGTGCTGACCCGGGTGGAGGTGGTTTTGCGCAACGCCTTCAAACCGGAGGACGACGACCGGGGAACCGAGGCGCGGATGGCGATCCGGGCCCGGCTGCCGAGGGACGACGTCCAGGTCGCCGCCGGGGTCGCCACCCTGCTGACGGCGCTGGTGGAGACGTTCAGCGACGCGATCAGCGAGTGGTACCGGTCGGTGGCCACCGAGCAGCAGCTACGGGCCCACGACCGCGACCAGTTGGACACCCTGTGTCAGCTCTTCGACGCGGCCTGCGAGCATCTGCCGGTCTACCGTCTGGAGACCCTCCAGGACTTCATCGGGGCGGCGGACCATCCTGCCCTGGGTGAGGAGTTGCCGAGCGGTCGGCCGGACGATCCGCAGGAGATCCTCAACGGCCTCAGCTCACGGGTCCGGAGCACCATCCTCAGCCCGTTCGCCACCGCTGGCGGCTAGCGCGTCACCGGTGGGTGCTCCGGCGGCGGCCGATGCCGACGTACCGACCGGCCGTGGGATCTGGGCGACGATCGGCCGGCGGTACGACTCGCGTACCGCGTTGGCCAGCGTGTGCAGCAGATTCACGGTCACCACGGCCGGGGCCACCACCGCCACCGTGCCGGGAAACGTCGGTTCCAGCAGCAGCGCCAGGATGATCGCGGTGATGCCGTTCTGCTGGCCGAGCAGCAGATCGATCCGGTCCTGCCCGGGCAGCCGCGCCCCGATCAACGTGGCGACCAGCGCATGGGCGGCGTACGCGGCGACTCCGAGCACGATCCCCGGCCCAGGTCGTATCCCGCCGACCAGCACCAGCCCGAGTGCGAACGTCGCCAGCAGGAACGCCCCCTGGGTGAGCCGGTGTAGCACCGGCTCGATCGGTGGACGGTAGAACAGCCCGGCCAGCGCCAGCCCCAGCATCAGGAACTGCCAGACCGCGAAACCGACCAGCCCGGCCAGCAGGAGCAACTGGATGCCCAGTCGGAGGCGTCCCCACCAGACCCGGCTGCCGCCGGTGAGCCGGGCCACCCGGCCCGCCGGCCACTCGGTGAGCCGCCAGAGCCCGTACGCGGCCAGGGCGAACAGCAGGTTCTGGGCAACCGACAGGCCGAACGTGGCGAGGCCACTGTCGCCGGAGATCGGCAGCGGCTGCCCACCGGGCTGGTCCAGCAGCGGCAGTACCCAGGCCGACACGTAGACCGTGAGCAGGATGGTGATCGGGTCGTCGAACGACGCCCACGCCGAGAGGATCGCCTTCGCCTGGCCGGACATCCGGCTCTGTAGCCGGGCGGCGGCGAACGAGAGCGGGTCGATCTGGGCGACCGCCACCCCGAGCACCAGGTACTCGGGGCGCTGGAAGGCCAGGTACAGCACGCCGGAGATCAGTAGTGCCTTGACCAGCACACCCAGGCTGACCGCGACCAGCACCAGCCGTACGTTGCCGCTGGCGGCCCGCAGGTCGATGCCGTACGTGCTGGCGAATAGCCCGACGGCCAGCAGTGCGGTGGCCAGCGTCAGGTATTCCGGTGCCCGGTGGAGACCGGTCAGCCCACCCACCCGGGCGACCGCCCAACCAACGGTCAGCACGGCCACGAACGTCAGCATCCGCTGCCCGGCGGGGCGTACCACCTCCGCCACCCGGGACGGCAGCAGTCTTCCGTGCTGGGCGGCCACGCCCGACATCGCCGGTCAGCCCCTGAGGTCGCGGGCGAGTCGGGCGGCCTTGTCGTCGGCGAGCCCGACCCGGTTCTGGTCCAGGGTCACCCCGAGCAGGTACTCCCCCGGTCCGAGGGGATAGCAGTAGAGGGCACCCTGCTCGACGTCGAAGACGGCCCGACTCAGCCGCCTGCCGATCGCCGGATAGACACTGCGCAGCAGGGCACGTAGCCGGGCCTCGACCCGGGTCCCGAACCCGTGGTAGAACCGTCGCCGCTGCTCCACGGTGATGGCACCGAAGAACGGGCTCAGCCGATCGTCGTCCAGCAGGTCGACGGAGAGGCTGACCGTGCCGTGCCGGCAGATCGCCACGAAGTGCAGATCCTCGACGTCCAGCGCCCGCCGACACCTTTCCAACTGGCGCTGGACGTCGTCGTCCGGTCCGGCTGACGGCGACTGAGCCGGCTCCTCCGGTGGCGACTGAACCGGCTCCTCCGGCTGCGACGGCAGCGACTGGTGGACCAGGTGGCTGGTGTATCCCTCCGCGAGGTACCGCTCACCGAGCCAGAGCCAGCCGCCGTAGTCGGTGGGCCGCTGGCTGACCGAACCCCGTAGTCGGTTGGCCAGCTCGGAGATCGCCACGTCCGCTGCCCGTACGACGGGCACCTGCGGTGCCAGCGACCGCCCGGAATCCGCCGGCGGGGTGGGTACCAGCCCCACCAGGAACCGGTTCCGGAGTACGGAGAAACTGAAGATCGTCGCCTGATCGGCCTGTAGCACGAGTCGGATCAGGTCGCCGCTCTGCACCGGCTGCAGTTCCTCGTCGAGGTCGGCCATGTCGTGTGCGATGTTGCGCCCGGCGTCCTGGTACGTCTCCAGTGGCCGGTACGACGCGGGGTCGCCGGTCGGGTCGCCGGTCAGGTCCAGGGTGAAGTCGCACACCCCACCCGTGTACTGGGCCAGATGGGTCAGTCGCCGGCCATCCCGGAGGTCCTGCCGGCACATCTCGAACGCAACCCGGTGCGCCGGCCCGAAGTGGGCACCCAGGAACTCCACCAGCCGTACGGCCGGCCGTTCGCCGGTCGTGCCCGTACCCTCGACGTCCACCGCGTCCCCCTCGCTCCGGTCCCCACCGGCTGGCGGCCTGGTACTCATGTCCCCGGCACCTCAAGATCGACGTAGTCGACGGCCAGGTTCCGTCCGCCGGTCGTCTCCAGCCCGTCACGACGGCTCACCAGGGCACTCAACGCCCGTTCGGTCACCTCGACGTACCAGTGCCCGGTCCCGAGGAAGTCCCGGCAGAGTTCGAGCGTCGCCCGTAGCAGCGGGGCGGCGGCGGTCAGGTCCCCACTCGCGACGAGGTTGCCGGCCTGGTCGATCGCCGCCGCCAACGCCCACGGATGGGCCTGCTCCCCCAGCGAGGTACGCAGGTCCCGCAGTGCCTCGTCCCCGGTGGTGACGGCCTCGTCGTGCCGGCCGCAGCCGCGGAGGAACACCGCGAGGTTGACCCGGCAGATCTGGGTGAACGGGTGTGCGTCGCCGAGTTCCTCGCGGTAGCCGCGCAGGCACCTGGTCGCCATCTCGACCGCGGCCACCGTCTCGCCGCTCAGGTGGTAGTCGGCCGCCAGGCTCAACAGGCAGGACCGGGTCCGTGGATGGTTCTCCCCCACGGTCCGCCGGTAGGCCAGCAACGCCCGCGCGTTCAGGTCCCTGGCCCGGCTGTGTTCGCCACGCCGACGTTCGGTCACGGCCAGGCTGCGGACGATCCGCAGGGTGTCCGGATGTTCGTCGCCACCGATACGCAGCATCCGGGTGTACGCCCGGGTCAGCGTCCGGTACGCCTCGTCGAACTGCCCCAGTTCACGCTCGTAGGTGCCCACGTCCGACGCGGACCACCAGGTGTAGGGGTCCTCCTCACCGAAGAGTCGGAGCCGCCGGCGCAGGGTGTCCCGCTCCCGTTCCAGCGCCTCCTCGGTGAAACCGGCCAGGTACGACGCCAGCGCGAGGTTGTGCGCGGCCCGCAGCGTCTGCGGATGGTCGTTGCCCAACGCGTCCCGGAAGCCCTGCCAGGTGGCCCGGTCCTCGACCAGTGACGCCCGGAACTGGCCCACCGCCCGCTGGTCGCCGGCCATCCCCCGCCGGATCACCAGGGTACGGAGATGGTCGGCCCCGAGCAGCGCCGAAGATGCCTGTAGCGCCTCGGTGTCGAGTTCCAGGGCACCGGCCGCCTGACCGAGGATCCGCCGTAGGTCGGCCAGGATGGTCGCCAGCCGGAGGGTCAACCGGTCCTGCCACCCGTGCACCGAAACCCACCGGGCCAGCACCGGCTGCCCGAGGCGCAGCCCGTCGGCCTGCGCGTCGGCGCGGTTCGACACGCTGAGGTAGCCGAACTGGGTGACCACCCAACGGCGTACCTCGGCCGGCCCGTCGGCGTCCAACGCGCCGGACGGCAGCAGGTGCCGGTGCAGTTCCTCCAGGTCGGCCGCCCGACGGTCGACGGACTCGGTCAGCCCGTCCGCCGGGGCGAACTCCGCCAACCCGAACAGCAGTTGCCGGCGGCGTTGCCGCCGCTCGTCGACGGTCATCGTCGAGCTGACCGCCTCCTGCAACGCCGGATGCATGACCAGCCGGGACTCGGCTCCCCAGTCCACCGTGAAGAGTCCGTACCGGGCACCGGCGGCCAGGGCCCGCTCGATCTCCCAGCCGTCCTGGCGGAGCAGTTCACCCTCCTCCGCCCCGACCGCGATGGCCAACTGGGCCAGCAGTTGCCGGGAACGCACCAGGCGCAGCGCGATACCGTTCGGGGAGACGAAGGCACACATCTGGGCCAGCGTGACCGCCAGCCGTCCGGCGCGTTCCTCCCGCATCAGGTCGAGTGACACCCGGAGGACGTCGCCGAGCCCGGCCCGGGCCGCCCGCCGCCCGGAGTCGGCCGCGGCGGCACGGACCGCCTCCAGGAAGGCGGGCACCGAGGCGTCGGTGGCCTGGGACTTGGGCACCCCCTGCCGGACGTGCAACAGGAGCCCGGCCTGCCACAGCACCCCGGCGGTGGCCCGCAGGGTCAACGGCAGGCCACCCACCACGTCGACCACCTCGGCGGCCAGGTCGACGGCGAGGTTGGGAGCCTGTGCCAGCAGCATCTCGACGCTGTCGTCCCGGCTCAACGGCGTCACGGTCAGTTCCGCCCCCGAACTCGCCGTCGGGTCCGCTCCGGCTGGGCCCCGGGTCACCAGGACGTGCCCCGTACCACCGACCGGCAGCAGGTCGGCCAGTTTGTCGTCACCGGCCCCGTCGTAGACGAGCAACCAGGGTCCGCGCCGTCGCCGCAGTTCCTTGAGCACCTCCTGGGCCGGGTTGCCCTTCGGCTCGACGCCGAGTTGCTCGGCCAGCCCGGCCAGGGCGGTACGGACACCGTGCCGGTCCGCAGCGGGGATCCAGGCGATCAGGTCGTAGTCGTAGCCGAACCGGTGCACGTACTCGCGGGCGATGTCGCTCTTGCCGACCGCCGATTCGCCGTACAGCGTCACGGCTCGCGCGTCGGTCGAGGCCAGGAGGTGGTCGCGTACCGCCTCGAGTTCCCGGGCCCGGCCGAGGAACGACGGTGGCCGGGGCGGTACGCCGACGCTGAGCTGTCGCGGCGGTACCCCGGTCGGGAACCTGGGCTGCCAGCCCGGACCGACGGGAATCGCGGGGACACCGGCCATGCCGAGCGCGGCACGCAGCCGGTTGTAGGCCAACGCCTCCGTACAGTTACCGATGTCCGCCGAGCGGACCCCGGCGGGCAGTCGTCCGGACGGGCCGCTGGCCGTACGCACGACCACGACGTCGGTGGACTGGCCGGTGTCCGGGTCGACCGGCATCAACCGGGCCAACTCCGCTCCGACGTCAGCGGGGTCGGTCGGGGCCAGCAGCATCACGGTCGCGCGATCGGTGAGGTGCGTGGCAGCCCAGTCCCCGGGCAACGTCCGGACCCGGGTGCCGACCCCGTCGAGTTGGGCGCGGATCCAGTCCGCCCAGGGCCGCTGCGCCGGCTGGTACACGAGATGGATGTGCTCCGGTCCGGCAGCGGACTGTAGGCCGAGACTGCGCTGGTAGCGACGGCGCATGGCGTCCGACACCAACGGGACCGTGTCGACCGTGCCCAGGGAGATCGCCGAGGTCAACCGCTGGTACGCCGCCAGCAGCCGGCTCCGGCTCGGCGACTCGTCCATCAGCGGGGCCAGCACCTGGTCGTACGGCCGGTGGGGTAACTCCACCTGGACCAGTTCGTCGGCGGTGGCATCGGCACCCGCATCGGACAGGACGTCCAGGAAGGCCCGACGGATGTCGCTACGGCTGCGCTCGCCCTCGGGGCTGTCACTGTCGTCGAACTGGGTGGCGACGACCATGACCTGCACACCGAACGGTGCCGCCCGATGTACCTGCCGGGCGAGTTCGGTCGCTCCGTCGAGCCGCTGCCGCTGGCTGGTGAAGCAGATCGCGACCGCGTCGCAGACCGCGGCGATCCGGGTGACCGTCGTGCCGGACACTCCGGCCGGATCGTCGATCAGCACGTAGTCGTAGTCGGCGGACCGCAGCTGGCGGCGCAGTTCACTCAACGGCAGTTCGACGGGTGGCGTCTCGTCGGCCCCGGGCAGCGGCAGCGCGGCGGTCGGTTGGACGGGCAGCCAGGCCACGTCCAGGCGACCACCGTCGGCGGTGAGCGCCGCGTACCGCCGGACGACCGGTCGGATGCGCGCACCGTCCTGGGGCGACACCCGGGGCGACCGGAGCATCAGGGTGTCGAGCACCCGGGCCAGCGGTACGGGCAGCAGGTCCCCGGTCAGACCCTCGTCGATGTGGTACATCTGCAGGTACTGGTGGACCCGCATTCCTTCGAGGTCGGAGTCCAGCACCAGGACCCGTTTGCCGGCACTGGCGAGGATCCAGGCCACATTGGTCACGATGCTGGTGCGGCCGGTGTTGCCGGTGGCGGCCACGAACGAGACCACCCTGGTCCGTTCCCGGTCGACACCGCCGTGTCCGGTGTCCGTCGCAGCCTCATACATATTGATCAACTCACCGCTCGGCTGCCGGTCTGACAAGACTCTCCACATCCACGTAGTTCTGCCAACTCGCATAGTCCTCGGCCGGCGCACGGGTTTCCGCGATGAGCCGACGTAACGAACGGAGCAGAGCCGTACGGGGAACCGCATCAAGTTCCTCCGTGCCCATCCCGGACGCGTCGATCAGCTCGGAGACAAATCCAGTCTCGTCGTGGTCCACGGGTTGCGCCATGCCGCCCCACTTTCGACCGTGTCGGCGATACCCCTGCCCCCAGGGGTGAGCGGGACATACACCGCCTCGATGGATTATCGTAGCGTCCGTCAATGCGATGGCCCGCTTCCCGCGCAAATCTTGACGCCGACGCATGCGGCCCGATGCCCACTGCACCCACCCACCTGTCCGCCCGACCAGCGGGAGAATCCTGAGTGGAATCAGCATTTCACCAGCTATCCGGCCAGGTTTTCACCGAGTTCGCCAGAGGGGGCGGCGGCGTCGTGGGCATTCGGTCGTTACTGGCCGGGCAATACAGTAAGAACCTGCTACTACTTCGGGCGATGGTCGAGTTGTCGGCCGACCTCGGACACCCCGATGCGGGTCTGGTCGCGCAGGCCTACACCACCATTGCGCAGACCCGCCGCAACTCGCCGAACGCGGCTCGAATGGTGCTCAACTATCCCTCGGTCAGCGCGTGGGCGATGAATACCACCACGCGACTCACCAACGGCGACCTCGCGGGCGCCCGTCCGGAACGGATGAGCGCGATCGCCGTGGCGACCGCGCTGCGGGCCCGGATGCCGGCGACCGTGGTGCTGCCGGCGGCCACCTGGTCAGCAAAAGCACTGGTCCTGCCGTCCCTGGGACGGGTCCTGCTGCCCCGACCGTCGGGTGCCCGGATGCGCCTGCGGACCGGAGGCGACGGGGTGACCCTGTTCATCCCCGGGGACAGTGAGGCAGCCGGCCGACCCGGGCCAGCCAGCCGGGGCGAGGTGGCCAGCCGGGGCGAGGCCGACGTGGACGGTGGCGAGCTCCGGCTGGCCGTACCCGACGGTACGGCGACGCCGTACTGGCGACCCGTCCCCGGTCTGACGACCGTCCATCGTGGTCTTCGGCTGGCGGTCCGGTTCGACGACCTCGGCACCTTCTCCGGAATCGGCGCCACCGAGACCGCACTGCTCGACCAGCGTGAACTGGAGATCTGGCGGCGACGCGTCACCGCGGGCTGGCGGCTGCTCGTCGATCGCCACCGCTCGTTCGCGACGGAACTCTCGGCCGCGATCTCCATGATCGTGCCGTTGCGCGACCCCGAACGGGGCCAGGTCAGCGGCACCTACCGCAACGCGGTGGGCTGCATCGCCATGTCCCGCCCCATCGACGACCGTTCAGCCGCCGTCACCCTCGTCCATGAACTGCAACACACCAAGCTGTCGGCGTTGATGAATCTGTTCCCGCTGCTCGCCCCCGGGCCCGACGACCGGTTCCACGCACCGTGGCGCACCGACCGCCGGCCGCTGCACGGCCTGTTGCAGGGCCTGTACGCGCACCTCGGGATCGCCGGGTTCTGGCGGCGGCAGGCGTGGCACGAGAACGATCGGGCGCATGTGCTGCGGGCCCAGGTCGAGTTCGCCCGCTGGCGGGAGGCCTGCCGGGAGGTCGCCGATCTGCTCCAGGCCACCGGCCGGCTGACCCAGATCGGCCGACGCCTGGTGACGGTGGCGCAGGAGACCCTGGCCCGCTGGCAGGGTGAGTACGTCCCGACCCGGGCGGTGGCGATCGCCCGACGCCTGGCCGAGCAGCACCGGGACCGGTACGAACGACCCGGCCCCCGGCAGGAGCCGGCCGGACGCTGAGGTCGGCAGCGGCCAGGCCGACCCCGTCGTGGGGAATCCAGCCGTCGGACCCGACCGCCACCGGCCCCGGGAAACCGGCCGTCGGACCCGACCGCCACCGGCCCCGGGGAACCGGCCGTCGGACCCGACCGCTACCGGCGGGTTGGGTCCGACACAACCGCTGTCGCAGGGTCGGGGTCAGCCGACCTGCTTGAGGAGTTCCCGGGCCATCACGATGCGCTGGACCTGGTTGGTGCCCTCGTAGATCTGGGTGATCTTGGCGTCCCGCATCATCCGCTCGACCGGGTAGTCACGGGTGTAGCCGTACCCACCGAGCAGCTGGACCGCGTCGGTGGTGATCTCCATGGCGGCGTCGGAGGCGAAGCACTTGGCCGCCGCGCCGAAGTACGTCAGGTCGGCGTCGCCCCGCTCGGACTTGCCCGCGGCCACGTAGGTCATCTGCCGGGCCGCCTCCAGCTTCATGCCCATGTCGGCCAGCATGAACTGAATGCCCTGGAACTCGGCGATCGGCTTGCCGAACTGCTTGCGCTCGCGGATGTAGCCACGGGCGTAGTCGAGCGCTCCCTGGGCGATGCCGACGGCCTGGGCGGCGATGGTGACCCGGGTGTGGTCCAGGGTGCGCATCGCCGTGACGAACCCGGTGCCGGGTTCACCGATCATGCGGTCGGCCGGGATGCGGACGTTGTCGAAGTAGACCTCACGGGTCGGCGAGCCCTTGATGCCGAGCTTCTTCTCGGGTGCGCCGAAGCTGACGCCGGAATCGGACTTCTCAACGACGAAGGCGGAAATACCCCGCGACCGGGCTGTCGGATCGGTCACGGCGAAGACCGTGTAGTACTCGGAGACCCCCGCGTTGGTGATCCACCGCTTGACGCCGTTCAGGACGTAGTGGTCTCCGTCACGTACGGCACGGGTGGTCATCGACGCGGCGTCGCTGCCCGCCTCCGGCTCGGAGAGGCAGTAGGAGAACATCCCCTCGCCCCGGGCGACCTGCGGCAGGTAACGCTGCTTGAGCTCGTCGGAGCCGGCCAGCAACAGCGGCATGGTGCCCAGCTTGTTGACCGCCGGGATCAGCGAGGACGAGGCACAGGCCCGGGCGACCTCCTCGATCACGATGGCCGTGGCCAGCGCGTCGGCACCGGCGCCGCCGTACTCGACCGGGATGTGCGGGGCGTGGAAGTCCGCGCTGCGTAGCGCGTCGTAGGACGCCTTGGGGAACTCGCTGGTCTCGTCCGTCTCGGCGGCGTTCGGCGCGACCCGGGCATCGCAGACGTCTCGAACGGCTGCCCGGATCTCGTCGTACTCCTCCGGCAACCGGTAGACGTCGAACGACGATTCTGTCGTCATTATGGCCCTCCCCTGGCGACTGTCGTGCCTCTCGCCGATTATCATGCCCATCTGTAGCGTCTGCTCATGGCCTGCCGCGTGGTGTGAGGATACCGACCAGCCATCCGGTGATCCTTACCGCCGCGTAGGCTCACGCACTATCGTCGCCCTACGTACCTGAGCGGCAGACAAAACAGAAATATCCGGTTCCGGTGCCCCAGGCCGAGGCGCCGCAGCAAAATGCGACGCGAGGAAGCGCCGCCCAGCGCGAGCGGAGAACACAGGCGTGACAATCCCGTACTCGAACACTCAACCCATGCCGGCGATTGCTGCGGTGACCCCGCCATCTGGCGCGTCCCGTCCCCGGTTGACCTTCCTTGGCACCGGCTACCTGGGAGCGACGTACGCCATCTGCTTCGCCGAGCTTGGCTACGAGGTGATCGGCTACGACGTCGACGTCGACAAGATCGCCAAACTGGCCGCCGGTGAGGTCCCGTTCCACGAGCCCGGCCTCGACGAGTTGCTCAAGCGCAACGTGGCCGCTGGCCGGCTGCGGTTCAGCACCGACATCGCCGAGACCGCCAACTTCGGTGACGTGCACTTCATCTGCGTCGGTACGCCCCAGCGGGCCGACGGGATGGGTGCCGACCTCTCCTACGTCGAGGCGTCGGTCACCGGGCTGGCCCAGCACCTGACCCGTAAGGCACTGATCGTCGGCAAGTCGACCGTGCCGGTGGGCACCGCCGAGTGGGTCGAGCAGCTGGTCGGCAAGCACACCCCGGCCGACCTCGGGGTCGAGGTCGCCTGGAGCCCGGAGTTCCTCCAGGAGGGCTTCGCCGTCGAGGACGTGCTACGCCCCAACCGGATCGTGGTCGGGGTCAAGAGCGAGTGGTCGCACGCCATGCTCTACGCCGCGCACAAGGGCGTCTTCGACCTGGCCGCCACCGAGGACCGTGAGGTGCCCGTGGTGGTCACCGACTTCGCCACGGCCGAGCTGGTCAAGGTCGCGGCGAACGCGTTCCTGGCCACCAAGATCTCCTTCGTCAACGCGATGGCCGAGGTCTGCGAGGTCGCGGGTGGGGACGTCACCCAGCTGTCCCGGGCGATCGGTTACGACCCGCGGATCGGCAACCGCTTCCTCCAGGCCGGTCTCGGCTTCGGGGGTGCCTGCCTCCCCAAGGACATCCGGGCATTCCAGGCACGGGCCCAGGAACTGGGCGCTGGCGAGGCACTGCGGTTCCTGCACGAGGTCGACCTGATCAACCTGCGTCGCCGTACCCGGGTGTTGCAGCTCGCAGCCGACCTGCTCGACCGCCGCTACGGCCCGGCCGGGCCCGACCTGTCCGGCACCCGGATCGCCGTACTCGGCGCGACCTTCAAGCCCAACACCGACGACGTACGTGACGCACCGGCGCTGGCCGTTGCCGCGCTGCTGGTCAAGGCGGGCGCGGACGTGCACATCTACGACCCGCAGGGGATGGAGAACGCGCGGCGCACCCTGCCCACGCCGACCTACCAGCCCACGATCAACGACGCGGTACGCGACGCTGACCTGGTGTGCGTGCTCACCGAGTGGGCCGACTTCCGCAACGCCGACCCGGTGGCCCTGGGCGAACTGGTCGCCGGTCGCCGGGTCGTCGACGGACGCAACTGCCTGGACTCGGCGCTCTGGGCCCAGGCCGGTTGGGACTACCGGGGCATGGGCCGCCCCTGACCTACCACCGAAGCCCTGACGCACTGCATTGAAAAAGGTTGGCCGCGATCCCTGTCGGGTTCACGGCCGACCTTTTTCGATCTCGCCTCGGCGCGGGACTATCGAAGAGTTGCCAAACTTCGGCATGCTTCGGTGAAGAGTCCACAACGCGGATCCGCCGGGCCGGGAGGGTGCCATGAGTACGTACCAGTGCTCCTCGTGCGGACGGAACTTCGAAGCGGCGCCGAACTGCCCACAGTGCGGTGCCGAACAACGCGCCTGGGTGGAGGACCTGGCCCGGATCGAACGCTCCATTGCGGAGATGAAGGCCCGTGAGGCCGCGATCGGTGCGGAGCAGCGGCAGATCGCGGCCCAGATGCAGGCCGCGATATTCCAGCGGGACATCCTGGCCCATGCCGGCGAGGAACGCGTCCGACGGGTCGCCCGGCCCCGACGGATCCTGCGCCGCCGGGCCGACCGCCGGCCACCGACGAACGAGCCGGGCGTCCGGCTGACCACCGACCCGGGCACCCGGCCGACCGCCGAGTCCGGCCCGCGTACGTTCACCGAACCGCCGACCCGGCCGCGGGTCCCTCGGCAGAGCACCGTCCACACCGGCGGTCGCGACCGGCCACCGCCCACCGCACCGCGCGGCACCCCACCCTTCGTCGACGACGAGCCCGAGCACCAACCGGAAGCCTCGTCCCGCGAGGTACAGAACATCCTGCTCGGTCTCGGGGCACTGCTGCTCGGCGTCGCCGCCGTCGTCTTCGCCGCAGTGGCGATCAGCTCACTCGGCGACCTCAGCCGGCTCACGATCCTGATCGCCGCCACCGCAGTGATGCTGGCCGCCCCGCCCCTGGTGGCCCGGCGGGGGCTCACCTCCACCGCCGAGACGATCGCCGCCGTTGGCCTGCTCCTGGTGCCGCTGGACGGCTACGCACTGTGGACCGTCGACGGGATCCGGCAGATCGGGCCACCCGGCCCGGTCTTCGCGAGCCTGACCTTCCTGGCCACCGCCCTGATCGCCGCCGCCTACTCCGGCACGACCGGGCTGAGCGTACCCCGCTACGCGACCCTGCTGGCCGTACAACCGATCCTTCCGCTCCTCGCGTACGACTGGATCAGCGGCCCGGTCGGCTGGGCGTTCGTACTGGCTGCGGTGGCCGCGATCAACCTCTGCCTCGGGCGGATCTTCGGCCGGGGCGGGCAACTGGCAGTTCCCTGGCTGGCCCAGCGTCGCCGACCACCGGCGGATGCCAGCACCGTCACCGCACCCGGTGAGCAGGATCGGGCGGAACCGGTCGAGACGGACCGCCCCGAGACCGCTGAGGGCGTACGGCCGGGGGCCACCCGGACCGTACGGCCGGAGAGCGCCGGGGAGGAAGCCGACGCCGTCCTCACCGTCGAACCGCCCCGTGGACGCACCCGTACGACGACACCGGCGGCGACCGCCGACTCACCGCCCGATCCGACGGACCCGCACTGGCTGCGGGACCTGGCCTGGGTGCTGCACGGACTGGCCGTCGGTATCGCCCTGTGCTACGCCGTCGCCGCCCTGATCCGTGCCGACACCGTCACCACTGCGGCGCAGGCCGGCCTGGCCCTGCTGCTGGCCGCCGGGGTCGGGCTGGTCGGGGCGCTGGCGCTGGGGCGGGCACCGCTGCCCGACATCGCGGCCGGGCTGATGACGCTGGCCGTCATCGGGGCGGCGGGGCGAGTGGCGGCAGTGGCCCTACCCGATCAGGCCCTGCTGGTCATCGCCGCGGTCATCGCCCTCGCCGGTCTCGGGGTACGCGTGGTGCCGGAGGCGGCCCGACGCGGCCCCCAACTGGCGACTGCTGTCGCGCTCACCATCAGCGGACTGGTCGTCGCCGGCGGAGCGCTACGGGCCGGCCTGGCACCGATCCGGGCCGCCCTGCCGGTGTGGAACGCCGACCTCGTCTTCTACTCCGACGAACTCGCCGCAGCGGTCGGCTCGGCGGGCTGGCAACTCGCCGCCACCGCCCTGCTGCTGACCATCGCCTCGGCACTCTCCCTGCCGCCCTCGATCCGCCGCGAGTTCGCCGTCGTCGGTGCCGCCCTGACCGCCATCGCCATCCCCGCCTCGCTCGGGCTCTCCTGGTCGCTGGCACCGTGGCCGCCCGTACTGGCCGCCATCGGCATCGGGCTGCTCGGCCTGACGGCACAGACCGACCGGGCCGGCGTGACCCACGCGACAGCCGCCGCCCTGGTCGGCCTCGTCGGCGCCGGCGCGTCGATGGCCCGCCCCGGCCTGACCGCGGTGATCCTGTTCACCCTGACCGCGGCCGGCGTACTGGTCTCGTTGCTTCCGACGCTGCGTCCGGTGCCCGACGAGGCGGGTGTGGTGGCTGCCTGGGCAGCCGGTGGAGCCGCGTTCGCCCTGCCCGGGGCCGTCGCGGCGTTCGTCTCGGCGACGGTGCCGGTCGACCCCACACCGACCGCCGCCTCGCTCCAGGACGCCACCGCGCCGGTGCTGGCGGCCAGCTTCCTGGCCGTCTGCGCAACCCTGGGACTCACTGCGATCACCCAGGTTTCGCAGCGGCAGGCCAGCCTGCCCCTGACCCTGGGCACCGGGTTCGGCGCGCTGGCGGTGACCGCCGCCGCCTTCGGTGCGCCCGGTGCCACGGTCACCGACGCATGGGTCGGGGCGCTGCTGCTGGTGGCGGCCATCCTGCTCTTCCTCGCCCCGTCGATCGACGCCGGACGGCGGGCGGACCGGCTGCTCGACGGGTCCGACTTCGCCGCCGCCGCCGCGACCGCCGGGCTGGTCGGCACGCTGGCCCGGATCGCGACGATCCTGGCCCCCGGCTCGGAGTTGGCCGCCGCCGCCCTGCTCATCCTGGTGGTCTGCGTCGGCATCCGTGCCCTGCCGGTCGAGTGGCGGCGGGGACCGATCCTCGGCGTGTCGGTCAGCGGCGGCGTCGTCGCGCTGATCGCCGGCTACACCGCACTGACCGGTGGTATCCAGGCGCTGGCCGCGCCGGGTCGGCTCTGGGAGGCGGACCTCACCAGACTGGCGGTGGAAGCACCGGGCGAGGCCGCGTGGCAGGTGCCGGTGGCGCTGCTGCTGCTGGCTGCCGCCGCCGCGATCGTGCTCCCCCGCCCCTGGAAGTACGACGTGGCCGTGGTCGGTGTCGGGCTCGCCACCGTCGGTGCTCCGGCCGCCCTCGGCCTGCCCTGGTGGTCCCCGATCGTCATCGGCATCGGGGTCGCCACCGGCTACGGCCTGGCCGCTGTCGCCGCCGCCGACCCCCGGGCAGAGCAG
>NZ_JBHTMP010000012.1:0-156417 GCF_042679305.1 Micromonospora sonneratiae | reverse complement strand
CGCCGGTCTCGTCTCGGCCCGCGAGCACCGGGCCGCCGCCGTCGAGGCGGCCGAGGAACTCGGTGACGCCGGCCTCACCGCGCGGGTCATCGGTGCCTACGACGTCCCGGCGAACTGGACCCGCTCCGACGACCCCGGACAGGCGGCCCGGGTGGTCGCGGCGGCCGAGCGTACGCTGGCCCGGCTCCCATCCGACACACCGCCGGGTACGCGGGCCCGGCTGCTGGCCACGATTGCACTGGAGTCACGCGGCGACGCCTCGCCACGCGCCCGCGCCGCAGCGGCGGAAGCCGAGCGGATCGCGCGTGGCCTGGACGATCCGGCGCTGTTGGCCTTCGCCCTCAACGGGGTGTACATGCAGTCCTTCGAGCGGACCGGGCTGGCGGGGCGGCGGGATCTGATCGGCGCGGAGATCGTCGCGCTGTCCGGGCGGCACGGGCTGCCGACGTACGAGGTGCTGGGCTACCTCATCCGGCTCCAGTCCGCCAGCGCCGTCGCCGACTTCACGAGCGCCGACCGGTACGACGCACACCTGCACCGGCTGGCCGAACGTCACGATCTGCCGTTGGCGCTCGTGTTCACCGCCTGGTACCGCGCGCTCCGCCTCGCCGAGGACCCGAACGCCTCCCTCGCCGACAAGGAGGCGGCCTACCGTGCCGCAGCCGTGCCCCTGGACTCTGCGGGCATGCCGGGCCTGAGCAGTGGTCTGCTGCCGTTGGCTCTGCTGTGTCTGCGGCTGCGTCACGGCCACCCGCCCGAGCCGGAAGGGGCGGATGTCTTCGGGCCGTACGCGCCGTGGGTGCGGCCGGTCCTGCTGCTGGCGGCGGGTCGGCGTACGGAGGCCGCCGAGGCCCTGCGCCTGCTGCCCGATCCTCCGCACGACCTTCTCACCGAGGCCCTGTGGACCCTCCTCGCCCGGGCTGCCCTGGCGCTGTCGGACCACAGCGCACTACAACGGGTACGGGCGGCGCTGCTACCGGCGTCGGGCGAGTTGGCGGGAGCGGCGAGCGGGCTGATCAGCCTCGGGCCCGTGGCTGCGGTCCTCGCTGATATCCCGGCCGCGCCCGGGTCCTAAAAATCGACCGCGCCCGAAGGAATCACGCCCGCAGACGCTCACAACCGTACGGGCGAGCGCTGTTCCGTGGACAGGCTGGGACGGCCCACCCGGACGCCCGGCGGCTCGTGATGACCGGCCACTCGGTAGAGCCGTACGGCGATGACGGCCAGCAGTGCCACCTCGACGGCGACCAGGACGCGTTCGACAAGTCCCATCAGGACCCGTTCGCCGGGAAAGGCCGAGTAGTAGAGCCCGGCAAGTCCCAGGACACTGGCCAGCGCCAGCGTCCGTATCGGTCGGAAGCTGGCCTGCCAGCGTCGGTCGGCGGTCAGCCGCCGTACCACCAGCAGGGCGGCGACCGGTAGGCAGACGAAGGCGGTGACCGAGGCGTACCGGTGGATGTATCCATCGGTGGTCATCGCCACGCCGATCGGGTCGGTGGGCACGATCGCCGACAGCAGCAGGCCGATTCCCCAGACCACCAGCAGAAGCACCGGCAGCCTGCCGACCGGTACGCGAGCGGCGCGGAGGCCGAGTGGCAGCGCGAGGGAGGCCGCCCCGAGGACGAACATGGCGACGTCCATCGGGCCGCCCCGGTTGGAGACCGCGTAGTCGGAGATCGTCAGCGACAACGGGCTCATTCCGGGATCCGGTTCGAGGTGGGCGACCACGGTCAGGACGGCGGCCAGGACGACTCCCCCGACGGTGAGCAGGGCGAGAAATCGCGGATCGCGGAGGGGCTGTTGGTGTTGCGGGACCATGCTCTTAGCCTGGGCGGCCAGCGGAAATCCGTACTCCGGCATCGTCCCGGACAGGTCCCGGGTTCGCGAACCCGGAATCCACTCAGGGCAACCCCCGATCAGGGCAGGGACCACTGGAAGTTGTTCGACGACTGTCAGCCGTGGGTCGCGGCTCGCCCGCGAAGCGGAACACGCATCGTACGGAGAACCAACCGCTCCCGGATTCGTTCGTCGTCGAGTCGCTCACCGTCGTATTGTCCGCTGCCAACTCGACACCTGGGCCTCGGCGTCGTCGGCCGGTCGTCACGGCCGCGTGGACCGGTGCGGTTGCCTGCCGAACAGCGGCGCGGCGGATGGGTCAGCCGGCCCGTACGCTGGTTTGGTTGTCCTGCGCGGCCCGGCGGCCGGGTGTCTCACGGCCCTGACGCAACCTGGCCCGACGCCAGAACGGGAAGCCGATCGCGATCAGCAGCGAGGCGATCGGTGCCGGTGCTCCGAAGACGAACGGCCAGAACGTGTAGTCGAAGACAGGCACCGCGATGCCGGCCAGGTACAGCCAGGTCGGAAACTGCCGGGGTTTGGCCCGTGGGTCGGTCCACGGGGTCTGCCGCCACGGTTTCGCGACCGAGAGCCAGGCCTGGAACGCGATCGCCGATGCCATCAGCGCCGAGCCGATGGCCAACGCACCCGATTTGCCCGGTGTCGCCGTGTCGAGGTTCGGGCTGAGCAGGAAGATGCCGAGGTTGAGCTGGATCAGTGTGATGGCGAGCTTTACGAACACCCACCAGTACCGGAAGTAGCCGAACGAGGTGAGCGCGGCCAGCATCAGCCCGGAGAAAGCCGACGAGGTGCCCAGGTGTTGCAGCAGTTCCTTGTCCAGCATCAGTGCCGCGTCGTAGGCGGCCGGCTCGTCCCAGAGCATCAGCGCACACAGCGTCAGGGCCAGGCTCATCCAGCCCACCGAGGTGACCACGTGGAACCACACCAGCAGCTGCCGTGCCCACTGTCCGCTTCGCTTCGCCATTGCCGCAGCGTGCCGTGACACGTCGGGTCACACATCGGGGAACCGACCCGGAAACTCCCCTGAGAGCCACCCTGATCCGGGTCGGTGCCCGGCCGCCCCCCTCGACCGGGCCTTCGACGCTACGGATCAGGAAGGCTGCCACACGGCCGGCAGGGCCTTGACGCAGCGCACCATCGGCTCCGGCAGGTGGAACTCCGGTGTGAAGTCTGCCCGCAGGCGTACGTCCGGCAACCGATCCATGAGGGCTTCCACGCCAGCGCGGATGGCTACTCGTGACCAACCGGCACCCACGCAGTAGTGGATTCCCCGACCGTGCGCCACGTGCTTGGCACCGGTACGGGTGGCTCCCCGGCGGGCCGGGCAGAACTCGTCCGGCTCCGGGAACGCTTCGGGGTCGCGATTGGCCGCCGAGTAGAGCACCATCACCGTGGACCCCTTGGGGATGGTGACCCCGCCGAGTTCGGTGTCCTGGGCTGCTTCGCGGGACAGCCACTGCACCGGCCCCTCCATACGCAGTCCCTCCTCGACTGCGTCGGCCAGCAGCTCCCGCTGCTGTAGAAGTTCCTCCCACCGCTGCGGTTCGTGCAGCAGCAGGAAGAGCATGTTCGCCAGGCCCTCGGCGGTGTTGCCGTAGCCGGCGCCGTACATCTCCATCAGGCCCCACACCAGCTCGGCCATGGTGAGCCGGTCGCCGTCGTCCGTGGTCGCGTGCACCAACGCGCTGGCCACGTCGTCGCGCGGGTTTTCGCGCCGATCGTTGAACAGTCGCTCCAGGTAGCGCTGATATTCGACGATTTCCCTGGCAGCCGCTCGCTGGTCCTCCGGGGGGTGGCCCGGGATGAAGACCTTCACCCACAGCTTGTCCCAGGCGTGTACCTGCTCGTGGTCCTCGCTGGGTATGCCGAGGAAGTCCAGGATCGCGTGGTCCATCACCACATCGGCGTACTCGGCGAACAGCTCGGCCGAGCCTGTTCCGGCGAACCCGTCGATCGCCTTGCCCGCCCAGTCGCGGATGCGCGGCGCGAACTGTTCGACGCGCTGCGAGGACCATGCCCCCTGCATCAGGGTACGTAGCCGGGTGTGGCCCGGCTGGTCGGAGTCGTACAGCGTCTTTGCCTTGGGGATGCCCCGGGCGAGTTCCTCGGTGACCTCCGGCGGGTCCTCCGGGCCGGTCTTGTTACCGGATGGAAAGAGTTCCGGGTGCTCCAGCACGTACGCCAGGTCGTCGTACCGGGTGACGACATAGACCTTGGCGGCTTCGTCGCTGACCATCCACATGTCGGAGGACATGGAACTGGGGAAGACCGGCGCCAGTTGCCGGATGCGGTGATAGAAGGGGTGGGGGTCCTGGATCAGCTCGGGATCGAAAGGGTCGTAGGTCATATCGGCTGCGGTCGTCATCTGCTGCCTCCCTGGCTCGACAGGACCCGCAAACCCTCCCAGGCGCCACGCCTGGCGGTGCCTCTCGGACCGGTTGTCCCTTTCTTGGGCGTATCGGGGGTCGGATCCGCAACCGACGTTACCTATTGATTGACAGTGCTCTTTCTTATTGGTTGCTCAACTACTGTCATCGTTGCCCCGGTGTCATCGTTGCCCCGGCGTCGAAGCGAGAGCGACCCGTCGATTGGCCAGCCACCCGAAGAGGAGGGTCGCCCCGACCAGCCAGGCAACTGCGTACCACAGCGACGAGCCGGCTGACGTGCCGCCCATCCACGCCCGCAGCGCGTCGCCGGTGTGCGAGGCGGGGTTCTGCTCGGCGAACACGCGCAGCCACACCGGCATCCGGGCGGGATCGGCGTAGAGCGAACTGACGAAGCCGAGTGGACCAGCGACGGCGGTGCCGATCATCTGCGCCGCCTCCACGTTGCGCATCGCCGTGGTCAGGTAGCCGGCGAACGCGATCACCGCGAAGCCGTAGAGCAGGAGCAGCGCCATGGCGGCCAGCGCCTCCGGGAACCCGCCGGAGAACCTGACGCCGGCCAACAGGGCCAGCCCCAGCAGGACGCTGCTGCCCAGGACGTTGCGCAGGTTGTCCGCGAGGGCCCGTCCGAGGAGCACCGCCGAGACGCTGGCCGGCGTCGACCGGATACGGTCGATGATGCCGTTGTTCAGGTCGTCGTGCAGACCGGTGATGACGGCCGGGATCGTGCTGAAGGTGACTGTCGCCACCAGCAGGCCGGGGAAGAGGAACTGCACGTACGGCTGGCCGGGGGAACTCATTCCCGATCCGAGGACGTAGGCGAAGAAGACAAAGAAGATCACCGGCAGGCCGGTCGTCGCAAAGAGGGTGCCGGGACTGCGGAGCATCTGTCGTACGCCTCTGCCGGCCAGCAGCGCCGCGTCGGTCAGCCAGTACCCGGCGCGTCGCCAGACGGTTGCCCGCGTCCGGCCGAACGTGGCCGTAGCCTCGCTCACCGCACCTCCTCGGTCAGTGGCCGTACGGACTGGTGGCCCGTCGGGGTGGCTCCCCCACCGGTCAGTGACAGCACGAGGTCGTCAAGGCTGGGCTGACGGATGACCAGGTGTTCGACTGGTACGCCGGCGGCGTACAGGTCGGCCAGCAGGCGTGGCACGAGTGTGGTGTCACCGGCGGGTAGTCGCAGCAGCATCGTCATCTCGTCGTCGTCGCGATTCGGGAGGCGTTGACCGCTGCCGTAGGGACCGGCGACCTCGGTTGCCGTCCGCAGCCAGGCCGGATCCGAGACTCTGACCTCGACCGTGTGTGCGTCCAGGCCCGCCTTCAGTTCTGCCGGAACGCCGCATGCCACGACCCGCCCCCGGTCGAGGACGACGACCGTGTCGGCGAGTTGGTCCGCCTCCTCCAGGTAGTGCGTGGTGAGCAGGACGGTCGTCCCCTCCGACACCAGGTCTCGGACGATTTCCCAGACGCCCTGTCGGGACCGTACGTCCAACCCCGTCGTCGGCTCGTCGAGGAAGAGTACGGCGGGGCCTCCGATCAGCCCGATCGCAATGTCGAACCGGCGACGCATGCCGCCGGAGTAGGTCCTGACGGCCCGGCCGGCGACCTCGCCCAGTTCGAGTCGATCGATCAGATCGGCTGCCCGACGCCGCGTCTCACGCCGACCGAGGCGGAACAACCGGCCGAAGAGCAGTAGGTTCTCCGCGCCGGTGAGCTGGTCGTCGAGCGCGGTGAACTGCCCGCTCAGGCCGATGATGTGGCGTACCTGCTCTGGCGCGGCCACCACGTCGTGTCCACCGACGAGAACCCGCCCGGCGTCCGGTGACAGCAGGGTGGCGAGGATGCGGACCAGGGTCGTCTTGCCGGCACCATTCGGACCGAGCAGGCCCAGCACCGTGCCGGGCGCAGCTCGTAGGTCCACCCCATCGAGGGAGGTGACGTCACCAAAACGTTTGCGCAGCCCTTCGACGACGATGATGTCCGGCAATGGCCTGTTCCTCCGGTGATTGGTACGTGCGACTCAGTTCCGGGTGCGATATTCAATGATGCACGGCGATGTCGGCCGGGTCACCCCCATGTCGAAACTTGGGAGTGGTTCGACCGCTGGAGCAACGAGGTCGAAGCGCGCGAGTAACGAGGCAATGACCACTCGCATCTCGTTCATGCCGAATGCCGACCCGGGACAGCGGTAGAAGCCGCCGCTGAAACCTATCAACGCGTACGGATGGCGTCGGTCCTCGGCCCGGCCCGGGGAGAACCGCTCCGGGTCGTAGCGATCCGGGTCGGTGAACAACTCCGGCAGCCGGTGCGCCACCGACGGACAGAGCATGGTCAGCCAGCCGGCCGGCAGGCGGTAGCCGTCCAGTTCGATGTCCGTTCGGTTGTACCGTGCATAGTGGCTCATCACCGGCCGCAGGCGGATCGCTTCCTTGAGCGCCCATTCGAGCCGTGGCAGCCGCGCATCCGGCGGCACCCGGTCACCGCCGACGGCGGGTCTCGTGCTGGCGGGCGGCGACCCGGGCGCGGCAGGCGTTCGGGCGGCGTCCACCTCCGCGATCACCGATTCCAGGTATGCCGGGTGTTGCAGCAGCAGGACGAGGGCCCAGGCGAGTTGGGCGCAGGTGGTGATGTAGCCGGTGAAGATCGTCATCAGGGCCATGCCGACCAGGACGTCGTCCCCCTCGTCACCGACCCCCGGGTCGTCGATGAGGGTTTGCAGAAAGTCCGGGGAGGTGTCCGACCGACGGCGGCGTTCGGCCAACACCGGTTGGATCATCTCGGTCAGCAGTCGGCGGGCTCGGTCACGCCGGACGAACTTGGGTAGTGGCAGGTCCGGCGGCAGGACGAAGTCCATGCCGCGCGCCAGGTCGGCCAGGAGCGGACGGAAGTCGTCGATACGCGCCCGCACCTCCGGCCCCAGCAGCGTGCTGGCGGCGATGCGCATGGCCAGTCCCTCCAGGGCGTTCCACAGGTCGAACCGACCGTTCGCCCCCAGGCTGTCCAACCACTGCTCGGTCTCGTCGGCTGCCTGTTCCGTGTAGCGGGACAGGCGACGGCCCTGGAATGCCGACTGCATCAGCGCGACGTGCCGGCGGCGGGTTGCGGTGTCGGTGGCCGCCAGCGCGACCTCACCGAACATCGGCACCACGAATCGGTACTGTTCCGGCACGGACAGCCGGTTGTCGACTTCCTTGAAGAAGAACTCGTGATAGCGCGGGCCGACGAGCACTGTCCCCTGCTGGGGACCGAGTTGGACGCCGAAGACCGGACCGAGTTGCTCGTATGCGCGTTGGAAGAAGCCAGCATGATCCTGCTGCCATTCCAGCATGCTGCTCGTCTGCGACAGGCCGGGCAGCATCGGCGGGGTGGGCAGGATGTCGACGTCTCGGGGTGCGGCGGTCATACGGTCGATCCCTCCCGTTTCCTGGCGGCGACGGTGGAGATGAGCTGGTCGAGAATGTGTTCGAGCGGCGGCATGACCCCGCGGGCAGCCCGGAGATCGGTCAACTGGATGCCGATGCCGGGGGCGATGACGGTGTAGCCCAGGTCGGTGGCGAGTTCCACGTTCCGCTGGACCGCCCGGCTGCGCCACATCGTCTCGTTCATCGCCGGTACGAGCACGACCGGCGCGGGGCTCGCCACGATCGCGGTGGAGATGAGATCGTCGCAGATGCCGTGAGCCGCCTTGGCCACGATGTTCGCGGTCGCGGGCATGACCAGGAACAGATCGATGTCCGCGGTGAGGTCCAGGTGGGGAATCAGGTTCCTGCCGTGGGGACGGTGCGTGTCGGTGTAGACCCAGTCGCCGGTGAAGAGGCGCATCGTGTACGGCCGCAGCAGGCGACAGGCGGCGGCCGACATCATCACCCGTACCTCGCCGACCAGGCTCTGTCGCATCATCAGTACCGTCTGCGGCATCGACAGTGCGGCAGGCGAGCCGGTTATGCCCAGCAGCAGGCGGTCGCACAGCAGGGGGCGGGCCGCGGTCTCCTGTTTCTCTGTCTGCTCCATGGACGCCTCCTATCGAGGGCGAACAACAGCGTTGTGCCGATCGCCGGGGGCAGAGAGCGACCAGGGGCCAGGCGGCCCCTGGTCCAGCACGGTCCGGATCAGCACATGATCGCGGGGATGACCCCGATCTCCTGCCAGGCGTACGGGTCGGCGAAGACGTCCCAGTAACGCTCGGTAATCACCGGGCGGCCCGGTGTCCCGTCGGCCCTGGGCTGCCGGCGCACCGTGGCGATGTCGACCATCTGCCAGACGATGGGACGGTTGGACGGCGGTTGGCCCAGGAACGCGCCGGTGTGGGTGCCGGTGCCGACCACCCGGGAGATGACCCGGTCGCCCTCGACCCGGATGTCCCGAATCTCCATCCGCATGTCGGGCAGCACGGTCCGTAGCAGGTTGAACAACACCCGTACGCCCTCGGGCCGGTAGCTGGCGATCTGCCCGTGATGCGTGGCGTCGTCGGCCAGTTGGTCGGTGGCCGCCCCCAGATCACCAGCGTTGACCGCGTCGATGAAGGCGCGTACCGGCTCTGTCACGTCCGCCACTTTGCTCTGTGTGGTCATCGTGGGTGAGTCTTTGACCAGTAGTTCTGCAGACACCTTGGTACACCTTTCTCTCTGGCTGCGGCGCAGCCTCGGTCAGGACATCTGCGCGAGAATGGGATCGGGCAACGCGCCGATCTGGGTCAGCAGGTGCAGCTCGTCGAGAACGCCACGATGTTCGATGAACTTTCCGTCCACCACGCGGGCAATGTTGATGGACAGGAAGCTGACCCGCCTACCGCTGTCCGAGCAATGCAGATAGGCACCCTTGTGGGTGCCCTCGTAGCGGATGAGGGATGCCACCCGATCCTTCTCCGCAATGACTTCCAGCACGTTCCACCGCAAATCCGGGAACGCCTGCAGTGTCATTTTGTAAACGAATGCTATTCCATCCTTCGGATAATCCGAGAGTCTGGCGTGATGCACGATGTCAGGGTGGAAGAAATCCATTATGCGAGCCAGGTCGTGCGTGTTGCACGCCTCGAAGAAGGCGCGGGCCACCGCCTTGGTCCGCTCGGTTTCGTCAATCGGCTCTTTGCCAGTTTCCGACATGACCCGTCCTCCATCTACCCGTTCGAGCCATCGGAATCGACACGCTGCTCGGAGTCGTTCACCAGCCCTGGAATCCCAGCCATCTCGTACAGCCCCCAGTGTTCGCTGATCAGCCCATTCCTGATCTTGAAGGCGGCGAGGCCGGGGATGGAGAAGCGTTTTCCGGTCGGCGGAATCCCCAGATACTCTCCGGTGTGCTCGAAGTGCAGCTCGATCAGCTGAAAGACGGTATCCTCGTCGGCAACCATCATCTTGACTTCGATGCCGTGGCTGGTGAACCACGTAGTGCATTCGATGAACCAGGAGAAGGCGCTGTCCCGACCTGCCGGAACCTCCCCGGCCGGCAGATGCACGACCAGGTCCTTGTCGAGGTACTTGTCGATCGCCTGCCAGTTCTGCTGATGCATGCATTCTCGCTGAAAATCCAGAACGAGTTGTTTGTTCTTTTCGGCGACGCTCATCGACAGATCGGTCATCCCAGCCTCCAGGATGTCATCTATTTTCCGGGCATGCGCTGTCAGCGGAGTTAAATGGCCATTGCATTCACGCCTGGAGATCTCTCCGCGCTTGCCAGTCTAGTGAGACGAATCCTTCGGAGGCTTCTCCTGGCTTGCCGACCGAGCGGCTGCCATCCCCGATTCGTTGATCGCTTCGAGGGCCGACTCCACGCCGAGCAGCGGCAACGCGACGACGATCGGCGGGTCGGTAAGCTGCGGCTGACGCAACCAGAGATGACATGGCGCCGCCGGCGGCTCGTTGCAGATTCGCACCGGGCCCGGCAACGCCGCCACCCGACGGTAGCTGCCCTGCGTGTCAGCGAGTGTGTCCGCAATCGAGCGGTCCGGGGCGAAACTCACCGAGAGCAGCTGGTAGTAGCCGGGGCTGGGTAGGGGCAGATAGAGCTTCTCGTCACCAGTAGTGACAGCCCCGGAGGCGGGTCGGCCCTGCGGAATGCCGTAGGGAAACAGGCCGGTGAACAGCGCCTCGTTCGCCACGTCCCGCACGACGGTGGTGAGCACCGGCCACTCGGGACGGCCCTGTCCCTCCAGCGACCGGGCTGCCACCCCGACCGGCAGGTCACCAGCCCGGGCAACCAGGATCCGGAACCGGCGTGGGCTGAAGCCAACCAGGCGGGTGAACTGCGCCGTGAAGCTACTGAGGCTGGAGTAGCCGACGCGGAGCGCAATGTCGGTCACCCGCAACCGCGACCGGACCAGCAGCCGCTGCGCCTCCGCCATCCGCAGGGCGGCAAGGAAGCGTGCGGGGGTGGCGGCGGTGACCATCCGGAACACCCGGTGAAAATGGAACGGACTGAGCAGCCCGGCATGGGCATGGTCCCTCAGACAGTGGGGATCAGCCAGGTTCTGCCGCATCCGTACGACAGCGCGGCTGACTGCGTCGACCCGGGTCGCGATGGCGGGGTCAGCGAGGCAGGCCCGGGCAGCCTCACACCTGTCCACGGAGCTACAACCGGATCCGCAGCGCGTACGATCGCTGGCGCCTTCGCCCTGTGCGTCTTGGGCGTCCGCGTGGCCGGGGCCTGCCGGAAAGTCCGTCGTGGACCAGTTCGCTGATGGACGCCCGGCGCGGAATGCAGTCATGGGCGGACCGAGTGAGCCGCCGGCCACCTCTCCAAGTGGTCGGCGTGACTGTCCCGTGTGGTACCGCCCCGGCGTGCTGATGGTGCCAGGATATAGCGCTGGCAGCGCACCCGCAGAGGAGAAACTGCCCGGCGGACGAACCGGCGCACCCCGAACGGCGGCCGGCCCCGGGGCCGGGACCGGCCGCCGAAGCCGTTCAGCGGAACGCGTCGACGTTGCTGCTGGCCCATTCGCGGAAGGTGACGGCCGGACGGCCCGTCAGCTGCTCCACTCCGGGGAAGACCTTGCCATGGATGCCGTTCTCGTCACCCATGTGCTTCAGGATGCCGTCGACCATCATCTCGGGGTAGCCCTGATCGAGCCACTCCGCCCGTGCCACGTCCGGTGGGACGTTGATGACCCGGATCTCGCTGCCCAGTACCTCGGCCACCCGCGCGACCTGCTCTTCGATGCTCAACGCCTCAGGCCCGGACAGCGGGTACGCCTGTCCGTCGTGGCCATCGGAGGTGAGCACGCTAACCGCGCACGCGGCGATGTCGGCGGGGTCGATCGGTGCCTGCTTGATGTGGGCGTAGGGCTCTCGCACGAAGCCCTCCGACTTGATGCTCTCGGCCCACGACAGTGCGTTGGTCATGAACTGTCCCGGACGGAGGAAGGTCCATGGCACCCCGCATTCCCGTACCTCCCGCTCACCGTTGAGGTGGTACGCGGTGTGCGGGTCGTCGGCCTGGGCAGCCTCTGCGGCCAGTACGGACAGCCGAACGATCTGTCGGACACCGGCGTCACTCGCGGCCCGGGCCAGGTTCTGGTCGTAGGTGCGCCCTTCCGGCTTGCCGAAGGTGGGCATCAACGCGAACAGGCGCTCCACACCGTCAAGCGCCTTGCGGAGGCTCTCCGGGCTGCCCAGATCGCCCTGGACCACCTCTACCTGGGGCGCGAAGCGCGCAGCCTTCGGATCTCGGGTCAGCGCTCGCACGTCGGCCTTCGCCTCGACCAGTTGCGTGACAACCTGGCTACCGACCGGTCCAGTCGCGCCGGTTACCAAGATCATGGGAACCTCCGTGGTTGGCGTCGCCAAAAAGCCAGACGGACCGCGCCGATCACAACGACCACGGTCCCGTGACTCGTTCATGATGATGCTGGGTTGACCCCGCCCAGGCAGCGTACCCAGCGGATCGCACGGATTCTTTCCTTAGATTGCTGTGTTGTCCGTACGCGGCTCCCTACGGTCTGCCTTCGAACTGGGTACGTGGCTATTCTGATCCTGCTCATGCCGTTGACCGGACTCCAGTCAGTTGCCGCTGCCCGCGGCGGGGAGGTAGCCATGATTTCTCACATCTCGCAGGTAGGCGTATACGTAAGCGACCAGGATGCAGCGCTCGCCTTCTATACGGAGAAGCTCGGGTTCGAAGTCCGGTCACTGCGGGAGGGGCCGGGGATGAAGTGGATCGAGGTAGCTCCGCCCGGCGCCCAAACGACGATCAGCCTGGCGTCGAAGGACTTTCCCGTTGGCGACGAAGCCAAGATTGGTATCTATACCGACATTGCATTCGAGACCAACGACATCCATGCGATGCACCGGACCTACAGCGAGCGTGGGGTCAAGTTCACGAACGAGCCGGAACTCCAGCCCTACGGCAAGTGGTTCGCCGCCTTCCTCGACCAGGACGGCAACCAGTTCTTCGTGTTCCAGCCCGTCGAATAGCCTGCCGACCAGCCCGTTGACCTGGACCAGTGATGCCGCAAGGCAGAAGAAAAATCAGCGCCCCCACCTGGAATATCGTGGTCCTGAGCGAGATCTGGCCATACCACGACACGCCGGGAGGCAACGGTGATCGGCAAACTCGGGAGCGTGACCATCTTCGTCACTGACCAGGACAGAGCCGTCGACTTCTACACCAACAAGCTCGGATTCGAGCTACGGCGGGACCAGCGCTTCGGCCCGATCCGGTGGGTGGAGGTAGCGCCTGCCGGATCGACCACGACCATCGTCCTCTTCCCGCATGACAATCCGATGTATCAAGAGGATCTGATGCGCGAGTTCACCGGTCTACAGTTCCTCACCGAGGACCTCGCCGCCACCTACGAGGAACTGTCCGGTCGGGGTGTCGCGTTCGTCCAGGAGCCCATGCGCCTGCCGTTCGGCTTCAGCGCGGTATTCGCCGACGACGACAAGAACCAGTTCTCGCTGCTCCAGGTCGGCTGACCGGATGGGGCAGCGCGCGCCACGTTACGGCGCGCGCTGCCCCATCCGTCATGTTCAACCGCAGGTGGTCAACGGACGGGTGCCTCGATGACCGCGAAGGGAGCCCCGAAGGGATCCGCCAGGATTGCGGTACGACCGAATTCCGATTCCTCAGGCTGCGAAAGCACGCGCCCGCCGTGCTCGGCTGCCCGGCTTGCAGCAGTCTCCACATCAGCCACCCGGAAGTACGCCAGCCAGGCACCGTGTCCTTCGTGGGTACGCTGCTCCGCCCCGGCGAACACGCCCGCCACCGGCTCTCCGTCGGAGCTGAGCACGGTATATGGCAGGTCTTCCCGGGGTTGCGCCTGGTAGTCGAAGATCTGCTGGTAGAAACGCACGGTGGCGGGCAGATCGGCGGTGGTCACCTCGCTCCAACAGGGTGCACCATGCTCGTCGACCACCTGTGACCCGCTGAGTTCGCGGCCCTGCCACAGGGCGAAGATGCCGCCGGTGGTGTCCTGCCCGATCGCCATCCAGCCGACCATTGCGTCCTGTGGTTCCTTCACCACGCGACCGCCAGCCTCGGTGACCCGCCGCAGTGCCGCCGCGCAGTCGTCCGTGGCGAGATAGACCGTCCAGTTGGACTGCTCGGGTGCTGCCGCGTCCGGTGCGGGCTCGGCGATCCCCGCGACTGGCTTACCGCGTACCTGGCACAGGGTGTAGAAGTCCCCGTCGAAGGTCCAGTCCAGCACCGAGCCGTAGAAGCCCATCGCCGTTTCCCTACTGGGCACCGTCATGTCGAACCAGCACGGCGCGCCTGGGGAGTAGTCGCCCTTTACATCGCTCATAACCACCTCCGCGCCGGCGCGCGCCGCGCCTCCCCAGCAGACCCATGGCCAGTATGACGGGTTAGATCTGTTTTCAACGCAATCTCGGCACTCGTGTCCGCTGGCATTGCCGATACGACGCCCGGCCCGCACGACGATGCGGGGTACGACCGGGCAGCCAGGCAACGGCAACGGCAACGGCAACGAATTCTCCTGGGTTGCGGCGTTGCCCGACCGGGCCGACAACGCAAGCCAGGAGAAGAACCCGACGCGGAGCCGCGAAAGGATCCGGTTGTCCCAGGGTTCCAGGCAACCCGACCGCCGCTAATCGAGGAGGCTGCGGTGCGATCCGAGCTGGATTTCAAGGGTTCGACGGTGTCGGGTCCGAGGGCGGCGCTTCGACTTGTTGTGATCATCGCGTTGATCGGAGTCGAGCTGGTCCGTACCCTGCCAACGACGTTGATGGTACGGATGGTCAAGGGGCGCTCCCAGAGCCGGGAACGGCTCTATCGAGGGCTGGTCCGCCTGCTTCAGACCCTCGGTCCCACCTTCGTCAAGTTCGGACAGATCGCCAGCACCCGCCGAGACACCATGCCTGCGGAGCTGTGCGAACAGATGGGCCGCCTGCACGACCGGGTGACCCCGATGTCGTGGGCTGAGGCTGGTCGTGCGCTCGCCGATGCGCAGGCCCTGTGTCCGAAACTGGCTCTCCAGCATGTCGACCAGACCCCGGTGGGTAGTGGCAGCATCGCCTGTGTCTACCGGGCGCGGCTCGCCGATGGTCGGGTGGTGGCGCTCAAGCTCAAACGTCCCGATGTCGACCGGCGGATCCGGACCGACCTTGCGCTGCTTCAGCGGCTCGTCCGCATCGCCGAACGGATGCCGAAGATGCGCGGAATGCCGATGGCGGATCTGGTGGGCTACCTGAACGCCGCCATCCTGGGGCAGCTCGACTTCGGCCGGGAAGCCGACAACCTGGACCTGTTGCGTGACAGCATCTCGGGGATGCCCGACGTGCTCACCCCGATGCTGTACCGCGAACTGTCGGGCCCCAACTGCCTGGTGTTCGACTTCATCGCGGATCTGGACGCCGCCACCCCGGCCCTGCTGCCCGGACCGGTCCGCGCCCGGTTGGGAACCGCCGTCCTGACGGCGGCGCACCGGATGATGTTCGTCCACGGCTTCGTGCACTGCGACCTGCATCCTGGCAACCTCTACCTGACCCGGGACGAACACGTGGTGATCCTCGACGCCGGGTACTGCGTCCGACTACCTGCCCGCGTGCGTGACCTGATCGGCGAGTTCTTCGGCCGGTTGGCGGTTGGCGACGGCCGACGTTGCGGCGAGATCGTGTTGGAAAGCGCCGTCGCCGTGGGATCCGCCACGAATCGGGAGGCCTTCATCACCGAGATGGTGCAACTGGTGTCCCGCACTGCCGGCCCCGGCAACACCTTCGACATGTCCGTCTTCGGCAACGAGGTCTTCGAGTTGCAACAGCGGCACGGCATCTACGCCGCCTCGGACTTCGCCTTCCCGCTGATGTCGCTGCTCGTGCTGGAGGGGACCGTACGCGGAATGTGGCCGGCCGTGGACTTTCAGCAGGTCGGTACGGCGGCAGCGCCGGATCTGCCCGACCACGAGCTGGCCACTTGGGACTCCTGACGAAAGTGGTGGGCCTGACCTGGCCGGAGGTCGGGTCGTGCACGAGGCCGCCGGGTAGCGGGACGCGGTAGCCGGGTAATCGGCCGCGACAAACCTGGCGACGTCGGCGGTCATCCCCGGGATACTGGTCGCCAATGGATGAGGTCAAAGTCGTCGTCGCCCATTCCGAGCGCGCGACGCTACGCGTCGGTGACGTGTTCTTGAAGGTGGACGCCGATCAGGCGCGCATCGACGTCGAGGTCGAGGCGATGTCCCTCGCGCCGGTCCCGACCCCGGAGGTCCTGTGGCGCAAGCCGCCCGTGCTCGCGATCGCCGCACTCCCGGGGACGACGCTTGGGCGCCTCGGCGGGCCGTCGACCGGGTCGCCGGCGGCGTGGGCCGCGGCGGGTGCCGCCATCCGGAAGCTGCACGAAGCGCCCCTGCCGCCCATGCCGGGCCGGGCCGGGCGGAGCATCGTGGCGCTGGCGGCGGAACTCGACGACGAGTGCGAGTTGCTCGTGACGAACGATGTCCTGCCCGCTGACCTGGTCACCCGCAACCGCCAGGTCGCCGAGGCCGCGTTCCGGCCGTGGACTCCGGCGTTCACCCACGGCGACCTGCAGATCGCGCACGTCTTCGTCGACGGCGACGAGGTCACCGGCATCATCGACTGGTCCGAGGCGGGCCAGGGTGATGCCCTGTACGACCTCGCCACCTTCACGCTCGGACACGAGGAGCACCTCGACGACGTCATCGCCGGCTACGGCATCGACATCGACCTCGACGTGATCCACGCGTGGTGGTCGTTGCGAAGCCTGCTGGCAGTTCGCTGGCTGATCGAGCACGGCTTCGACCCGTTCGCGCCAGGCTGTGAGGTCGACGTGCTGAGGGCCCGGATGTGAGGCTGCCACCAGCCACGTCTCGCGGGCGTTCTACCTCAGCAGGCGGCCCGACTGCTGTCAGCAGCAACGAGAACTGACACACCGTCGTTCCCAGCGGCCCGGAAGCCTCTTCCTGTCAGAAGTCGTTGGCGCTCAGGGCCCCTGACAGCTAGAGACCGGCTGAGTCCAGCGCCGAAGTGATGTCGGCAACCAGGTCGGCCGCGTCCTCGACACCGCAGGAGAGACGGACGAATCCGGGCTCGGTGTCGTCGCCCCACTGGGCGCGGCGGTCGGCGGTGGTGTGCAGGCCGCCGAAGGAGGTGGCCGCGAAGACCAGACGGGACGCCTTCAGGAACCGCTCCACCCGGCCGGCGTCGCCGAGGTCGAACGAGACGATGCCGGGGATGCGGCGCATCTGGACACTGGCCACGGCGTACGACGGGTCGTCGGCGAGCCCGGGCCAGCGTACGTCGGCCACGTCGGGACGGGCCCGCAGTGCCAGCGCGACCGCCTCGGCGTTGGCTGTGTGCCGGGCCAGCCGCAGGTCCAGGGTGGCCAGTGAACGGTGGGCCAGCCAGGCGTCGAACGGGCCGGGGACCGCGCCGGTGGTCTCCCGCCAGCCGCGTACGGTCTCCAGCAGTTCCGGGTCACGGCTGGCCAGGTAGCCGAGCAGCAGGTCGGAGTGCCCGGTCAGGGCCTTGGTGCCGGAGGCGACGACGATGTCGGCACCCAGGTCGAGGGGGCGTTGTCCGAGCGGGGTGGCGGCGGTGTTGTCGACGGCGACGAGGGTGCCGGCGGCGTGGGCCCGGGTGGCCAGGGCGGTGATGTCGCAGACGTCCAGGCCGGGGTTGGCCGGGGTTTCGAGCAGGACCAGCCGTACGCCGTCGAAGCCCGGGTAGGGGCCGGCGGTGGGTACGTACTGCACGGTGACGCCGATGTTGGCCAGGGTCGTGGCGGCGAACTTGCGGACGCTGAAGTAGCCGTCGGCGGGGAGCATGACGGTGTCGCCGGGGCGGAGCACGGCCAGCAGCAGTCCGGTGATGGCGGCCTGGCCGCTGCTGAAGGTGAGGCAGGCGCCGCCTTCGAGTTCGCCGATGGCGGTCTCGAGGTTGCGCCGCGTGGGGTTGCCGGATCGGGCGTAGCCGTCGTAGCCGCCCGTCGCCACGTCCGGCCCCGGTTCGAGGTGGTAGGGCGCGGCGAACACCGGGCCGGGCAGGAACGGCTGGCCGGGGGCGGGTTCGGGTAGCCCGGCGTGTACGCAGCGGGTGCCGTCGCCGTAGTCGCTCCGGTCAGCCATTCCTGCCTCCAGGGTCATTCGGGTTTGGGCGAGCGGGCCATCAGGGCGGCCATCGCCACCTGCGGCTTGACGCCTTCGTGGCAGACGAGTTCGACCTGTTCGGTGATGGGCATCTCGACGTTGTTGCGGCGGGCGAGGTCGCGGATCGACAGGCAGCTCTTGACACCTTCGGCGGTCTGTTTGGTGGCGGCCTGGGCCTGTTCGAGGGTTTCGCCCCGACCGAGGTGTTCACCGAAGGTGCGGTTGCGCGACAGCGGCGACGAGCAGCTGGCGACCAGGTCGCCCATGCCGGCGAGGCCGGCGAAGGTGAGCGGGTCGGCTCCCAGGGCGACGCCGAGCCGGGAGGTCTCGGCCAGTCCCCGGGTGATCAGGGTGGCCTTGGTGTTGTCGCCGAGGCCCATGGCGGTGGCCATGCCGTACGCGAGGGCGATGACGTTCTTGACCGCGCCGCCCAGTTCCGTACCGATGACGTCGTCGTTGGTGTACGGCCGCAGGTACGGGGTGCTGATCGCCTTCTGGATCAGGGTGGCCCGGTCGGTGTCGGTGCAGGCGACGACGGTGGCGGCGGGCTGCTCGTCGGCGATCTCGGGGGCCAGGTTGGGACCGGAGACGACCGCGACCCGGTCAGCGGCCACCCCGGTGACCTCCACGATCACTTCGCTCATCCGCTTGAGGGTGCCGAGTTCGATGCCCTTCATCAGCGAGACGAGCGTCGAGTCGGGGGCGAGGTAGGGCACCCATTCGGCGAGGTTGCCGCGCAGGGTCTGCGACGGTACGGCCAGCACGACGATCTCCGCACCGTCGATGGCCTTCGGCGCGTCGGTGGTGGCGGTGATGCGGTCGGGCAGGCGTCGGCCGGGCAGGTAGTACGGGTTCATGCCGGTGCTGTTGATGGCGTCGGCGACGGTCTGGCGGCGGGCCCAGAGGCGTACGTCCCGACCGGCGTCGGCCAGTATCTTCGCGACGGCCGTACCCCAGGATCCTGCGCCGAGGACGGTGGCGGTTCCCTTCATGCCGCGCCGCCCGCAGTGTCTCCGGCGGGTCCGGCGTCTCCGCCCTCGCGACGGTCTCCGGTGGTGGTGGCCCGGGCGCCGGTGGTGTCGCGGCGCGCGTTGGGCGACCACAGCGGCGGGGGTGTGGTGCCTCGGACCTCGGCCAGCATGTCCCGCAACCGGAGCATCATCTCGTCTGTCATTTCGTCGAGGGTGGTCTTCGTGGGGGCGGCACCGGCCCAGCGCGTCAGGTCCACCGGCGGTCCGGCGACGACGGTCACCGGGATCCGGGGTCGCAGGTTCAGTTTCTTGGTGCGCGGGTCGAACATCTTCTCCGGCCCCCACATTGCGACCGGGATCACCGGCGCGTTCGTGGCCAGGGCCAGCCGGGCCGCGCCGGTTTTGCCCCGCATCGGCCATAGTTCGGGTTCCCGGGTGGTGGTGCCCTCCGGGTAGATCACCACCGTACCGCCGGCCCGCACCGCGGCGATCAGTGTCTCCAGGGACCGGGCCGCGTCGACGGTGCCCCGTTCCACCGGGATCTGCCGGGTCTTGTACAGCAGGCTGCCGATCACCGGCAGCCGGAAGAGGCTGGCCTTACCGAGGTACTGCGGCCAGCGGCCGGCGTCGTAGATGTAGTGCGCGGAGACCAGCGGGTCGGCGTGGGAGAGGTGGTTGGCCACGATGATGATGCCGGTGTCCTGGGCGAGATGTTCCATTCCGAGCCAGGTACGACGGGTCCAGATGTTCAGTGGTGGTTTGACCAGTGTCACGGCTAACCGTCGCCAGAATCCCAGCCTTCGCCGCGCCACGAATTCCCCCTCGTTCTGCCTCTGACCTCGCCAGCCGTCCGGCCGGCGACCGCCGCGGGCGTCGCCTCACGTCCGCAGCGAAATCATGCCTCCTTGCCCCGGGCACGGCCAGTGAGGGCCGTTCGCCGGGCTGGCAGGATTGCCCCGTGACCGAGCCGAACTGGACCGTGGTCGTGCCGGTGAAGCGGCTCGACATCGCCAAGAGCCGGCTGCGGGGCGCACTCGCCGGGGTGCCGCACGAGTCGTTGGCGCTGGCCCTTGCCCTGGACACGGTCAGCGCGGTGGTGGCCTGCCCGGTGGTGGCCGACGTGCTGGTGGTGACCGACGATCGTACGGTAGCTGCGGCGTTGCGGCCCCTGGGAGCGAGGGTGACGGCCGACCCTCCCGGAGCCGGCCTCAACCCGGCTTTCGCGCTGGGTGCGGCCCGGTCCGGCGGGGGCTGGGTGGCCGCGATGACCGCCGACCTGCCGGCGTTACTGCCGGCCGAGCTGGCGGTTGCGCTGCGGGCCGCCGCCGACGACCCCTCCCGGGTACGACGGTTCGTCGCGGACGCGCCGGGCTCGGGCACGACCCTGCTCACCGCGCCGCCCGGGGTGCCGTTGGATCCCCGGTTCGGCGACGGTTCGGCTGCCGCGCACGCCGCCTCCGGGGCGGTGGCGTTGACCGGGATCGGGCCGACCGTACGGCGGGACGTCGACACCCCGGCCGACCTGCTGGCGGTCGCCGCGCTCGGCCTGGGACGGCACACCAGCGCGCTGTTCGCCGGTTCTCCCCCGGTGTACGGTGCTGACATGCAGGGCACCGTGGCGACCTTCGACCCGCAGCTCCGTTGCGGCACACTGCTGCTCGACGACGGCACCGAGGTCGAGTTTCCGGCGACCGCGTTCGACGCCTCCGGTCTGCGGCTGCTCCGCCTCGGCCAGCGGGTACGCATCGAGCACGACGACGCCGGGCGGATGACCCGGATCACCCTGCCGACGTTCCACTGACCTCGGCAACGTCGACTTCGTTTCGCATTCATCTTCATCGGGTGATGATGGGCCGGTGAGTCGTCCGCCCGAAGATCCAGCCAGCGCCCCGGCTGCTCGACCGGTCACCGAGCCGGCTGTTGGGCCGGCGGCCGAGCCAGCTGTTGGGCCGGTCACCGAGCCAACCGTGCGGTTGGCCGCTCCCGCGCCGTTGCCGGAGGACCGGTTCCTCAACCGGGAGCTGTCCTGGCTGGATTTCAACGCCCGGGTGCTGGCGCTGGCCGAGGACCGGGACACTCCGCTGCTGGAACGGGCGAAGTTCCTGGCCATCTTCGCCAGCAACCTGGACGAGTTCTACATGGTCCGGGTGGCCGGTCTGAAACGACGCTGGCAGGCCGGGTTGCCGGTACGGGGCGGTGACCGGCTGCCCCCGCGTACGCAACTGGAGCTGATCGCCGCGAAGGCCGCCGACCTGGTCAACCGGCACGCCAGCTGTTTCACCGACGAGGTACTGCCCGGGCTGGCCGCCCAGGACATCCACCTGCCCCGCTGGGCGGAACTGGACGGGACCGAGCGGGACCGGCTGCGTACGTACTTCCGGGAGCAGATCTTCCCGGTGCTCACGCCGTTGGCCGTGGACCCGGCGCACCCGTTCCCGTACATCTCCAGCCGGTCGCTGAACCTGGCGGTGGTGGTCCGGGACCCGGCCGGCGGGCCGGAGTTGTTCGCCCGGGTCAAGGTGCCCAACAACGTGCCCCGCTTCGTCCGGGTCGGGCGGGACTCGCCGGGTACCCGGTTCCTGCCGGTGGAGGACCTGATCGCGGTCCACCTGGGGCAGCTGTTCTCCGGGATGCAGGTGGTCGAGTGCCACCTGTTCCGGGTGACCCGCAACGCCGAGGTGGAGGTGGACGAGGACCGCGACGAGGACCTGTTGCAGGCCCTGGAGCGGGAGTTGGCCCGACGCCGGTTCGGCCCACCGGTACGCCTCGAGGTGGCCGCCTCCATCTCCGACCACGTGCTGGAGTTGCTGCTGCGCGAACTGGACATGGATCCGCAGGATGTGCTGCGGGTGCCGGGCCTGCTGGACCTGTCGTCGCTGTGGCAGGTCTACGAGGAGTCGGATCGGCCGGACCTGAAGGACCGACCGTTCGTGCCGGCCACCCATCCCCGGCTGGCCGAGGGTGAGGTGCCGCGCAGCGTGTTCGCCACCCTGCGCGACGGGGACGTGCTCGTGCACCACCCGTACCACTCGTTCGCGACCAGCGTGCAACGCTTCGTGGAGCAGGCCGCCGCCGACCCGGACGTGCTGGCCATCAAGCAGACGCTGTACCGCACCAGCGGTGACTCGCCGATCGTGGACGCGCTGATCGAGGCCGCCGCCGCTGGCAAACAGGTGGTGGTGCTGGTGGAGGTGAAGGCCCGGTTCGACGAGGTGGCCAACATCGGCTGGGCGCGGATGCTGGAGCGGGCCGGCTGTCACGTCGTCTACGGCCTGGTCGGGCTCAAGACACATGCCAAGACCGCGCTGGTCGTACGGCAGGAGGGCGACTCGATCCGTCGGTACTGCCACATCGGCACCGGGAACTACCACCCGAAGACGGCCCGGCTCTACGAGGACTTCGGGATGCTGACCGCCGATCCGGAGGTCGGGGCGGACCTGACCGACCTGTTCAACGTGCTGACCGGCTACAGCCGGCAGACCTCGTACCGACGGCTGCTGGTCGCCCCGCACGGCGTACGACGTGGCCTGGTCGACCGGATCGAACGGGAGATCGCCTACACCCGACCGGACGCGCCGGGCCTGGTCCAGCTGAAGGTCAACTCCCTGGTCGACGAGGAGATCGTGGACGCGCTCTACCGGGCCTCCCGGGCCGGGGTGCACGTCGACCTCATCATCCGGGGCATGTGCACGCTGCGTCCCGGCGTACCGGGACTGTCGGAGAACATCCGGGTGCGTTCCATCCTCGGCCGGTTCCTGGAACATTCCCGGGTCTTCCGGTTCGGCAACGACGGTGACGCCGAGTTCTGGATCGGGTCGGCCGACCTGATGCACCGGAACCTGGACCGCCGGGTCGAGGCGCTGGTACGGGTGACCGATCCGGCTGCCCGTACGGAGTTGGACCAGGTGCTGCGGGCGGCCATGGATCCCGGGGTGGAGGCGTTCGAGTTGGCCGCCGACGGCAGTTGGCACCGACTGGCCGGAACGCCCGGGGCGCGGCTGACGCACCTACAGGACCTGCTGCTGCGCCGGGCGGTCGGGGACGGGGCATAGGCTGGTCGGGTGCGCGGATGCTGGGGGGCGAACGCGGTACCGGACCGGACGGTGGTGCGGGCCGCCGGCGGCGTGGTGTGGCGGCCCTCCGGTGACGGCGTCGAGGGTGACGGTGTCGAGGTCTGCCTGGTGCACCGCCCACGCTACGACGACTGGTCCCTGCCGAAGGGCAAGCTGGATCCGGGTGAGCCGGCGCTGCTGGCCGCCGTACGCGAGGTCGCGGAGGAGGCGGACGTCCGCGCGGTACCGCAGGTGCGGCTGCCCAGCGCGCGGTACGTCAGCGACGGGCGGCCGAAGGTCGTCGACTACTGGTCGCTGCGGGCGGTGGGGGCCGGTGGTTTCCAGCCGGACACCGAGGTCGACCTGTTGCGCTGGTTGCCGGTCGACGAGGCGGTACGCCTGGTCAGCTACCCGCACGACGCGACGGTGCTGCGGTCGTTCGCCGCACTCCCCCGGGTCACCGTGACGTTGGCGTTGCTCCGGCACGCCTCCGCCGGTCGGCGGGCCACCTGGTCCGGTCCGGACACCGCCCGCCCGCTGGACGACGTGGGGCGGGCACAGGCACTGGACCTGGCCCGGCTGGTGCCGCTGATCCAGCCGGTACGTCTGCTGTCCGCCTCGGCCCGCCGCTGCGTACAGACCCTGGATCCGGCTGCCGAGCGGCTCGATCTGCCGATCGAGGTGGACGGGGTGTTCGACGAGCCGGTTCCCGGTCAGCTCCGTACGGAGTGCGTCCTGGCCGCCGCCAGCCGGCTCGTCGAGTTGGCCGTCGCTGGTGAGCCGGTGGCGGTGTGCAGCCAGGGCAGGGTGATTCCGGGCGTACTGGCCCTGTTGGCCGGCTCAGCCGACGCCGGTGACGTCCCCGGTGCCGACGTCGGTGACGTCATCGGCCCGGACGCCGGGGCGGCGACACTGCCGGTGCCGCACGGGTTCGCCACCCCGAAGGGCGGCGGCTGGCTGCTGGCCTTCGCCGCCGACCGGTTGGTCGCTGCCGACCCGTGGTAGGCGTCGCCGCCCAATCCTGGTGGGTGCCGCCGCCGAACCCTGGTAGGCGTCGCTGCCCATCCCCGGTGGGTGTCGCTGCCGACCCCTGGTAGGCGTCGCCATTCAATCCTGGTGGCCGGGTCAGCACCCGCCACCGATGGCCAGGGTCACGGCGACGGCCAGGTGATCGGATGCGGTGCTACGTGGGGCCACGGCGTCGCGGGGCGTGATACCGCCGGAGACGAGGACGTGGTCGATCTGCCCGTGCGGCGCGTCCGCCGGGCTGGTGGGCAGGGGTCGGGCATCGGCAAGCGCGTCGACCAGGTCGGCCCGGATGAACTCGGCGAACGCCGGTTCTCCCGGTTCGGTGTTCAGGTCACCGGCCACGACCAGCGGTCGGCACCCGGCGTACCCGGTGGCGAAGCTGGCCACCGCGCGGGCCTGCACCACCGGCCCTTCGTCGGGCGGGGGTTGCAGGTGGGTGGAGACGACCACCAGTTCCCGGCCGTCGAGGTCGAGGGTCACGGCCAGCGCCTGCGCTCCGGTGGGTGCGCCGACGGCGGGCAGCGCCCGGGTCTCGGCATGCCGTACGGGGATCCGGGTCAGTACGGCGTCGCCCCAGACCGGGTCGGCGGCCGGCGCGAAGACGTACGGCAGGTCCAGTCGCCGGGCCAGCAGTGCCAGGGTGTCGTGTCCGCCGTTGAGCAGCCAGGCCCGGTCGACCTCGCTGAGTACCACGACATCGGGTTTCTCCCCGGCGACGACGTCGACCAGTCCGGCCAGGTCGAAGCGCCCGTCCAGACCGAAGCCCATCCGGATGTTGTAGGCGACCAGCCGGATCGGGTCGGCTGCCGACCGGGGGGCCGGATCGTCGGAGTCACCCGGGATCTGGACCGCTCCGAGCACGGTGAGGGCGGTGAGGGCGGCGGCCAGCCGACCGGCCCGCCCACCTGCGGCCATGGAAGCCGCCCGCCGCAGGGCGGGACTGGGCGTATCCCGGGCCGCTCCGGGTGCGGGTCGTGACGCCTGGACGGCGACGAGGCCGGCGACTGCCACGGGTGCCCAGCCGTTGGGGTAGCCCAGGTCGTAGGCGGCGTAGTAGGCGATGGCTGCGACGACGAAGACGAGCATGCCGCCCGCCGCCGCGTAGCTCCGCCGTCGTGCCGCAACGGATCCGGCGGGTGCCGGCTCCCCGGTGGTCGCCCCGGCCAGGGCCAGGCAGGCGCCGAGACCGGCGGCGGTGAGCAGGATCGCCGGTGCCAGCGCCGGTATCCAGCCGATGGCGAACAGGAGTACGCCGACGACCAGCGCCAACGGCCCCCACCAGCGGGTGGATCGGTGCGGCCGGGACAGGGCGGTCAGGACGAACAGTCCGACGGCCAGCCCGATCAGGGTTCCCTCCGGCAGGCCCCACCCACCCGTCGACTCGGCCAACCGCCGGGTCGGGGCACCGAACAGGTACGACGTCGTTGCGCCGGCCAGCGCGGGCGACAGTGCCACCATGCCGCTGAGCAGCACCGTTGGGCCGACGAGAAGCCAGCTGCGGGCCTGCACGACCGCCGGCCAGGTATCGGCCACCCCAGCGGAATCTTCGGCGTCAGCGGCGCGTACCGGCTGCGTCGGGGTGCGGGCCTGCGCGGCCACCAGCAGCCCGACCAGCACCACGCTGACCGTCCAGGCCGCCCATCCCCCGCGCCAGACCAGGTCGTACGTCCCCAGCACGGTGTGCGCGATCGTGCCGAGGGCCAGCCCCAGCACCAACCCGGGCACCGGCCGTACGGTCGTGTGGGCGGTCGCCGTGAGCCAGACCAGTCCCGCCAGCAGCCCGACACTGGCAAGGTAGAGCTGCAACTGTCCGCCCGGCGTGGCGGTCAGCGCGAGCCGGGCGACAGCCAGCACGACCACGGCGGTCAGGGCGACCGGTCCGGCACCGGTCCGCCGGAGCAGCGCCGGGACGGCCAACGGCAACAGGAACCACAGCAGGGCGAAGGCCCCCATCAGTTCGGCCGGCGTGGACGCGGCCTGCCCGAAGATGGTGATGATGGCGGGCAACCAGACCCGCAGAATGTCCACGAGGACGAGAACACCCAGGCAGACTGCAACATTGGCGGTGGCGGGACGGCGCATCGACACTCCCTGCGGTGGGGGGCGTGAGTTGCCGGCGATTCTCGATGTCCCGGTCGGTCAGGTCAATGGCTCCACCGGAAACCGCAGTCTGAGCGCGGAGATGGTGCCGGTGGCATGGCGAAGGGCGCCCACCGGAGCCGGTGGACGCCCTTGGGTACGGCTGATTCAGCGCTTCGCCGCGGCCTTCTTGGTCGCGGTCTTCTTGGCTGGAGCCTTCTTGGCCGCCGTGGTGGTCTTCGCCGCGGTGGTCTTCTTGGCCACCGTGGTCTTCTTCACCGCCGCCTTCTTGGCCGGCGCGGTCTTGGCGGTGGTCACCTTCTTGGTGGTGGTCTTGGCGGCTGCCTTGGTCGGGGCCGCCTTCTTGGTGACCGTCTTCTTCGCCGCCGCCTTGGTGGCGGTCGTCTTCTTGGCCGCGGCGGTCTTGGCGGGGGCCTTGGCCGCGGTGGTCTTCTTCGCCGCTGCCGTCGCCGCAGCGGTGGTCTTCTTGGGTGCGGCTGCGGTCTTGGGTGCCTTACCGCTGGCGACCATCTCCTTGAACCCGGCGCCCGGCCGGAAGGTCGGCACGGATGTCTTTTTGACCTTCACCGCCTCGCCGGTACGCGGGTTGCGCGCTGTTCGCGGGCCGCGTACGCGCTTTTCGAACACTCCGAATCCGGTGATCGCCACGCGGTCGCCCTTGGTGACCGCGGCCTGAACCTCGGTGAGGACCGCGTCGAGCGCCGCCGTCGCCGCCTTACGATCCCCCAGGCGTACGGCGAGAGCCTCGATGAGCTCGGCCTTGTTCACGACTTCCTCCCATATGTGCAACTAGACTCAACGCGAGCCATTCTGCGCGCACGGTATGCCCTGTGCCACCAGGACACAAACATCTTCCGGAAAAAAGTCGTTGTGTCGTAAAGGATTCGCCCCCGCCGGTACAACCGACGGGGGCGAAAAAGGCTCTGCGGCAGGCGTACGGACTATCTCACAACCGGCAGGAAGGGGAGTCGACCCTGCTCGTAGGAGGTGATGAACGCCTCATGGCGGAGGGTGAGTCCAATGTCATCCAAGCCTTCCATCAGCCGCCAACGACTGAAGTCATCGATAGGGAACGACCAGCTCGAACCGCCTGCCCGGACCTCCCGGGCAGCCAGATCGACCGCGATCTGCGTGGTCGGGTCAGCTTCCACCAACTCCCACAATTGCTCGATGACATTCAATTCAAGCTCTACTGGTAAGAGTCCTTCCTTCAGAGCGTTCCCCCGGAAGATGTCACCGAAACGTGGGGAGAGGACGGCCCGGAACCCCCAGTCCCGCAGCGCCCAGACAGCGTGCTCCCGCGACGACCCGGTACCAAACTCGGGACCGGCCAACAGGATCGAAGCACCGGAATATGAATGATCATTGAGTACGAATGCCGGGTCTTCCCGCCATGCGCTGAAGAGCCCGTCGGCAAAGCCGGTTCTGGTTACCCGCTTGAGATACACGGCCGGAATGATCTGATCCGTATCCACATTGGAGCGACGGAGCGGGACTGCGGAACCGGTGTGAACGGTGAACTTTTCCATTGATATCTGCCCCTCACAGATCGGCCGGAGCGGCCAGCCGGCCGGCCACGGCGGTGGCGGCGGCGACCGGCGGGGAAACCAGGTGGGTACGCCCACCCCGGCCCTGCCGGCCCTCGAAGTTTCGGTTGGAGGTGGAGGCGGACCGCTGCCCCGGCGTGAGCGTGTCGGGGTTCATTCCCAGGCACATCGAGCACCCGGCGAACCGCCATTCGGCGCCCGCCTCGGTGAACACCCTGTCCAGCCCCTCGTTCTCGGCGGCGGCCCGTACGGCGGCGGAGCCAGGCACGACCAGCATCCGTACGCCGTCGGCGACCCTGTGCCCGCGCAGCACGTCGGCGGCGGCGCGTAGGTCCTCCAGCCGCCCGTTGGTGCACGACCCGACGAAGACCACGTCGACCGGGACGTCACGCAGCGGCGTACCGGGCCGGAGGTCCATGTACTCCAGGGCCCGCGTGGCGGCGGTCCGCTCGGCCTCGGTGTCGAAGTCGCTCGGGTCCGGCACCACCGAGTTCAGCGAGGTGCCCTGACCCGGGTTGGTGCCCCAGGTGACGAATGGGCTGATCTGGCTGGCGTCGAGGACGACCTCGGTGTCGAAGGTGGCGCCCTCGTCGGTGGGCAGGGTGCGCCAGTACTCCACGGCGGCGTCCCAGTCGGCCCCCTGGGGCGCGTTGGGGCGGCCCTTGAGGTACTCGAAGGTGGTCTCGTCCGGCGCGATCATGCCGGCCTTGGCGCCCCATTCGATGGACATGTTGGCGATGGTCATCCGGCCCTCCATGGAGAGCTTGCGGATCGCCTCACCCCGGTACTCCACGATGTGGCCGCGACCGCCACCGGTGCCCACCTGGGCGATCAGCGCCAGGACGAGGTCCTTGGCGGTGACCCCCGGCCCGAGTTCGCCGGTGACCGTGACCGCCATGGTCCTCGGCCGGATCTGCGGCAGCGTCTGGGTGGCCAGGACGTGCTCCACCTCGCTGGTGCCGATGCCGAAGGCGAGCGCTCCGAACGCACCGTGGGTGGCGGTGTGCGAGTCCCCGCAGACGATGGTCAGGCCGGGCTGGGTCAGCCCCAACTGTGGCCCGATCACGTGCACGATCCCCTGGTTCTCGTCGCCGAGCGGGTGGATCTTGACCCCGAACTCGGCGCAGTTGCGGCGCAGTGTCTCGATCTGCGTACGCGAGGTCGGGTCGGCGATGGTCAACAGATCCCCGCGCCGGCTCTGGAACGCCGGGTCGGCGTAGCCGGTCGGGGTGTTGTGGTCCTCGGTCGCCAGGGTCAGGTCCGGTCGCCGTACCTGACGATCGGCCATCCGCAGACCGTCGAAGGCCTGCGGGCTGGTGACCTCGTGCAGGAGGTGCAGGTCAATGAAGAGCAGGTCTGGTTCACCCTCGGCGGATCGCACCACGTGGGCATCCCAGACCTTCTCGGCCAGGGTCCTCGGCGATGCCGCCTTCGATGTGACTCCCACCATCTGGACATCCTAAATTCTGGGAGGTATGTTTCGGCTTGTGGGACACAGTATGAGCGGTGTCGGCGTTCTCGACAAGGCGGTGGTCATCCTGGCCGCCTGCGTCGACGGCGCCAGCCTGGCCGAACTCGTCGAGCGCACGAAGCTGCCGCGGGCCACCGCGCACCGGCTGGCACAGGCGCTGGAGATCCATCGCATGCTGGTACGGGACACCCAGGGACGCTGGCGGCCGGGCCCCCGCCTCGGCGAACTGGCCAACGCCGCGCCTGACGTGCTGTTGACCGCAGCCGAGCCCCTGCTGGCGGCGCTACGTGACGCCACCGGCGAGAGTGCCCAGCTCTACCTGCGGCGGGCCGACGAGCGGGTCTGTGTGGCCGCGGCGGAACGCGCCAGCGGGCTGCGGGACACCGTCCCGGTCGGCTCGGTGCTGCCGATGACCGCCGGGTCCGCCGCACAGGTCCTGCTGGCCTGGGAGCCGCCGGAGGCGGTGATGCCACTGCTGCCCCGCTGCAAGTTCACCGGTCGCACCCTCGCCGAGGTACGGCGACGCGGCTGGTCGCAGAGCGTTGCCGAGCGGGAGGCCGGTGTGGCCAGCGTCTCAGCGCCGATCCGCGACCGGACCGGCCGGGTGATCGCCTCGATCAGCGTCTCCGGCCCGATCGAGCGCCTGGGCCGCCGGCCGGGTGACCGGCACGCGATGGCGGTCGTCCGGGCCGGTCAACGGCTCAGCGGCCTCTAGCCCGCCACTCCCCGGGCCGCACCGGGTCCCGGTTCACTCGACGCGGCCGTCGGAGCCGACCGCCCATCACCGGTTCGGCTTCCCCCGGTCAGCCGCACGTCATCGTGCCCCCGGCACGGCCCGGCGATTACGCCAAAGGGCCGCGCCGGGGGCACGTCACGTCATACGCTGACCATCGAGACGTAGCAGGCCCGGACCAGCCGACCGCCAGGCTCGGACAGCCGACCACGCTGCGGGCTGCACCGACGGAGCGCGGGCGGAACGGGCCCGGCAGCACGACAGGCTGCGCGACGCCGACGAAGAGTGGTCCGGTGAAAAAGGAAGCGGCCCGTGCCACCGAGGTGACACGGGCCGCCAGTTGTAGCCCCGACCGGATTCGAACCGGCGCTACCGCCTTGAGAGGGCGGCGTCCTAGGCCACTAGACGACGGGGCCAGGACTTGCTTTGTGTTGCTGGTGTTGCCTTTGTTGCTCTCCTGCTGCTGCCGAACTCTATCAGAGTCCAGCAGCACCGATGTTCTTGGGGAGCATCGGTGGCTGGGGTACCAGGACTCGAACCTAGACTAACTGAACCAGAATCAGTCGGGCTGCCAATTACCCCATACCCCAGTGGCGCTCTTCAGTGCCGAAAAGAACTTTACCGGACCCGGTTCACGGGCACCAAATCGGCTCCGAAGAAACCCGCTGACCTGCGAAAACGCGTCGAATCAGCCGGCTTGGCACGCCGAAACGGTCACGCCGCGCGGACCACGGGATTCGACAAACTGCCGATCCCCTCGATACGCACCGTCACCGTATCCCCGTCGGTCAGCGGGCTAATCCCCGCCGGGGTGCCGGTCAGAATCACGTCCCCGGGCAGCAAGGTCATCACGTGTGAGATGTACGACACCAGCGTCGGCACGTCGAAGACCATGTCCTTGGTCCGGCCGAGCTGGCGTACCTCCATCTCCTCCGGTTTGCGGCCCACCTCGCAGCGCACCTCCAGGTCGCTCACGTCGAGCCCGGTGACGATCCACGGGCCGATCGGGCAGAACGAGTCGAAGCCCTTGGCCCGGGTCCACTGCCCGTCGGCGCGTTGCAGGTCCCGAGCGGTCACGTCGTTGGCGCAGGTGTAGCCGAAGATCGCCTTGCTGGCGGTCGCCCGGTCGGCACGCCGCGCCCCCGGTGGCCCGATCACCACCGCGAGTTCGGCCTCATGGTCGACGTGCTGACTCTGTAGCGGCAGCCGGATGGCGTCCCGGGGCCCGACCACCGACGTCGACGGCTTGAGGAACAGCAACGGTTCGGTCGGCACCTCGGCGGACTGCTCCGCCGCGTGCTCCACGTAGTTACGGCCGACGCAGACGACCTTGCTGGGCAGGATCGGCGAGAGCAGCCGTACGTCGGCCAGCGCCCACCGCGCGGAGGTGAACCGGATCTCGCCGAACGGGTGGCCCTCGATCTCGGCGATGGTCAGCCCCTCGGGGCCGGCCTCCGGCTCCCCCTCGACGACCCCGAACGACATTCCCTTGGCATGAGCAAAACGAGCGATACGCACCCAGCCAATCTAGTCTCACCTGCCCCGATCGACCGCCACCACCACCTGCGCCCCGCCCGGGTCGGGGCACGATACCCGACCCGACCCGACCCGGACGCAGTTCGTTCCTTCCCCGGTGACGCGGCGTCACCCCGACCTAGCGTGCGGCTTGGGAGGTCTCGTTTGTCATGCCTGTATCGAAGCGTTCATGCACGGTCGCGGCAGCAATCGTCGGCTACCTTCCGGCACTGCTGCCGGCCCTGATGATCCTGGTAGCCGAACCGGCCACCGCCGCCGCGACCAGATCCGCAACGGCCCACCCGGCGGTCACCGCCCCGGTGGCAGCCCCGATGGCGGTCGTCACATCGGCAGCCCCAATGGTCACCGTCGCGGTGACCCCGGTCGGAGCCGCCTCACCGACCTACCGGATCGACGTCCGCAACAGCGGTGACAGCACCGTGGGCACCACCGTCCGGCAGGAGTTGCCCCAGCGGGTCGCCCCGACCGGGATCAGCAACGGCGGTCAGGCGACCGCCCCGAACGGTCCGGACCGGGGTACCGAGGTGAGCTGGCAACTGCAACTCGGTGCCCACGACGCGATGAGTCTGACCACCGTCCTGGCTCCGACCGTCGACAGCACCCCGGTCACCGCTCCGGCCTGCGCCTTCGCCATCGGCGGGGACACCCCGTACGACTGTGCGACCGCGACCTGGGACGCGGCGGTGATGAACCCGGCCGCACCGGCCCCACCGCCGTGGTGGCGACACCCCGCCGTACTCGGTGGTGCCGTGGTGGCGCTGCTGGTGCTGGCCGTGCTGAGCTGGTTGGGCTACCGGATCTGGAACCGTCGGACCATCCTGCGCCGGGCGGCCAGCCGCCAGCGCTCCGGTGTCGCGGTCTACGACCCGAACGCGACCCGTGGCACCCTCTATCCACGGCCCGCCGCTCCCCGGCCCAGGGCACGGCGCAGACCGCCGGCCTGGCTGGCCGTCGGGGTGGCGATCGCGATCCTCGGTGGCGTGGTCGCCGGGGCGGTCTGGACCGCCACCGCACGGGTGAGCGCGATGCAGACCGACCGGCAACCGTCCAACGGTGCGTGGATCGGCCAGAGCAGGACCGGCCCGGTCGGCGCGCCGCTACAGGAGTCGGCGTTCGAGTTCACCGTCTACCGGGTGTCCTGCCCGCCCGGCACGCAGCACTGCCAGGCCACCGTCGGCCTACGAAACCTCACGCAGGAGAAACAGACCTGGTACGGCGCGCTGCAACGGGCGTACCTGCCCGACGGCAACTGGGTCGGTGCCGACGAGGCCGCCACCCGGGCCGCCAACCAGGGTCGGGATCTGTTCTCCACGCCGGTGCCGGCCGGTGGCCGACTGCTCTTCCCACTGGTGTTCAACACCGCCGGGCGGGAGCTACCGACCCAGCTCGAACTGCGCAGTGCGGTCTTCTCCGCCGGGGTCCGGGTCGACGTGACGTAGCCCGCCGCCCGGCGGGTGGCTGCGGTGGTGGGGACGGACGACTGCCGCGGTGGCGGTCGTACGCTGGACCGGTGACCGCCGCCACCACCCGTACCGCCGTTCTCGATGCGCCGACCTGGCAGACCCGCCGGCAGGCCCACGAGCAACGGGTGGATGCCTGGTTGGCCCCGCACCTGCAACGGCGACGCAGCGGCGTCAAGCATCCGGTCGAGGACTTCCTGTTCACCTACTACTCGCACCGGCCGGCACAACTGCGTCGCTGGCATCCGGGGGCCGGGGTGACGCTGCGGGACGCGGATCCGGCCGAGTTCGGCCGGGACTACCGGGAGACGTCCGTCGGGCTCACGCTCGACACCGACGGGGTACGCCAACGTCGCGCCGACTCGATCGCGTGGATCCGCGCACTGCTGGTGGCGACGGCCGGGCGGCCGGCCCAGTTCGGCTGCTTCGGAATGCACGAGTGGGCGATGGTCTACCGGCAGACCCAGGAGGAACTGCGGCACAACGCGTGGCCGCTGCGGCTCAGCCCGGCGGAGACGGCCCGGACGGTGGAGGTCAACCGGGTCCGGTGCAGTCACTTCGACGCGTACCGCTTCTTCACCGAACCCGCCCGGCCGCTCAACCTGCTCAATCCGACCCGGGAGACGCAGCACGACAACGAGCAGCCGGGCTGTCTGCACGCGAACATGGATCTCTACCGGTGGGCGTACAAGCTGTCCCCGTTGGTGCCGAGCGAGCTGGTGGCCGACGCGTTCGCCCTGGCCCGGGACGTCCGTACCCTCGACATGCAGGCCAGTCCGTACGACCTGGCCGCCCTGGGCTATCCACCGGTACGGGTGGAGACGGCGGCGGGCCGGGCCGAGTACGTCGCCGCACAACGTGACTTCTCCGATCGGGCCACACCGCTGCGCACGCGCCTGATCGCGGAGTGCGACCGGCTCGTGGACGCCTCGGACGGGTGAGCCATGTCGCGTCGAGGACGCCTAGGCTGCGAACCCATGACGAGCGCACGGCCCTGGGTACGCGGAGAACTTCCCTGGATCCGTTCAGGGCCGCTGTTCCGGGTCCACCTGGAGGCGGTCCCGGCACTCGACGCGTTCCTCGACCGCTGGTCGTACCGAAGGGTTGAGCTGGACGGGCGGCGGATGACCTCCCGCACCGAAGCACACACCGAGCTCAGCCGGGCGTTCGGCTTCCCTGCGTACTACGGGAAGAACTGGGACGCCTTCAACGACTGTTTCGGCGACTACGTGCTGGAGAATGCCGGGTCCTTGGTCGCGGTGGTCTGGACCGACATCGAGTCGGCTGCGAAAGCTGCCCCGGCGACGACGGCCGAGGTCGCGTGGGCGCTCCTGGAGTGCGGCCACGGATGCATGTCCTCGCTCGACCCTGCCGCTGGACCTGCCTTGTCGCTGGATGTGTTCGTGATCGGAGCCGGTCAGGACTTCGACCGCCAGCGGTGAGTGTGCACCTGAGCTGAATGGGCGGGCCTCTACCGGGACGTGCTGCTAGGCCGCAACCGCCGGGACGTTCACCAGGGTGACGCCGGTGGCCTCGTCGACGATCGCCACCCGTACCGCGTCCGGCTCGTAGCGCAGCCGGGGTACGGCGAACACGGCGGTGGCCAGTCGGCCCTGGTAGCGGGCCGCGTGGCAGACGATCCGCCACTCGTCGTCGTCCCAGTGCTCCCGGACGTCCGAGCTGATCAGGGCGGCGACCCGGCGGTACGCCTCGCTCTGCTGAAGCTGGTGCACCGTGGCCAGCAACGGTATGCCGGTGCCGCCGGCGAGTGGGTTGGTCAGCCGGACCCGGAGCTGGCGCAGCGGCACCAGCCAGGCCTGATCGAGTTCCGGGGACAGTACGACGACCGCCGCCGCCTCGACCAGCAGGATCGTCGTACCGGCCAGCGGACGGCCGGTGAGGGCGGTCAGCCAGCTGCCCTGGGCCAGCATGGCCAGCAGGCCGGCGACCACCAGCAGGCCGGCTCGGGCGAATCCACGCCAGGACACCGGGGCGGACCGGGCACCGAGGCAACCGCACGAGGAGGTCGGGGCCGCCTTGGCCGCGTAACCGAGGTAGCCGAGGAAGCCGAGGGCCAGTCCGGTCGCCGCGACCGCCTCCGCTGTCAGCGTGGGTGGCAGCAGCAGGAGCGCGCCGAGAGTGAGTTCGACCCCACCGAGCACCCGGTACGCGGGCACCACGCGTTCGTCACCGACGAGTCGGGCCAGCGCCGACCGGCGGGCCCCGGTTGCGGCGTACCGGCTGAGCAGCTTCCCCTGGGCGGACCAGAGCAGCACCGCTCCGATCAGCAGGGGCTGTAGTGCCGCGATCATCGCAAGCATGGGAAGTCTCTCCTCCTTGGTCGTCGGTGGTGGTCGGAGGCCCGGGCGGACAGGGCAGGGGGCTTGGGCCACAGTGGGCGGGTGCCGGTGGGCGTGGCACCCGCCCGGGGTGGCGACGGTCAGGCTGCGGCGTAGACGGTGGCGATGTCGATCTCGTTGGTGTCCGGATGCCAGGCCCCGATCACCTGGACGTGCTTTCCGACGCGCAGCAGCGACACGTCGGAGATGGCCGGGGTGCCGTTGTAGACGGCGGCCGTGGTGCCGGGCACGACGTGACCGACGATCCGCTGGCCACGGTGGTCGAGGTGGACCAGGTTGCGCCCGACCGAGGTGATGTGCGCCTGGAGGTTGACGATGTTCACCCAGATCGAGTCTGCGGCCAGGGTGCCGTCGGGCAGGCGTAGTCCCCGTACGTACATCCCGTCGCCGATGGCGATGTTGTCGAAGGTGGTGGGGCGCAGCTTCCAGATGCTCGTGCCGTCGGTGACCCGGATCGAGTGCAGTACGGTGTCCGAGCCGGTCAGCAGCAACATGCTTCCGGTCACCTTGCTGACCCGTCCCTCGGCGAAGTTGGGATCCGGTGCCCCGGGTTCCACCAGCACCGGATCGGCGGCGAAGGCCGCTTCGGGGGCGAGGGAGCCGAGCGCGGTGGCACCGACGATGCCGGCCCCACCGAGTACGGCCGTGCTGAGCAGTCGGCGGCGGTCCATGGTGACGTCCATTGCGGGCCCTCCTTCCTGTTCAGACGACGTCGACGGAGCAGGGCCGCAGCCCGGTGGAGAGGCTGGCGATGGCGCTGTAGGCCGCCGGGGTCAGGTCGATGATGCGGTTGCTTCCGCACACCGAGCCGCAGCAGCTGCGCTCGCCGCAGAACAGGTCGGTCTGCGGGCCGCAGTCGGCGATCGTGGTGCCGACCCGCGCACCGGTGCAGGGGTTGGTGGTGTAGTGCCGGAATCCGCAGGTCCGCCGGCTCAGGGGGACGCCGCAGACGTCCGGGCGGGTGATGGCCCAGCAGGCGTCGGAGGTGTTCGGCCAGGCGTGCTGGTAGCTGCCCGAGTTGCAGGTGCCACACGCACCACGGCCGGTCGTGCCACACGGCCCCCATGCGGTGCCGCAGCAGAACCATGACATCTCGCCGGTCACGGCTGCCATGGGTGCCTCCCTTCAGAGTTCAATAGAACAACGTCTATCTATATCGATTAACATTGTTGCGACGGATTCCAACGAAGTCAAACCTGTCGATGGAAGGTTTCCTACATGCCGGCCCGGGTGGGCCGGTAGCGTCAGATGTCGTGACCATCGACCTGGGCGGCCACACCGTCAGGGCGTGGCGAAACGCGATCTTCGCGATCTTCGCGCTGACCGGGATCGGTCTGTCGAGCTGGGTTTCCCGTACCCCGGCCGTCCGCGACGCCCTCGACGCCTCCACCGCCCGGATGGGCTGGATCATCTTCGGGCTCGCTGCCGGCTCGATCGTCGGCCTGACCACGTCGAGCCACGTACTGGCCCGCATCGGCGGCCGACGCACCATCCTCATCGCACTGCTGCTGGCCTCGGTGGGACTCGCCGTCGTCGGCATCGGGGCGCTGGCCACCGCCACGGCCATCGTCATCACCGGACTGGCCCTCTTCGGCGCCGGCTACGGGCTGTGCGACGTCGCGATGAACGTGGAGGGGGCCGCCAACGAACACGCGCTGGACCGCACGATCATGCCGCTGTTCCACGCCTCGTTCAGTGTGGGCACGATGATCGGGGCGGGGCTCGGCACCATCGCCGAGTTCACCCGGGTACCGGTGATCGTGCACCTGGGCCTGGTCGCGGTGGTCATCGCCGGCACGACCGTCGTCACCGTACGCTTCCTTCCGCGCAACGCGGGCGAACAGGACCCGGAGCAGGCCGACGAGGAGCCGGTCAGCCCTCGTACCAGGCTCGCCGTCTGGCGGGAACCGCGAACGCTCCTCATCGGCGTGATCGTCCTCGGCCTGGCCTTCGCCGAAGGCTCCGCCAACGACTGGCTCACCCTGGCGATGGTCGACGGACACGACGTCAGCAACGCCATCGGGTCGCTCGTCTTCGGCATCTTCGTCGCCGCCATGACGTTGGGGCGCATAGTCGGCGTGAAACTCCTGGACACCTACGGCCGGGTACGCGTACTGCTGGCCTCGGCCGCCTGCGCGGTAACCGGCCTCGCGATCGTGATCTTCGTACCCAGCGCTACGGTGGCCACCGCCGGAGTCGTCCTCTGGGGGCTGGGCTCCGCGCTCGGCTTCCCGGTCGGCCTGTCGGCGGCGGCGGACGAACCCCGGCTCTCCGCCGCCCGGGTCAGCGTCGTCGCCACGATCGGCTACGTCGCCTTCCTGGCCGGTCCGCCGGCACTCGGCTTCCTCGGGGAACGGGTCGGACTCCTGCACGCGTTCATCGCCGTACTGGTCTTCGCCGCGCTCGCCGGTCTGGCCTCACCCGCCGCCCGGCCGATCGGCACCCAGACCCCGCACGAACGGTAGGCCAGCGCCCGTCCGTCGCCCGACTGCTAGAAAGGCCGGATGGCACACGTAGCCGAAGTCGCAACCCGGGCCGCCGCGAAGCAGCTGGCCGAATCCACCGCCGACGTCGTCGGCTCCCGGACCCGGTCGGTGATACTGCACGGCTCCCTGGCAGCCGGCGACTTCCGTCCCGGCCGAAGTGACATCGACCTGCTCGCCGTCATCGACGGCGCGCTGTCGGATCCGCAGATCGACGCGTTGGCGGACCTGGTACGCCACGCCGACGTCGGTGACGCCAGCGGCGTGGACCTGCATGTCGTGACCGCCGGTGTCGCCGGCTCGCCGACCCGGACGCCACCGATGGAGCTACACGTCGGTCGGTACGACGACTCCACCATCGGGTTCGAGATCGAGCCCCGGGTGGCCGCCAGCCCGGACCTGCCGGCCGAGTTGGCAATGGCTCGCGCGGACGGCCACAACCTGATCGGCGCGAGGCCCCGTGACACGATCGCGCCGATACCGGTGGAGTGGCTCCACCAGCGTGGCAGGTACTGGTTGACCACCTGGCAATCGCTCGTCGACGACTCGGAGGACGCCGCGCACATGGTGCTCACCGCCTGCCGGATCTGGCGGTTCGCGGTCGAGGGTGCGCACTGCTCCAAGGGTCAGGCCGCCTCGTGGGTGCTCGGCCGGGACCCGTCACTGACGGCGGTCCGCCAGGCATTCCACCAGTACGCGACCGATCCGGAGGCGTCGATCGACCAGGACGGCATAGCCCGGGTGCTGGAAACCGTGCTCCGCGAGACGGCGCGGATGCAGTGACGGACACGGCCCGGGGGCAGTAACGGACACGGCCCGGGTGCAGTGACGGACACGGCCCGAACGCAGTAACGGGTTGCTCCGGGCGCGGTCCTGCCGAGGGTCGTAGCAACGGGCGTACACCGTCAATCGCCGTCCGCACGGCGAAGCCGCTTCGTCTCGCCACGTCGCTTCTTCTCGGCGATCCGCCGTTCCTTGGCCGCCTTCGACGGCCGGGTGGGGCGACGCGGGGGCGGTGGCGGTGCCACCGCCTCGCGTAACAGCGCCGCCAGCCGGTCCCGGGCCGCCTCCCGGTTGGCCAACTGGGCCCGGTGCTCACTGGCGGTCACCGTGAGTGTGCCGTCCACCAGCCGACCGGCCAGCCGTTCCACTGCCCGGTCCCGCAGTTTCGCCGGTAGGACTGCGGAGCCCGCCAGGTTCCAGGACAGCTCGGCGCGCGAGTCCGTGGTGTTGACGCCCTGCCCGCCCGGACCGGACGAACGGGAGAAGCGCCAGTTCAACTCCGCGCCCGGAATCACCAGGCGTTCGTTGACACGCAGATCGTCGGCCATGTGCTGAGGCTAGTTCCGTCCCGGCTGCCGCTGCTCAGCCGCCCGCGTCGACATTGGTCAGCCGCCCTTGCCGATGATGGTGTCGGCGACCTGCTGCGCCTGCTCGATCGGGATGGCGAAGCCGATCCCGATCGACCCGTTGCCGTCGATGGTGGCGATCGCGGTGTTCACCCCGACCACCTCACCCCGGGCGTTGACCAGTGGCCCGCCCGAGTTCCCCGGGTTGATCGAGGCGTCGGTCTGCACCGCCGTGTGCTGGTTGTCGCCCAGGCGTACCTGCCGGTCCAGGGCACTGACGATGCCGGCGGTGACCGTACCGGGCAGGCCGAGCGGCGAGCCCACCGCCAGCACCGGCTCCCCCACCCGGGTCGAGCCGCGCTTGGCCAACGGCAACGGGGTCAGCCCCACCGACGGGGGCACCCGCAGGACGGCGATGTCGCTGCTGGAGTCGCGGCCCACCACCCGCGCGGTGACCTGCCTGCCGTCGGGTGCCTCCACCTGGACCGTCGGGCCCTTGCCCCGGGCCACGATGTGGTCGTTGGTGACGACATGCTGCTGGTCGTCGATGGCGAATCCGGATCCGGTGGCGGTTCCACTGCCCCCGGTGACCCTGATCGACACGACACCCGGCACCACCTGGGCGGCAGCCGCGATGAGGTCGGCCGGCGTACCGGCGGCCTTGGTGGAGGCGGCCGGGGCCACCCCGTCCAGGCCTGCGACGTACCCGCCGGCCACCGCGCCGGATCCGACGGACAGGGTCACCACGGCCAGCGCGGCCAGCAGCCGCTGCCGCCAGCGGGTGGCACTGTCCGGGACCACGGTCCCATCCGGTACGTCGAATCGGCCGTTCCCGCTCCCCTGGTCGAGGTCGGGTGAGATGAACCACGGGCCGCGGGGTTCGCCCAAACCGGTCTGTACTGCCATCCGCGCACTCCTTCTCGGCTCACTCCTGGTCAAACTGCTCAGCTGACTTCCCCCTGTCGCTCAGCTGACTTCCCCTCGCATCGCTGAGCTCACTTCCTCCCGCCGTCGAGATCAGGGCAGACGCGAGAACCAGGCCATCGACCCGGTTGCCGCCGCCATGGCCAGCAACAGCCCGAACCCGATGAACCGGGCAGATATGTCCTGCCGTTCGATGCGATAGCCCACGGACGTGCCGATGTCCTCGTATACGGCCCGTAGCTCGGCGCTCGAACCGGCCTCGTGGTAGCCCCCGCCGGTCTCCTCGGCCACCGCCTTCAGGGTCTGCCCGTCCACCGGCACCCGGATCGGTCGGCCGCCCCGTTCCACATGGCCGTCGGGTGTGCCGAACGAAATGGTGTGCACCGGCACCTTCACCGCCAACGCGTCGGCCGCTGCCGCCAGCGGGTCCCGGCCGGAGGTGTTCGCCCCATCGGAGAGCAGGACGATCCGTGCCGGCGGCGGGTCCTTCGCCGCCCGGGCGTCCAGTGACTTCACCGCCTGTAGGGAGGTGTTTATCGCCTCCCCGATGGCGGTGCCCTGCACCCCGGTGGTGCCCTCGGCCAGCCGCCGGATCCCGGTGTGCAGTGCCTTGCGGTCCGTACCGGGTGGGACCAGCACCGCCGCGCTGCCGGCGAACGCCACCAGCCCCACGTTGAACTCCTTGGGCAGGCTGTCGACGAACCTGCGGGCGGCCACCTTCGCCGCCGCCAGGCGGTCCGGTTCCACATCGGTGGCCAGCATCGAGGTGGACACGTCCACGGCCACCATCACGGTGGCCCGTTCCCGGGGTACCTTCACGTCGGCGTGCGGCCGGGCGAAGCCCACCACCAGAAACGCCAGCATCGCCAGGAACAGGCTCGCCGGCAGAGTCCGGCGCCAGGCCGGACGTTTCGGCGCGACCCGGTCCAGCAGTCGCAAATTGGTGAAGCGTACGGCGTACCGGCTGCGTCGCCGTTGCATCAGCACGTACGCCACACCGACCGCGACGACACCCAGCAGCAGCCACAGACGTCCGGGAGATTCCCAGGTCACACCCCACCTCCGAGTTCTGCCCGGGAACGTCCCCGGACCGCCCCCGCCAGCCGTCGCTGACCGTGGACGTGTCGCACGATGTCGGCGGCCCAGTCCCGGTCGGTACGCAGCGACAGGTGGGCGGCTCCGGCCCGGCGGATCGCCGCCCCGACCAGTTGGCGCTGCTCGATCGAGGCGGCGGCGAACCGCTCCCGCAGCCGGGGATCGCCGGTGGACACCTCCCGGCGCTGTCCGGTCTCCGGGTCGACCAGCGTGATCAGTCCGACGTCGGGCAGCTCCAGCTCACGCGGATCGGTCACCTCGACGGCCAGCACCTGATGCCGGCTGGCCATCCGCCGCAGCGGCCGTTCCCAGCTCGGCGCAGTGAGGTCGCTGTCGGGTAGCCCGTCCAGGAAGTCGGAGACCACGACGACCAGGCCCCGACGGGTCAGCGCCCGACGCAGACTCTCGATGGCACCGGCCAGGCCGGGTCCCGGTGTTGGCGGTCGACCTGCGGCTGCCCACGCCGGTAGCCGACCGTCGCCCCTGGCCTCGGGGCCAGCGGCACCCGGTGCGCCGACATCCGTGTCGCCGCGTGGGGCGGCCATCAGTGCCCGCAGCAGGTTGAGCAGATGGTTCCGACCGGTCCGGGCCGGGAACCTCCGTACCTGATCGGCACCGGCCAGGTACGCACCGAGCCGGTTCCCGGCACCCGCGGTGAGGAACCCGACCGCCGCCACCGCGGCCACCGCCAGTTCCCGTTTCTCCAGGTCGGCCGTGCCGAAGTCCATGCTCGGTGAGGCGTCGACCAGCAGCCAGGTGGAGAGTTCCCGGTCGGCGTCCACCTCCCGTACGTGCGGCGTCATGGTGCGAGCGGTCACCGCCCAGTCCATCCTGCGTACCTCGTCCTCGCCGGGTCGGTACTCCCGACTGCCGGCGAACTCGCTGCCGGCACCGGGCAGCAGGCCCTGGTGCTGGCCGTGCAGCAGACCGTCGAGCCGCCGGGCGACGGTCAACTCCAGCCGGCGGAGCCGGTGCTCCGGGGCGAGATCCCGCAGTGTCGGATCTCCGATGACAGCGGGACGCCGCGCGTCCCCCGGGCCCTGCCCGGCACTCGGGCGATTCACGCGACCGCCAACTCGGGATAGCCCTCGTCCCGGTTCGGCGCGATTCGTGGCGGTGGCACCGCCTGCACCAGTCGGCGTACCACCGACTCGGCTGTCACACCGTCAGCGACCGCGTCGAAGGAGAGCACCAACCGGTGGGAGAGCACGTCCCCGGCCAGTTCCCGGATGTCCTCGGGCAGTACGTAGTCACGACCTCGCAGCAGGGCCTGCGCCCGGGCGGCGGAGACCAGTCCGAGCGTCGCCCGGGGACTGGCACCGTACGCCAACAGCGGTGCGAGGTCCGGCAGTCCGAACCGGATCGGGTCACGACTGGCCAGAATCAGCCGGACCACGTACTCGGCGAGCGCGTGGTGTACGAACACCAGGCTGGCCCGGGCCTGTAGGGCGCGCAGCCGGTCCGGGTCGAGGATCTGCCGGGCCTTCGGCCGGTCGGCACTCATCCGGTAGAGGATGGCCAACTCGTCGGCGTCGCTGGGGTAGTCGACGGTCACCTTCATCAGGAACCGGTCGCGTTGCGCCTCCGGCAGTTGGTAGACGCCCTCGCTCTCGATCGGGTTCTGGGTGGCGAGGACCAGGAACGGGTCCGGTACCGGATAGCTGCGGCCACCGATCGAGACCTGACGCTCGGCCATCGCCTCCAGCAGTGCCGACTGTACCTTCGCGGGTGCCCGGTTGATCTCGTCGGCCAGTACCAGGTTGGCCATGATCGGTCCCAGTTCCACGTCGAAGCCCTCTTTCGACGCCCGGTAGATCCGGGTGCCGACGATGTCCGAGGGCACCAGGTCCGGGGTGAACTGGATCCGGGAGAAGCTGCCACCGACCGTGACAGCCAACGTTTGCGCAGCCAGCGTCTTGGCGACGCCGGGTACGCCTTCCAGTAGGCAGTGACCGTCGGCCAGCAGCGCGGTGAACAGTCGCTCGACGAGTCGGTCCTGCCCGACGATGACCCGTTTGACTTCGAAGAGCGCCTGTTCCAATTCCGAGCCGGTCGATGCGGTCTCGACCGGCCAGTGCCTGGTGGCCACGGTGTCCGACATGTCCGTCACGGTGCGGGCTACCCCGCTCGACGACCAGCAAACCTGTAGCCGATTCACTTTCTCCGGCGGTGGTGGGCCACCGACCGACAGCAGCCGGGCGGCAACCCACCGGCCGACCAACGAACATGACAATCAACTGCCCCACGACTGGCGGTGTCGAGCTGTCACGTCCAGCGGTGTCGAACCACCCGGCCGGGAACCTTCACGGGACCATCACAGGTCCACCTTGGACCGTCGATAACGTGCACCCATGAGCGTGGACGCAATCGAGAAACCGACCGAGGCATCCCGCGTCAGACGTAAGGCTGTCAGGGTGCTGCCGACCTGGCTGTGCTGGCTGCTGGTCGTGCCCACCCTGGGCTGGGCGGTGATCCGGATCGGTGGACTCGAACGCGGACCGCTGGTGCCGCTGTTCGCGTTCACGCCGTACGTCGCCGCCTGGACGCTGGTGCCGGTGGTGCTGGCGCTCGCGCTGCGCCGCTGGTGGGCGGCGGGCGTCGCGGTCCTGACCGCCGTCGCGCTGGTCGGCGTGGTCGCCCCCCGCGCGGTGGCCGACGACGTGCCGGTCCCGGACGGCCCGACGCTGCGGGTGATGACCGCGAACCTGCTGGCCGGTGTCGCCGATTCGGCAGCCGTGGTCGCGCTGGTCCGCACCCACCGGGTCGACGTGCTGGCGGTGCAGGAGTTCACCCCCGGGGCCCAGGCCGCGCTGGACCGGCACGGCCTGGCCGAGTTGCTGCCGCATCGCCAGCTCAACGCGGAGATCGGTACCACCGGCTCCGGCCTGTACGCACGGTTCCCGCTGAGCGACGGCGGTACCCGGCGAAACTACGGCGGCTTCACCCAGGCGTACGCGACGGTCGCGGTGCCGGGTGCCCCGCCGGTGCTGGTCGAGTCGGCGCATCCGTGTGCCCCGTACGAACGGGCCCAACTGCGGTGCTGGCACACCGACCTGTCCCGGCAGCCGGCGGCCACCCCGGACGGGCCGTTGCGCATCCTGGCCGGTGACTTCAACGCCACCCTCGACCACACCCCGGTACGGGCGCTGCTGGAAACCGGGTACGTCGACGCGGCAGCCGCCGCCGGGGCCGGGCTGACCGGCACCTGGGGTCCGTACGACGGTGATCCCATCCCACCGGTGGCCATCGACCACGTGCTGGCCGACCGACGGGTCGGGGTACGCGCCGCAGCCGTACACCCGCTGCCCGGCAGTGACCATCGGGCGGTTCTCGCCGAGCTGGTGCTGCCTCCCGCCGGCTGACCCCCGCTCCGATGTTGGGAAGGGCCCCTTCCAATGCAGAAAGCGACAGAAAGAAGCCCTTCCTTACGGTCGCACCTCGCGTTCAGACCTTGGTACGGGCCAGGCCGTAGGTGAGGGCGTCGACCAGGGCCCGCCAGCTCGCCTCGACGACGTTCTCGTGCACCCCGACGGTGGTCCAGTCCCGGCCGCCCTCGGCGTCGGCGGTCTCCACCAGCACCCGGGTGATCGCGCCGGTGCCGTGGCTGCCTTCCAGGATGCGCACCTTGTAGTCGGCCAACTCGAAGCTGCGCAGCTCCGGGTAGTGCCGGGACAGCGCGACCCGCAGCGCCTCGTCCAGGGCGTTGACCGGGCCGTTCCCCTCGGCGGTGGCGATGACCCGCTCACCGCGTACCCGGACCTTGACGGTGGCCTCGGAGACCACCGCGCCGTCCTCGCGGTGCTCGACCAGCACCCGGTACGACTCCAGCGCGAACGGCAGGGGCGCGGCGGCGCCCGGCAACTCGGAGCGGACCAGCAGTTCGAATGAGGCGTCGGCCGCCTCGAACGACCAGCCGCCGGCCTCCAGGTCCTTGACCCGCTTGGTGACCCGGGTCGCCGCTTCGGGATGGCCGGCCAGGTCCAGGCCGAGCTCACGGCTCTTGAGCTCGATGCTGGCCCGGCCGGCCATCTCCGTTACCAGGATCCGCATGTCGTTGCCCACCACGCTCGGGTCGACGTGGTTGTAGAGCACCGGATCCACCTTGATCGCGCTCGCGTGCAGCCCGGCCTTGTGGGCGAAGGCTGCGGCCCCGACGTACGCCTGGTGGGTGTCGGGGGCGATGTTGGCGATCTCCGCGATGGCGTGCGATACGCGCACCATCTGTTCCAGGCAGCCCTCCGGTAGGACGGGCAGCCCGAGCTTGAGTTGCAGGTTGCCGACGACGGCGAAGAGGTCGGCGTTGCCGGGGCGTTCGCCGTAGCCGTTCGCGGTGCCCTGGAAGTGCCGTACGCCGGCCTCGACGGCGGCGACGGTGTTGGCGACCGCGCACGAGGTGTCGTTCTGGCAGTGGATGCCGAGTCGGGCCGGCGAGACCCCGAGCCGCTCGGTCAGCTCGCCGATGGCCGTGGTGACCTGGGAGGGCAGCATCCCGCCGTTGGTGTCGCACATCACCACGACCTCCGCGCCGGCTTCGAGGGCCGCCGAGGCGACCGCCGCGGTGTACGCCGGGTCGTACCGGTAGCCGTCGAAGAAGTGCTCGCAGTCGAGGAAGACCCGGCGGCCCTCGGCGACGAAGTGGGCGACGGTGTCGGCGACCATGGCGAGGTTCTCCGCCCCGGTGGTGCGCAGTGCCCGCTCGACGTGCCGGATGTCGGACTTGGCGACCAGGCACACCGCTGACGTCTCGGCGTCGAGCAGCGCCCGTACCTGCGGGTCGTCGGCGACCGCGAGGCCGGCCTTGCGGGTGGCGCCGAACGCCACGAGGACGGCGTGCTTCAGGTCGAGTTCGGTACGGGCCCGCTGGAAGAACTCGGTGTCCTTGGGCATCGCGCCCGGCCAGCCGCCCTCGATGAAGCCGACCCCGAACTCGTCGAGCAGCCGGGCGACCGCCAGCTTGTCGGCGACGGAGTAGCTGATCCCCTCACGCTGCGCTCCATCGCGCAACGTCGTGTCGTAGACCTGGAATGTCATCGGAGTCCTTCCCGGGAGCAACAGGCAGCTATGCGGAGCAACGAACGGGCCTTGCGGAGCAACGGGCAGCTTTGCGGAGCAACGGACGGGGCTTCGTGGGGGCAACGGGCAGGGAGGTCGGAACAACAAAAAGACCCCCCGCGGATGCGGGAGGTCTGCGCGCTCGGCTTGACGGAATGCCGGCGCGCTAACTGCAAATAATGATCACTCGGGGTGCCACGTTTCGTACTCTGCCACTCCTGACCGGCGGTCGGCAGCGATAATCCACATCGCGGGATGGTGACGCAGCGTCCGCTACCGCATCCGGGCACCCCCGCCCGGCACAACGCGCCGTCGGTGATCAGCTTCACACTTCACCAGGGCTGTCAACTAGGCGAAACCCGCCTGCGCCATCATCTGGAATGAATCCAGTTACCGGCCTCGTGCCGCCCACAAGGAGGACCCGTGCTCACTGTCGGTGACCACTTCCCCGAGTACGAACTCACCGCGTGCGTCTCTCTCGACGCCGACAACGCGTTCGCCACGATCAACAACAAGAGCCACCAGGGCAAGTGGCGGGTCGTCTTCTTCTGGCCGAAGGACTTCACCTTCATCTGCCCGACCGAGATCGCCGAGTTCGGCCGGCTCAACGGCGAGTTCGCCGACCGGGACGCCCAGGTTCTCGGCGTCTCCGTCGACTCGGAGTTCGTCCACTACGCGTGGCGCAAGGACCACCCGGACCTGCGTGACCTGCCGTTCCCGATGCTGAGCGACATCAAGCGCGAGCTGACCGCCGCCGCCGGCGTGCTCGGCGAGGACGGCGTGGCGCAGCGGGCGACCTTCATCATCGACCCGGACAACGAGATCCAGTTCGCCATGGTCACCGCCGGCTCGGTCGGCCGGAACGTCTCCGAGGTGCTGCGGGTGCTCGACGCCCTGCAGACCGACGAACTGTGCCCGTGCAACTGGAACAAGGGCGGCGAGACCCTCGACGCCAAGAAGCTGCTTGCCGGAGCCTGAGCCATGGGTCTCGATGCGATCAAGGCGGCTCTGCCCGAGTACGCCAAGGACATCAAGCTGAACCTCGGTTCGACCGTCGGCACCTCGACGCTCGGCGTCGAGCAGGCCTGGGGTACCGCCCTGGCCTGCGCCGTGGCCGCCCGGAACCCGGTCGTGCTGCGGGAGATCGCCGCTGAGGCAGCCGGTCACCTCAAGCCCGAGGCGATCGAGGCAGCCAAGGGTGCTGCGGCGATCATGGCGATGAACAACATCTACTACCGGGCCAAGCACCTCATCGGCGACGAGGACTACGCCTCGATGCCGGCCCGGCTGCGGATGCAGATCATCGGCAAGCCCGGCGTCGACAAGGGCGACTTCGAACTGTGGTGCCTGGCGGTCTCGGCGATCACCGGCTGCGGGGTGTGCCTGGAGTCGCACGAGAAGACCCTGCGCGGTACCGGGTTCACCCGGGAGCAGGTGCACGAGGCACTGCGGATCGCCGCTGTCGTACACGCGGCGGCGGTGACCCTCGACGCGGAGGCCGCACTGGCCTGACCAGGGCGGCGGCAGGGGGCCGGCGGCGGCGGGTGTGGGGCTCGACGAGCCTGGGTAGGTCTATTCGGGACAGCCCAGACGTCGAGCGGAGGAGATGAGACTCGAATGGACAGGCTTGATCCTCAGATGTCCCAGCCGCAGACGCCGGCCCCGGCTACCCCCGGTGGGTCGTTCCAGCCGTGGAGCTACCGGGACGACGCCGGAGTGACCGGTGGCGACCTGACCGGCTACAAGGCGGTCGCGACCGATGGCGGCATCGGCAAAATCGACAGTGCCAGCCACGACGTGGACGGCAGCTACCTGGTGGTCGACACCGGCCCGTGGATCTTCGGTAAGAAGGTCATGCTGCCGGCCGGCGTGGTCAACCGCGTCGACCACGATGACGAGAAGGTCTATCTCGACCGGAGCAAGGACCAGATCAAGGCCGCTCCGGAGTACGACGAGATCAGCCACGCCGACCCGGCGTACCGGGACCGGCTCGGTGGCTACTACGGCAGTACGTACGACAGCACGTACGGCGGCACGTACGGCACGATGCTCCCGCCGGACCGCATGGTGTAGACGGGTCGAGCGTCGACCGGGAGTGTCGACGCAGGGCATCTTCGATGGCCGGTGGGGTACGCCCCGCCGGCCATCGCCGTCTCGGTGACGAGCTGTCGACAACCATGGCGCAGCGGTTACCGTGGCCTGGTGGACTTGATGCCGGTCAACCGTGTGACGAACTTCTCCACCCTCTTCAACTTCCGCGATGTCGGCGGATACGCCGGCCTCGACGGCCGGAGTGTGCGCTGGCAGCGCCTCTACCGGTCGGACTCACCTCACCGGCTGGCCGGTGCGGATCAGACGGCGTTCACGGCGCTGGCTGTCCGTACGGTGATCGACCTGCGCCGGCCGACCGAGGTGGCCCGGGACGGCCGGATCCCCGACTGCGGCGGACTGGCCTACCAGCACATCCATCCGAAACACCAGCAGTGGGACGAGATCCCGTACGAGGAACGGCTCGGCGTGGCCCGCTACCTGGCCGACCGGTACCGGGACCTGGCCGAGAGCGGAGCGGCCGGCCTCGCCCAGGCGCTCGGGGTGATCGCCGACCACGACTCCGCCCCGGTGGTGGTGCACTGCGTCGCGGGCAAGGACCGTACGGGTGTGGTGTGTGCCCTGACCCTGTCGCTGCTGGGGGTCAGTGACGCCGACATCGCCACGGACTACGCGCTGAGCAGCGCGGCAGCCGAGCGGTTCAACGCCTACCTCCGTGAGCACCTCCCCGAGCACGCGGCGGCCCCGAAGGCCTACCACGCCTCGCCGGCGGAGGCGATGCTGCTGTTCCTCAGCGAGCTACGGCAGCGGCACGGTTCGGTGGAGCGCTACCTGCTGGGCGCCGGCCTCGAACCGGCACAGGTCACCGCGCTGCGGGCCCACCTGCTGAGCAGCTAGTCGTCACTTCGCCGTACACCGGGGTCGGGGCAGCAGCCGCCGTCCCGACCCGGGGTACCGCAACCCATCCGGCCGTCAGCGAACCCGGCGGTGGGGTCAGAGGATCCGGTGGACCCAGCCGTGCGGGTCGGCGGTCCGCCCCCGTTGGATGTCGACCAGGGTCTGCCGGATCCGGGTGGTGACCTCGCCCGGCTGGCCGTCGGCGATGGTGAACTCACCGTCGGGGTAGCGGACCTGCCCGATCGGGGTGATCACCGCTGCCGTCCCGCAGGCGAAGACCTCACGCAGCCGACCGCTGGCGGCGTCGGCCCGCCAGTCGTCGAAGCTCACCGGACGTTCGGCCACGGTGAGACCGCGCTCGCGGGCCAGCATCATCACCGACTCCCGGGTGATGCCGGGCAGGATCGTACCGGTGAGCGGCGGGGTGACCAGGGTGTCGTCGTCGTAGCGGAAGAAGATGTTCATGCCGCTCATCTCCTCGACGTGGCGGCGCTGCACCGCGTCGAGGAAGACGACGTCGTCGCACCCCTGGGCGACCGCATCCGCCTTCGCGATCAACGAGGTGGCGTAGTTGCCACCGCACTTGGCCGCGCCGGTGCCACCGGGCGCGGCCCGGGTGTAGTCGGGCGAGACCCAGACCGTCAGCGGCTTGACCCCACCGGTGAAGTAGGACTCGACCGGCGAGGCGATGAGGACGTAGAGGTATTCGTTGGCTGGGCGGACACCGAGGAACACTTCGCTGGCGTACATGAACGGGCGCAGGTAGAGGCTGCCACCGTCGGTGTCGGGAATCCACTCCCGATCGATCTCGATGAGGTGGTGCAGCGAGTCGAGGAAGGCCTGCGGCGGCAGCGGGGCCATCGCCATCCGTTTGGCCGACTCGACGAAGCGGGCGGCGTTGGCGTCGGGCCGGAACAGGGTCACCCCACCATCGGCGGCCCGGTACGCCTTCAGCCCCTCGAAGATCTCCTGCGCGTAGTGCAGTACGGCACTGGCCGGGTCCATCGGAATCGGGGCACGTGCCTCCACCCGGGCGTCGTACCAGCCCTTGCCATCGGCGTACCGAATGGTGACCATGTGGTCGGTGAAGATCCGTCCGAATCCGGGGTTGGCCATCAGCGCGGCGCGCTCGGCGGCGGCTACCGGCTGAGGATTCGGGCGAATCTCGAAGTCGAGCTTGTCACCACCGCTCATAGCGTTGACCTCCATGCAAGCGACATGCACAAACGGGCATGCCAGGAAACTGGTGCCTGAAACTTACCCCGAACGGTCGTTCAGCGGGAACCTCCGGTTGGCCGGACGGGCCAGGGGCCATCCGGTCGGCCGGGGCCAACGCGGTCACGTCGTTCGGCTCGACCGGCGAACCGCGCCGGTGAGTGATCATGCCATCGGCCGGATCGGACGGTCGACGGGAGGCAGCCGGACCGGGACGGTGCGCGCCGGGTGGGCGAGGTGGTCGGGCAGCCGGGGGAACGGCGGTCAGTTCGCCGGGTGGGCGAAGACGGGCCACCGTGACGGCGACAGCCTGGTCGCCCGTAAGCCGGTACCGGGCTGTCGCGGAGACGTACGCGGGTCGGTCACCGCCGTTGCCGCCACCGGGACGTACGCGGGTCGGTCACCGTCGCTGGAACCGGACCGACCGGTCAGGGCGCTACGTGCGTCCGGGTCGGACCGGCCGGGCCAGGGACTGCGGCCCGCACCGACCAGGGGCGGCACTGAAGGTGTCGCCCGGGCGGCGGGACCGGGCCGCAGTGGGGACGACCGGTCAGGATGCCGCGTGCGCGGCCAACCGGTCACCGATCTCGGCGGTGCTGCCCGCCGCGCCCGAGGTACGGGACGCGAGCTCGGCGGCGACCGCCGCGGTTACCCGCTCGGCGGCCTCGGGGTGACCGAGGTGGTCGAGCAACAGGGATACGGACAGCACTGCGGCGACCGGGTCGGCCAGACCCTTGCCGGCGATGTCCGGGGCCGAGCCGTGCACCGGCTCGAACATCGACGGGTAGGCCCGCTCGGGGTTGATGCAGCCGCTGGCCGCCAGGCCGATGCCGCCGGTCACGGCAGCGGCGATGTCGGTGAGGATGTCACCGAAGAGGTTGTCGGTGACCACGACGTCGTAGCGCTGCGGCTGGGTGACGAGGAACATCGCCGCCGCGTCGACGTGCTGGTACTCGGTCTCGACGTCGGGGTGCTCGGCGGCGACGGCCGCGAAGGTCCGCGCCCACAGCGACCCGGCGTGGGTCAGCACGTTGGTCTTGTGGACCAGGGTCACCTTGCGCCGCTCACGCCGCCGGGCGCGGGCGAAGGCGTCCCGGATGACCCGCTCGACACCGTGCCGGGTGTTGAGGCTCTCCTCGGTGGCCACCTCGGCGGGGGTGTCCCGGTGCAGCGATCCGCCGGCGCCGGCGTACAGGCCCTCGGTGCCCTCCCGGACGACCACCAGGTCGATCTCGCCGGGCTTGACCTCGCCCAGCGGGCCGGCGGTACCGGGCCAGAGCCGGGAGGGGCGCAGGTTGACGTACTGGTCGAAGGCGAACCGGAGGCGCAGCAGCAGGCCACGCTCCAACACGCCCGGCGGGACGGTGGGGTCGCCCACCGCGCCGAGCAGGATGGCGTCGTGCCCGGCCAGTTCGGCCAGCACCGAGTCCGGCAACACCTCACCGGTACGGTGGTAACGGGCTGCACCAAGATCGTATTCGGTGGCCTCGACTCCGGGCAGCACCGCGTCAAGGACCTTGCGGGCCTGCGCGACCACCTCAGATCCGATGCCGTCGCCGGCCACCACCGCGATCCGCGCCACCGACACGTTCACCCACTCCATTCGTTCCGCCTGTCTAGTGAACGTTAAGGGGTTATCCCGGGTCTCGGTACGTTTCTCCCGACATGTGGGAAGTGTCGCGTACAGGACTCTGCCAGTCGACATTCATGGGGCAGTCATGTTGCCGTCTTATGGTGGACGTGACCGTTCCGGAGCTACTCACGCACCACCGCTCCCGAACGGAACAGGTTGCCAGAGAGGGCGTGGAAATGCTCATCCACCAGGCGAACCGGCCCCCCACGAAGGGCCGGCCAGCGCTAGCCGCATATCGGGGAAAACGTCCCGACCTGCGGCTGGGCGCAAGATCAGCACGGCAGAACGACCGGCCGGTCAGCGTACCGGCAGACCGGATAGTGGCCCGGCACACCGTCCCCACCTCGACCAACGAGTACTCCCTACTGCTCAGCGCGCCAGCCGACCTGGGCCGACGCGGCCTCGGCGAGGCGATCCGCGACGCGGTCGCCGAACTGCGGGCGATCGACATCACATACAGCCCGGCCCGGGCCGGCAGCCTCGTCTCCCGGCTGCGCCGGGGCGAGATCACCGCTGACTCCTATCCCCCGCTGGCCGACATCGTCGCGCGGTGCGCCGCGATGCGGGCCGCCACCGACGGTTGGTTCGACGCCTGGGCGGTGCCCGGTGGCTTCGACCCGGGCGGCCTGCTCAACGGGTGGGCTGTCGAGCGGGCCGCCGCGCGACTACGCGCCGCCGGCATCGACGACTACGCGGTCTTCAGCGGAGCGGATCTCGTCGTACACGGACACGCGCCGCACGGCGGCCCGTGGCGGATCGCCGTACATCACCCGACCCAGAGCCACCGGCCGCCGATGATGTTGGAGATGACGTCGGGCGCGGTCGGCACCTCGGGGGTCGCCGGGCGACGTGACCACGTCGTCGACCCGCACACCGGCGAGCCGGCCAACCAGTTCCTCGCCGCCACCGTGACCGGCCCGGACCTCGCCGTAGCCGACGGCTACGCCACCGCGCTGTTCGCTGCCGGCCCGACCGGACTGGACTGGTTCCCCACCGTCGACGGATACCGGGTGCTCTTCGCCGCCAGCAGGTAGCCCCGGTCCATATCGGACCGGACGACGCACCGATTACCTGAATCGAAGAATCGAGATCGGCCCCCACGGTTGCGGCAACGACCGTGGGGGTCGATCATCAATGCGTACGCGTGGCTCGCGCACCCGAGGGTTCTGGTCACCCGACCGACGCCGTATCTCATCACCCGAAGACAAGCCCGCGCCTGGGAACTCACCGGGTAACCTCACCGACACGCTATCGATTAGCAGTGACGAGGCGCAAGATTCACGGCAACGTAACGCAGAATTCCTGGCATCGAATCAGCCCGCGGATCGCACCTTTCGGAAGAACTCCCGGATATCAGAGACCAGAAGCTCGGGCGCCTGCAACGAAGCGAAATGCCCGCCCCGGGAGAACTCAGACCAGTGGGTGATCCTGTTGGACAACTCAGCCAGGCCGCGGATCGCTTTGTCGCCAAGGAAGTTGGCCACCCCGGTGGGCACCGGTGAGGGTGCCGGCCGCTCGCCCCAGCCCTCCTCCCCGCCCTCCAGGTAGATCCGTGCCGCCGAACCAGCGGTGCCGGTCAGCCACAGGATCGTGACACTCGTGAGGATGGCGTCGCGGTCGATCGGGGTCTGCCCAGTCTGCGTCGGGTCCCAGTCCACATACCACTCCAGGTTCCACGCGAGCTGCCCGACCGGTGAGTCGTTCAGCGCGTACGCCAGGGTCTGCGGCCGGGTCGACATCTGCGTGGCGTAACCGGAATGCGCGTACCACCACATCTCCTGTTGCTGGGCCCGCTCCCGCTCGGCCTCGTCGAGCCCGTCCAGATCCCCGGGAGCGGTCGGCACCGAGGCGTTGGCCAACGCGTTGACGTGCACCCCGATGACGTTGTCCGGGGCCACCCGGCCGAGTTCCGGTGAGACGAGGCTGCCGAAGTCACCGCCCTGGGCGCCGTACCGCTCGTAGCCCAGGCAGCGCATCAACTCGGCCCAGGCCCGCGCGGTCCGGTTCACCCCCCAACCGGTCTGCCGGGTCGGGCCGGAGAACGCGAACCCGGGCACCGAGGGCAAGACCAGATGGAAGGCGTCGGCCGGGTCCGCACCGTACGCCCTCGGGTCGGTCAGTGGACCGATGACGTCGAGGAACTCGTACACCGTGCTCGGCCAACCGTGGGTGACGACCAGCGGGGTCGCGTCCGGCTCCGGCGAGCGTACGTGCAGGAAATGGATGTTCTGGCCGTCGATGGTGGTGGTGAACTGCGGGTACGAGTTGAGTCGGGCCTCGTGTCGACGCCAGTCGTAGCCGGTACGCCAGTAGTGGACGAGTTCCCGGAGGTGGTCCCGGTTGACCCCGTACGACCAACCGACGCCGGGAAGTTCGTCGGGCCAGCGGGTCCCCGCCAGTCGGTCGTCGAGTTCGTCGAGATCGGCCTGGGCCATGTCGACCCGGAAGGGCTCTGGTTTCTCCATGCCGGTCAGCCTCGGGGCGATGTAGGACAGGGGCGTTCCTAGTTCTCTGCGATCGTGGAGGGATGTTGGAGACCTCCGCCCGGCTGCTACGGCTGCTGTCGTTGCTCCAGATGCATCGGGACTGGTCCGGTACGGAACTGGCCGAGCGCCTGGACGTCACGACCAGGACGGTCCGGCGCGACGTCGACCGGCTACGCGAACTCGGCTACCCGATCTCGGCCGCCAAGGGGGTGACCGGTGGCTACCGGCTCGGGGCCGGCTCCACGCTGCCCCCGCTGCTGCTGGACGACGAGGAGGCGGTCGCGGTCGCGGTCGGGTTGCACACCGGGGCGACGGGCCCGGTGGCGGGCATCGAGGAGGCGTCGGCGCGGGCCCTGAGCAAGATGGAACAGGTACTGCCGGCGCGGCTACGGCACCGGGTGGGCACGCTGGCCGAGGCGATGGTCGCGATGCCGCCGAGACCCGGCCCCACCGTCGACCCGGCCGGGCTCACCTCGATCTCGGCGGCGATCCGCGCAGCCGAGGCCCTGCGGTTCGACTACGTCGACCACCACGGAACCGGATCCCGCCGCGCCGTCGAGCCACACCGTCTGGTCTTCTGGGGACACCGGTGGTACCTGGTCGGCTGGGACGTCGACCGGACGGACTGGCGTACCTTCCGGGTAGACCGGATCCGGCTGCGTACCCCCAACGGGCCACGGTTCACCCCTCGCCGGCCACCCGACGGCGACGTGACCGTCTACCTGCGACGGACGATGGGATTCGAGATGTGGGCGTACCGGTCCCGGTTGAAGGTGCACGCTCCGGCATCGGAGATCGCCGGGCGGATCGACGGGATCGTGTCCCCCATCGACGATCGGACCTGTCTGCTGGAACTCGCCTCGGACTCGTACGCGGCGGTCGCATTCGTGGCCGCGATCCTCGACGTCGACTTCGAGGTCGAGTCGCCACCGGAACTCGCCCGACACGTTCGCCGGCTGGCCCAGCGCTTCACCGAGGCGACCACCCGATAGGCTGATCCCGCCACCCGATAAGCTGCCCCGGCGCGCGAATGGACGCGAGAATCGATCGTGTCCGCGTGTTGCCCAGGGTAGGTGCTCAACCGGGAACGGAAGATGGCACGCTGTCGCCCGTGACTTTCGATCTGGTCGTATGGGCTCTGGAGAACGGGGCCTCGGCAGCGGACGTACAGGCGGCCCACGAACTGTGCCGGCAGGGTGAGCACGTCGAGGGTGTACCCGACCCACGGCTCGTTGCCTTCTACCGAGCGGTCACCGCACGTTACCCGGACCGGGGCCCGTCGCCGGCCTCCCCGTGGGCTGCACCGTTGCACTGCACCACGGACCACGTTGAGATGAAGCTGACCGAGACCTGCCCCGATCAGGTGTTGCTGGACATCGAACAGCTCGCCGGCAGCCACGGGCTGCTGCTGTTCGACCCCCAGGACGGCTCGGTCTATCCACCCCCGACACCGGTGGCACGCTGACCGGTCGTCGACGACGATCCGCTGAGCAAGGACAACGAACCCCTGACCAAAACGGGGCTCGGCCTACCGGCCGAGCCCCGTCCTTCGTGTTGCGTACCGCCTACCGCCGGTTGCGACTACTCGTCACGCAGGTCGGCGGCGCTGGCCGCGACCGCACCGATCGAGTCGGCGGCCGACGTCAGCAGGTCCGCACCGACCGCCGAGTCGACGGTCAGCGTCATGAGCGCCTCACCGCCGGCCTCCCGCCGGGCCACCTGCATCGAGGCGATGTTGACACCGGCCTCACCGAGGGTGGAACCCACCGCGCCGACCACGCCGGGCCGGTCGGCGTACCGGAAGAACAGCAGGATGCCCTCGGCACCGATCTCCAGGTCGAAGCCGTCGACCTCGGTGAGCTTGACGACATCGCGGGTGCCGGTGGTGACCACCGTGCCGGAGACGCTCACCGTACGACCGTCGGGCAGCGCACCCCGTACGGTGACCAGATTTCCGTGGTCGACCGTCTCGGAGTTCGTGGTCAGCTCGATCTCGACGCCCCGGTCGGCGGCCAGGTGCGGCGCGTTGACGTAGGTCACCTGCTCCTCGACGACCGAGGAGAACAGGCCCTTGGTCGCGGCCAGCTTCAGCACCGACACGTCGTGCGCGACGATCTCGCCCCGCACCTCGACGGTGACGCTGGCGGCGACCCCGCCGGCCACGGCGGTGAAGACCTTGCCCAGCTTCTCGGCCAGCGGCAGCAGCGGCCGTACGTCCTCCGCGACGACCCCGCCCACCTGGACGTTGACCGCGTCCGGCACGAACTCGCCCTGCAACGCGAGCTTCACGCTACGGGCCACGGCGAGACCGGCCTTGTCCTGCGCCTCGGCGGTCGACGCACCCAGGTGCGGGGTGGCGACCACGTTGTCGAAGGCGAACAGCGGGGACGCGGTGCACGGCTCCTTGGCGTACACGTCGACACCGGCACCGGCCACCCGGCCCTCGGCGATCGCGTCGGCCAGTGCCTGCTCGTCGACCAGACCACCGCGGGCGGCGTTGACGATCCGTACGCCCGGCTTGACGATCGACAGTTCCTTCTCGCCGATCAGGCCGACCGTCTCCGGGGTCTTGGGCAGGTGGATGGAGATGAAGTCGCTCTCCCGCAGCAGCTCCTCCAGGCCGACCAGCCGTACGCCGAGCTGGGCCGCACGGGCCGGCTGGATGTACGGGTCGTAGGCGATCAGGCGGGTGCCGAAGGCGGCGATGCGCTGGGCGAAGAGCACGCCGATACGGCCGAGGCCGACCACACCGACGGTCTTGCCCTGGATCTCCACGCCGGTGTACTTGGACCGCTTCCACTCCCCCGCCTTGAGGGCGGCGCTGGCGCTGGCGGTGTTCCGGGCGACCGCCAGCAGCAGGGCGACGGCCTGCTCGGCGGCGGAGACGATGTTGGAGGTCGGGGCGTTGACCACCATGACGCCACGGGCGGTGGCGGCCGGGACCTCGACGTTGTCCAGACCCACGCCGGCGCGGGCGACCACCTTCAGCTTCGGCGCGGCGGCGACCGCCTCGGCGTCGATCTGGGTGGCGCTACGAACGATGACCGCGTCCGCCTCGGCGAGGGCGGAGAGCAGAGCCGGACGGTCGGTGCCGTCGACGTGGCGTACGTCGAAATCGTGCGCCAATACGTCAATGGCGGCGGGAGCGAGTTCTTCAGCGATCAATACGACAGGATTCATTGGTCCTCGTAGATTTCGGCAGTGGCGAGTACTGCTGCGAAGGGACGCGGCGCTGCGCCCTACGCTCCTCCGTGCGGCGGTCCGACTGGAGCCGGATTCGACCTACCCCGCGATCGTAGGCGTAACGCTGCGCATGATGTGCTCTCAGCGCCGCGTGAGTGCCCTCACAAACAGGACCTAATACCCTGTTCAACGCGGCGGAACGCCCTCGAAGGTGTCGCCTCTCACGCCCGTTCGTCCACCCACTGGACTCACCTGGGCAACAGGTCCGCCCACCGTTCGAGAGGCTCGGGAATTGAACGGGAAAGCCCGTACCCGAAGCACCGGGGCACTTCGGGTACGGGCTGACGAAAGAAGATCAGGCGGTCTCGGTGATGGGCCGGTCGACCCAGCTCATCATGTCCCGCAGCTTCTTTCCGGTTGCCTCGATCGGGTGCGCCGCGCCCTCGGCCCGCATCTTGGCGAAGTTGGGCCGGCCCGCGTCGTCCTCGGCGATCAGCTCGCGGGTGAACTCACCCGACTGGATCTCGCTGAGGATCTTGCGCATCTCCTCCTTGACCCGGGCGTCGACCACGCGCGGACCACGGGTGTAGTCGCCGTACTCGGCGGTGTCGGAGACGCTGTACCGCATCCGGGCGATGCCGCCCTCGTACATCAGGTCGACGATCAGCTTCAGCTCGTGCAGGCACTCGAAGTAGGCGATCTCCGGGGCGTAACCCGCCTCGGTGAGCACCTCGAACCCGGTCTGCACCAGCGCCGCAGCGCCGCCGCAGAGGACCGCCTGCTCGCCGAAGAGGTCAGTCTCGGTCTCCTCCTTGAAGGTGGTCTTGATGACCCCGGCCCGGGTGCCGCCGATGGCCTTGGCGTACGCCAGCGCCAGGGCGAGGGCGTTGCCGGAGGCGTCCTGCTCGACCGCGACCAGCGCGGGCACGCCCTTGCCGTCGACGTACTGACGACGGACCAGGTGACCCGGGCCCTTCGGGGCGACCATCGCCACGTCCACGTCGGCGGGCGGGGTGATCAGGCCGTACCGGATGTTCAGGCCGTGGCCGAAGAACAGCGCCTTGCCGGCGCTGAGGTTCGGCGCGATCGCGTCGGTGTAGAGCGAGCGCTGTACGGTGTCCGGCGCCAGCACCATGATCACGTCAGCCTCGGCCGCCGCCTCGGCCGGCGTCAGCACCCGCAGTCCCTGTTCCTCTGCCTTGGCCCGGCTCTTGGAACCCTCCGGCAGACCGATCACGACATCGACGCCCGAGTCCCGCAGCGAGAGCGCGTGGGCGTGCCCCTGGCTGCCGTACCCCAGCACCGCGACCTTCTTGGCCTGGATGAGCCCGAGGTCGGCGTCGTCGTCGTAGTAAACCTCAACGGTCATTGTTTCCCTTTCCTGCGGCGGCCCGGCCGGCCCGCCGAACCTATGCGGCACGCAGCGCCGGACCGGTGGTGATCGAGCGTGAGCCGCGCCCGATGGCCACCGTGCCGGACTGCACCATCTCCTTGATTCCGAACGGTTCGAGGTCGCGCAGCAGCGCGTCCAGCTTGTCGGCGGTGCCGGTCGCCTCGATGGTGAGGGTGTCCGGCGCGACGTCCACGACCCGGGCCCGGAAGAGGTTGACCGTCTCCATCACCTGCCCGCGAGCCGACCGGTCGGCCCGGACCTTGACCAGCAGCAGTTCACGGGCGACCGAGACGGCCGGGTCCAGCTCAACGATCTTCAGTACGTTGACCAGCTTGTTGAGCTGCTTGGTGACCTGCTCCAGCGGGGAGGAGTCGGCGTTGACCACGATCGTGATCCGGGAGACCTCGGGGTTCTCGGTCTCCCCGACCGCCAGGGAGTCGATGTTGAAGCTCCGGCGGGAGAACAGTCCGCTCACCCGGGCCAGGACCCCGGGCTTGTTCTCCACCAGCACGGAGAGCGTGTGCGTCGTCATCAGGACATCTTCCTCGTCATTCGGAGTTCCACCCGGTACATCAGAGTTCCGCCCGACATCAGAGATCGTCGTCCTCGAAGATGGGGCGGACCCCACGAGCGAACATGATCTCGTCGTTGCTGGTGCCGGCGGCCACCATCGGCCACACCATGGCGTCCTTGCCCACCACGAAGTCGATCACGACCGGGGCGTCGTTGATCGCCATCGCAGCCTCGATGGTCCTGTCCACGTCAGCGGCGCTCTCGCAGCGCAGGCCGACGCAGCCCAGTGCCTCGGCAAGCTTGACGAAGTCCGGGATGCGGTGCTTGTGGGTGCCCAGTTCGGTGTTGGAGTAGCGCTCCCCGTAGAACAGGGTCTGCCACTGCCGCACCATGCCCAGGTTGCCGTTGTTGATCACCGCAACCTTGATCGGGATGCCCTCCAGGGCGCAGGTGGCCAACTCCTGGTTGGTCATCTGGAAGCAGCCGTCACCGTCGATCGCCCACACGACGGTGTCCGGCTTGCCGACCTTGGCGCCCATCGCCGCCGGCACGGCGTAACCCATCGTTCCGGCACCGCCGGAGTTGAGCCAGGTGTGCGGCTTCTCGTACGAGATGAACTGCGACGCCCACATCTGGTGCTGCCCGACACCGGCGGCGTAGATCGCGTCCGGTCCGACGATCTCGCCGATCCGCTTGATCACGTACTGCGGGGCCAGCGTGCCGTCGGCCGGCTCGTCGTAGCCCAGCGGGTAACGCTCGCGCAGGTCGTTGAGCTGGGCCCACCAGTCCGTGCAGTCGTTGCTCCGGCTGGCGGACTGCTCCGCCGTGACCGCCGTGATCAGTTCCTCGATGACGTGCCGGGCGTCGCCGACGATGGGCACGTCGACGGCCCGGTTCTTGCCGATCTCCGCCGGGTCGATGTCGGCGTGCACGATCGTCGCGCCGGGCGCGAACGAGTCGGCCTGCCCAGTCACCCGGTCGTCGAACCGGGCCCCCAGCGCCACGATCAGGTCGGCCTTCTGTAGGCCGTAGACCGCGGCCACCGTGCCGTGCATGCCGGGCATGCCCAGGTGCTGCGGGTGCGAGTCGGGGAAGGCACCCCGGGCCATCAGCGTGGTCACCACCGGGACGCCGGTCAGCTCGGCCAGCCGGCGCAGTCCCTCGGTGGCACCGGCCTTGAGCACGCCACCACCGACGTAGAACACCGGCCGCTTGGCGGTGGCGATCAACCGGGCCGCCTCGCGGATCTGCTTGCCGTGCGGGTGCAGGGTCGGCCGGTAGCCGGGCAGGTCGAGCACCGGCGGCCAGTTGAACGTCGTCTGCGCCTGGAGGATGTCCTTCGGGATGTCGACCAGGACCGGGCCCGGCCGACCGGTGGACGCCAGGTGGAACGCCTCGGCCAGCACCTGCGGGATCTCCTCGGCGCTCCGGACGAGGAAGTTGTGCTTGGTGATCGGCAGCGTGATCCCCTGGATGTCGGCCTCCTGGAACGCGTCCGAGCCGATCAGGGGGCGGGCGACCTGGCCGGTGATCGCGACGATCGGCACCGAGTCCATGTAGGCGTCGGCGATCGGCGTGACCAGGTTGGTGGCACCTGGGCCGGAGGTGGCGATGCAGACACCCACCTTGCCGGTGGCCTGCGCGTAGCCGGTCGCGGCGTGCCCGGCCCCCTGCTCGTGGCGGACCAGGATGTGCCGCAGCGACGAGTCGTAGAGCGGGTCGTAGGCCGGCAGGATCGCGCCACCGGGAATGCCGAACGCCACCTCGACGCCGAGCGCCTCAAGCGACTTCACGAGCGAGCCGGCCCCGGAGACCTGGAGCGGAGCGGTGGTCCGTACGGCCGGGGCCTGCGCCGCCGCCCCCGCGACGGTGGCGGGGGTCGGCGCGACGGCCGGGTTGGGCTGGCTCGCGGAATCGGCGGCGCCCTCGGCGCCGGACCGACTCCGTCGGACGGAGTTGGCGAGTGTCTCAGGGGTGGGTCTGGTGGTCATGGCGATTCAGGCCTTCGGCTCGGGTCGGTGGTGGTTCTGTAGACGTGCAACGCGGGCGAGAGCCCGCCCCGAATGAGGTGTGACGATGCCAATAAAAAAGACCCACGTGCAGATGCACGGGGGTCAGCGCACTCTCGAACAGGAGAGTGCGCTCAGGGAAGTACTCGGAACGACCTGGTCGGTGACATGGGGCTAGCCTGACGCATCTCACGCCCTGAGTCAACTGATCTCACATCTTGGGCGGCAGATATTGCTGGGCGGTGTCGCTGCCGTCCTGGTCGGCCGGGCTGTCCGAGTCGGGGGTCTCAGCTGGCGCGACAGCCCCCAGCGACGCGGTACGGGGTGCCGGTACGGGGCGCGCACCCGGGGAGGTCGCCGCGTCGAGCATCGCTTCCAGGTGTTCCGCCGGTACGCCCCAACCGAACAGCTGCCCCTGGCCGAACCGGCAACCGGCACCGACCACGGAGGCCAACTCCGTGGGATTGGTCACTCCCTCCGCGATCACCTCCAGTCCCAACTGGTGGCCGAGCCGTACCACCACGTCGACCATCGGAGCGACGGGTCGGCCGGGCAGGTCGGTCGTCCCGGGGGTCCCGTCCGGCTCCGACACCAGACTGTGGTCGATCTTCAGAATGTCGATCGGCAGCCGGCGCAGCTGCCCCAGTGACGAGTAGCCGGTGCCGAAGTCGTCCAGCGCAATGCGCACCCCGGTCAGCCGCAGCACGGTCAACCGGCGGATCAACTCGTCGAGGTCGGTCGCCACGACGTGCTCGGTGATCTCCAGGACGAGCCGCTGGGGCGGGACCCGGTGGGCCCGTAACGCCTCGGCCACCTGCACGACGTACTCCGGGGCATGCAGTTCACGCGGCGACACGTTCACCGAGACCCAGACGTCGTGCCCGTCGGCCAGCCACCGGGAGAGCTGCTGGCAGGCCTGGTCCAGCACCCACGCCCCGAGTTTCGAGATCATTCCGCACTCCTCGGCCAGCGGAATGAACTCGTCCGGGCGTACCTGGCCCAGTTCCGGGTGGTGCCAGCGCAGCAGCGCCTCCGCCCCCACCGGCCGTACCGACGGCACCGCCACCACCGGCTGGAACGCCAACCGCAGTTCGCCGCGCTCGATCGCGCCGCGCAACTCGTGCTCCAGCGTGGTACGGCGACGCAGCAACTGGTCGTAGGCGACGTCGTACCGCTCGATCCGGTTCTTGCCCTGCTGCTTGGCGTAGCGCAGGGCCAGGTCGGCGTTGCGCAGCAGCGCCTCCACGTCCGGCGTCGCCGGGTCACCGGCCAGGCCGATGCTGACCGACAGGAAGATCTGCCCGTCCACCTGGTCGTACGGGCGGCCGATCACTTCGAGCAGCCGCTCCGCCGCGCCCTGCGCCTCCTCCGGACAGGCCGACAGGAGTACGGCGAACTCGTCACCACCGAGCCGGGCCGCCACGTCACCGGGGCGTAGGTTGGCCCGCAGCCGCTGGCCCACCTCGACCAGCACCGCGTCGCCAACATCGTGCCCACGTATGTCGTTGACGTTCTTGAAGCCGTCGAGGTCCAGACCGAGCAGCACCCGGGGCGAGCCGGAGGCCCCCTCGTTGTGCAGGGCGCGCAGCAGCCCCCGCCGGTTGGCCAGTCCGGTCAACGGGTCGGTGTGCGCGAGTTCGCGGAAGTGCGCCTCCCGTTCGGCCAACCGGCCGGCATATCCGTGCACGTCGCGCAGGGCGAAGTACTGCCGGGCCACCAGCGCGAAGCCCTCCGCGCTGCCGGAGACGATGCCGGGCAGGTCGAAGTCGCCGCCCCGCATGAGGTGGTACATCGCGGAGACGGCCATGGCCAGCATCGGCAGGAAGGCGTATCCGCTGGCCCCCCGCAGGACGTCGAAGGCGACCCCACCGCTGGCCTCGTCCGTACGGCTGGCCAGATGGATCATCATCAGGCCGACCGGCAGCACTACGGCGCTGACCACGGTCAGGTTCACCCCGAGCTGGCAGATCCCGGCCGCGACGCCCAGGCCGGCGACCGTCACCACGGTGACGCCGCAGCCGATACAGGTCAGCCCGGACCTGGGGCGCAGTGCCCGGATGGCGACGATGACGGTCAGGCCGGCCGCTTCGGCGGCGGTGACGGTGGCCAGCAGGACCGGTGCGCAGAACAGCGGTACGGGGTCGCCCAGCAGTCGGGTCGGCTCGGAGACCAGCACCCATCCGACGAACCACAGCGCGGTGGCGATCACCAATCCGTCGAGGATGAGACGTACCGCCGAGGCCGTGGTCTCGGCGACGCTGGGCAGCCGCAGCAGACCGACACAGAGCACCAGTCCGGCCAGGGTCATCCCGGTGGCGACGACGGTGCTGAGGGTGCCGCGCTGTGCCTGGTGCTGCGACCATCCGTCCGCCAGGATCACCGTCCCGACCAGGCCTACGACCACGCTGAGGGCGGCCAGGCCACCACCGACGGCCAGCAACCACTGGGCGGGAACCCGTGGACCGGTCTGCCGGCGCGCCGACACGACCAGCATCGACGCGCCGAGGACGGCCGCGACGCCACTCGTCGCCGCACCGGCCACCATTCCCGAGGCGAGTTGCACGAATCAACTCTGCCGGATCCGTCCCGCCGATGGGGGACCGGGTATCGGAGTACCTGTTCACGTCAGATGTCCCGATGGATGGACGGCTCGACTGCGCCTCGTCGATGGTGCAGCGGTGGTGCCACACTTGGCGAATGCCTGACCTGCGGTCGAAGACCTCCACACACGGCCGGACGATGGCCGGTGCCCGCGCCCTGTGGCGAGCCACCGGGATGACCGACAACGACTTCGGCAAGCCCATCGTCGCCATCGCCAACAGCTTCACCCAGTTCGTACCCGGTCACGTGCACCTCAAGGACCTCGGCGGACTGGTAGCTGACGCGGTGGCCGAGGCGGGCGGGGTCGGGCGGGAGTTCAACACGATCGCCGTGGACGACGGCATCGCGATGGGCCACGGCGGCATGCTCTACTCGCTGCCCAGCCGCGAGCTGATCGCCGACGCGGTCGAGTACATGGTCAACGCGCACTGCGCCGACGCGCTGGTCTGCATCTCCAACTGCGACAAGATCACGCCGGGCATGCTGCTGGCCGCGCTGCGGCTCAACATTCCGACGATCTTCGTCTCCGGCGGTCCGATGGAGGCCGGCAAGACGGTCGCCATCGAGGGCATCGTCCACGACAAGATCGACCTGATCGACGCGATGATCGCCTCGTCGAACGACGCGGTCACCGAGGAGCAGTTGGACACCATCGAGCGTTCCGCCTGCCCAACCTGCGGATCGTGCTCGGGCATGTTCACCGCCAATTCGATGAACTGTCTGGCCGAGGCGATCGGTCTGGCGCTGCCCGGCAACGGGTCGACGCTGGCCACCCACGCCGCGCGGAAGTCGCTCTTCGTCGAGGCCGGCCGCACCATCGTGGAGATCGCCAAGCGTTGGTACGACAACGACGACGCCTCCGTACTGCCCCGGTCGATCGCCAGCCGGTCCGCCTTCGAGAACGCCGTCGCGCTCGACGTGGCGATGGGCGGTTCCACCAACACGGTGCTGCACCTGCTGGCCGCCGCCCGGGAGGCCGAACTCGACTTCAACGTCTCCGACATCGACGCCATCTCCCGCCGGGTGCCGTGCCTGGCGAAGGTGGCCCCGAACAGCCCCAAGTACCACATGGAGGACGTGCACCGGGCCGGCGGCATCCCGGCCATCCTCGGTGAGCTGGACCGGGTCGGGCTGCTGCACCGGGACGTGCACTCCGTACACTCCCCCAGCCTCGACCAGTGGCTTTCCGACTGGGACATCCGCAGCGGCTCGGCCACCGCGGAGGCGATCGAGCTGTTCCACGCCGCTCCCGGCGGGGTACGCACCACCGAGGCGTTCTCCACCACCAACCGGTGGGCGACCCTGGACACCGACGCCGCTGAAGGCTGCATCCGGGACCGGGAGCACGCCTACACCGCCGACGGTGGGCTGGCCATCCTCTCCGGCAACCTCGCACCGGACGGCTGCGTGGTCAAGACCGCCGGCGTGCCCGAGGAGGTCTGGCGGTTCACCGGCCCGGCCAAGGTGTACGAATCGCAGGAGGCCGCGGTCGAGGCGATTCTCGGCAAGAAGGTCGTCGCCGGTGACGTGGTGGTCATCCGCTACGAGGGCCCGAAGGGTGGGCCGGGCATGCAGGAGATGCTCTACCCGACCTCGTTCCTCAAGGGACGCGGCCTGGGCCGGGCCTGTGCCCTGATCACCGACGGCCGGTTCTCCGGCGGCACCTCCGGCCTCTCCATCGGACACGTTTCCCCGGAGGCGGCCGGCGGTGGGCTGATCGCCCTGGTGGAGGACGGCGACGAGATCGTCATCGACATTCCGGGCCGGTCGATCGAGCTGAACGTGGCACCGGAGGTGCTGGACGCCCGCCGGATCGCCCAGGAGAAGCGCGACCGGCCGTACACGCCGGTCGACCGGCAGCGTCCGGTCTCCGCCGCGCTGCGGGCGTACGCCTCGATGGCCACCTCGGCCAGCGACGGCGCGTACCGCCGCGTCCCCGAGTGAGGTAAGGAAGGGCCCCTTCTTCTCGTTTTTGCATAAGAAGGGGCCCTTCCTTACCCGGCGAGCGAGGTGATGTTCGTAGCCGTGGGATGCGGGGGTGCACCACCATGCGGTGCAGTTCGACCGCCGGCTGCCGTCGTACAGGCCCGCCAGGACCAGGTAACCGGCCAGTATTTACCCGCACCGGCGGCAAGTGTTCCTGATCCGGGTCGCGCGGAGCCTGCTCGTGCCAGGCTGGACCGCCCAGCGAACGTGGCGGTACCGAACTGCCGACCGTGGCGACGTTCCACTGTGGGCTAAAGCGCGGCAAGGACCCGTTGCCGGTCCCGATGCGGCAGCCGTTGAGAGTGGGTCGGTCCGCACCGGAATCGCTGACTATGGCCGGCAGTGCTGGCGAAGCGCTCACGACAGACGGTGACTCTCGAGGCTGTGTTCGTCCACACAGGATTTGACGTTCCTCGACACGCCAAATGATCATGGCGATGAGTTTTCATCCACAAAAGGAAGGCGCGGATGAAAATCCGTCGCCGCCACCACAACTCATACCGGTTTCCCGGTCAAGCAAGCAGCAGCGCGATCACCGAGCCACAGCTCAGTAGATAAGACTCCCGGCGAAGCAGCTGGTCGCAGCGCTTCCAACATATTCCCCGCCATCAATTTCAAAGACGTTGCCGGCGAAGCTGTAGGTCACGGTCTTCGTTGAGCCATTGCCACCGCTGTTGTGCACTTGCTCGTCCCGCCGGCCGCCATCATTGTACTTCGCTCTCAAACACACGCCTGCGCCCTTGCCGTCCGCAGCGGTGTCCTTGACGTTGACCTCCAGGCACACTCGATCACCGCAAGACCACCAGGAGCCGTACCCCCAGGAGCCCACCGCGTCCCAGGAAGAGTAGGTCAGGTCCCAGTCAACCGCGGCTTGCGCAGGAGCGGGCGCCACTACTACGCCACCGACCAGGACGGCGAATCCTGTCGCCAGCGCCATCAGATACCGACGGATCTTCATCCGCACCTTCCTTCCATTGATGGAAACTCATCGCAATGATCACTGGCGGGCCGAAGGCCGTCAAGTCCTGTATGGACGAACACAGCCTCGGAAGCCACTGTATGTCGCGGCAGTATTTGTTGGCTCTGTCTCGCTTAGTATGTGAGACAGAGCCGTTGAATCCACAGACCCGCATTCGGTCTTCGTACCGGTGGAGGGGTTGCTCATGGCACTCGCCCGTCGTTCGTTCCTCGGGAAGGTCGCCGTCGCCGGCCTGGCCGGCGCGGTCGCACCTTCCCTGATCCGCCCCGGTGCCGCCCAGGCGGCGACCTGGAAAAAGCGCCTCACCGGCGCGGACCTCGACACCAACAGCCGATGGCAGGTGGCCGGCACCGACCTCGGCGTCCCGTACGTGCTGGAGAACGGCTCGATCGGCTACCTCTTCGGCGACACGTTCAACACCCCATGGCCGGAGGGCCCGCCGTTGCCGAACGACTGGCGGTCGCCGGTGATGCTGCGCTCCAACGTCCACCCGGGCGCACCCGGCGGGGTCGTCTTCGACAGTGCGGCCCGGGTCGCCGGCAACGGCCGCGCTCCAGAGCTGATGCACAACGGCCACAACGGGATCGGCATCGACGGCCTCTGGGAGGTCACCGTCATCCCCAACGACGGCATCAGCTTCCCGGAGACCGGCCGCCAGCTGATCTCGTACATGAGCATCGAGAACTGGAACTCCGCCGGACCGGCCGGGCCGCACTGGAAGTCGCGCTACGCCGGCCTCGCCTTCTCAGACAACGGCAACGACTTCATCCGTACGCCGTTGAAGTGGTGGAACACCGACAACAATGCCGACCCGTTCCAGATGTGGACGATGCAACGCCACGGCGACTGGGTGTACGTGTTCTCGGTCCGCTCCGGTCGCCAGGACGGTCCGATGATGCTGCGTCGGGTCCGCTGGGACCGACTGTTCTATCCCGAGTCGTACGAGGGTTGGGGTTGGAACGGCAGCAACTGGGGCTGGGGTCGACCGTGCACTCCGATCCTGACCGGCCGCTTCGGTGAGCCCTCGGTACGGCGGCTCAGCGACGGCACCTGGGCGATGGCCTACCTCAACTGTGTCACCGGTTGCATCGTGACCCGCACGGCGGGCGGGCCGGACCAGGTCTGGACAGGCGAAAAGATCCAGGTCTACCCCTGGCAGGAACCCGGACTGTACGGCGGCTTCATCCACCCCTGGTCCACCAGCGCTCCGAATAATCTCCACCTGATGGTCTCGAAGTGGACCCGGACCCTCGACAACCGAAGCACCGCCTACCACATGAGTCAGTTCGTCGGAACCTTGTGAGGTGGGGCGGTTAGGAACCTGTCGCCCGGGACACATCAATGCCGTTCAGCCGGGCGTCGAGCGCGTCGAGGTCGGGTACGAACCAGATGTGGTCCGAGCGGTTCGACTCGGTGACCAGGGCACGCAGCGCCGAACTGGCGACGAGGTGCTGGGAGATGTCACCGACGATGACCAGCCTCAGCCGGTAGTTGACGAACTTCTGCATGATCTCGCCTGCGACGCGGGTGCCCAGGGAGAAGAACCGCTCGTCAAGCCGACTGGCCGGCACTGCCACCACCTGTGCGCCGAGGAAGGCCGCGCCGATCAGGTCCAGCGCGTCCTGCTCGGTGGCCACCGACGGGCCGTCCGGGTCGCACACCAGCACCGACGCCCCGGCTCGCTCCTGGATTTCGTCAGGCACCGTTCACCTCCCCGGCGAGCAGGCCGTTGTCGCCGTCGAGTACGGCTTCGACCAGGTGCAGCACCTCGGCGGTGTCGGCAGCCCCGCCCAGGATCACGATCTTCATACGGCTCCGCTCCTCGTCATGGACGGTCTGGATGCGCAGGGGATGCGCAGGGTCGCTGGCGGTGTTCGCCCCGGCCAGGACGAATGTGGTCAACCGGTCGGCGGCGGCCCGGTCGATGGCGTCGATCTGCACGATGCTCGACACCTCTACGGGAGGGATGCCGGCGGGCCGGGCCGGTGCCGACTGCTGCCGTCCGGTCAGCGCGTCGAGGTCGGCACGGGCGATCCGGTACTGCTTGCCGATCCGTACGGCCCTGAGCCGACCGGTACGGATGTAGCCGCGCACGGTACGCACGTGCAGCCCGAGCAGGTCAGCGACCTGCTCGACCGAGTACATTTCATTACTCATCACTCCCCAACCTAGCTCGGATAGGGAGCGATAGGGAAATTTGTTACCGGGTAGGTCCATCCCCGGCACCGCCGGACGCGGCTAGCGGGAGTCGACCTTCGCAAGCAACTGCGGACGACGGAACCAGTCAGCGTCGAGCCGCAGACCGGTCAACGACTCGACGGTGGCCATCGCGGTCTCCCAGTCCTGGGACGGACCCCGGTGGGTTCCGGACATCGAACGATCGTGGAGTTCGCACAACGCACCGAGGTGGTCGGTCAGTGCTCGACCTGCCCAGGTGTCGGCCCCGCCATGACATCCTCCCCGCCAGCTACGGTGGCCCGACCGGAACCGATCGGCGACGGTAGGGTACGCAGCCATGGCCGCTCCTGCTGTCCTGCGAGATGTCTTCAACGCGTACCGCGCAACATGGCGAGGAGGACGACGGCTTTCTCTTCGAGGACGAGCGGGGACCGATCGGCCGGTTCGACGTGCTCGTCCATCGGCCCCTACGACGCGCCGCTGAGCCCTCCGCTGAGTGGATCGGGGGTTCCTTGCCCGGTGACTGTCGAGTTGGTAGCACAAACGAGGCAGCTCGACAGCGAGCCAGCAGGACATGCCGACGCCAGCAGCCAGCGGGGCATGCCAACGGCAACAGCCCGCACGCAAGCTTGATGCGCTCGTTGGCTAGCAAACCCGGTGGCTAGCAAACCCGGTGGTCCGTGGTGTCGCCTGCCTCACTCAACTCGTACGGGTCGAACCGCTGTCGGATTGCGGTGGAAACAGCAAGACTGTCACCGTGCGCTACTTGATCTCTCATCCCGACGCGGTGGCCGACCTCGACGATCTCGACGTCGCCCTGTACGACGGAACTCAGCCCGTGCCCGAGAACCTGGACGATGTCGAGTTCTATGCACTTCCGTACGGGATCATCGATCCGCGATTCTGCGAGCCGATCGCCCGGATGCCCAGGCTCAAGGTGGTGCAGACCGTTACCGCCGGCTACGACCACGTCCTGCCGTACCTGCGGCCCGGCCTGATCCTGGCCAACGGTCGGGGCGTACACGACACGGCCACCGCCGAGCTGGCGGTGGCGCTCACGCTGGCCGTCCGGCGTCGGCTGCCGGACTTCGTCCGGGCGGGGGGCGAGGGCCGCTGGGCCCTGGGCTGGTCGACCGGGCTGGCCGACTCCCGGGTGCTGATCGTCGGGTACGGCTCGATCGGTGCCGCGATCGAGCGCCGGCTGGCCGGGTTCGAGGTGGAGATCAGCCGGGTGGCCCGGAGCGCCCGACCCGGCGTACGACCGATCTCCGAACTCCCGGAAATGTTGCCGCAGGCAGATGTCGTCATCCTGGCCACCCCGCTGACGTCGGAGACCGAGGGCATGGTGAACAAGGATTTCCTCGCGAGGATGGCCGACGGCGCGCTGCTGGTGAACGTGGCGCGGGGCCGGGTGGTGGATACCGAGGCGCTGCTCGCGGAACTCAACGCGGGCCGGCTGCACGCCGCCCTGGACGTCACCGAACCCGAGCCGCTGCCCGCCGACCACCCGCTGTGGTCCGCGCCGAACGTCCTGATCAGCCCACACGTCGGCGGTCTGACCGCCGCGTTGGCACCCCGGGCCCGCCGACTGCTGGTCGACCAGGTCCGGCGGTACACGGCGGGCGAGCCGCTGGCGAACGTCGTCAGCGGGCCGTAACTCTCAGGGCGACGCGCCCGCGTTTCACCGTCACCAGTCACGTCATGGAGCTGCGCGGATCCGAGCTACCGGAACCGGACTGACGACTTCTCTGGGGACCGTCCGAGCGTTCAGCCTCGGACGGCTACGTCCGCTACGAAGGCCCGCCAGGCATCGGGACCGAAGACCAACACCGGACCGTACGGATCCTTGCTGTCCCGTACGCCGACCACGCCCGGCAGACCGTCGGCCACCTCCACACAGGCGCCTCCGGCGCTATTGCTCCGGGTGCTCTTGCGCCACTTCGCGCTGGTCAGGTCCATATGTCTCCGCCGCCTTCAGTATCAGTTCCAGGGACTGCTGGTGCGACAGCGCCACGCTCCGGATCGACTCCCACAGTCGGACCGCCGCCTTCAGGTCCGGCGCGGAGTCGAAGATGCGGGCGTGGAGTTGTCCCTCCGCATAGACGATATCCTCTCCGGTCGGTGGTGTGGCGATCACGAACGGCCCGTCGAGGCCGACGTACGCCTCGACCGACCGGGGCACGACGTGGATATGCACCCGGGGCAGCGACTCCCCCACCTTGACCAGGTGCAGCAGTTGCTCCCGCATCACCGCCGGTCCACCGATCCGCCGATAGAGAGCCATCTCGTCGACGACCACGGTGAGCAGGGGTGGATTGTCCCGGGTGAGGATCTCCTGCCGATCCAGCCGGGTCGCGACCTGCTGCTCAACCTCCTCCTTGGAGAGCAGCCCCGGCCCGGACAGCACCGCCCGCATGTACGCCTCGGTCTGCAACAGGCCCGGCACATAGAGCGGCTCGAACCAGCGCAGCGCCGTCGCCTCCTCCTCGATGCCGGCCCATTCCTGGAACCACGACATGATCGTTTCTCGGCTGAGTCGCCGCTGGATTCTGGTGAAGAGGCCATTGGTGCCGAGGACCGCATCGCAGCGCTTCGCGAAATCGGCGCTCGGGCGGCGCTCCCCGTTCTCCACCTTGGTGACCATGGCCGGTGAATAGTTGATCGCTTCGGCGAGTTGCGCCTGCGACATACCCACTTCGGCACGGGCGACCTTCAATTCTTCTCCGAAGTGTTCGAGCATGGGTGACGGTGTCACGTACATCCTCCGTACAAACGGGATACGGGCAGAATTTTCCCCAAAGACGCGCTGGTGGTGGCCGCGTTATGGCTACCGACATTAGTGGTACGGCGAGGAAAGTGCAGCTATCGGATGTGGCAGTCCGGCAAGACTGCACAAGGGACACATCCGTACGGGGGCCGCCGTCGAATCATCTCCCGCGCCCGATCGGCGGCGGCCCAGTCCGTGCAATTTCCATAAAAGACATGAGAGAAGGGAGCCGCCCGTGTTCAGTGGCGACTTCGAGCAGATTCCCTATCCCGTACGCCGTCCAGAGCCGGACCCGACCACCAAGCTGAAACCGGCCACCGAGCCGGAACCGGGCGACGCCGTCGAACCGGAAACACAACCGGCCGGAGACACCAGCCCCACCACTCACCAGCAAGAGCCCAACCGGCGGTCCATCCCGTGACCACACCAGCCAACAGCAACCCAGTGCCACCAACCGCCAGCGAACTCACCGCCCGGGTCCGCGCCCTCGTCCAACCCGGCGACACCATCACCATCCCCGAAACCCACTACACCCCCGGCACCGGCTCACTCCGCATGGAAGTCACCGTCGTCGGCACCATCCTCCAGATCGACAACACCACCCCCATGGTCCAACTCACCGGCTGGGAAACCAGCCGACTCCTCCCCGGCCGCTGGCCCCGCACCGCCGCCGTACAACTCACCGCCCTCACCCTCCCCGGCGCAGTAACCCGACCACTCAAACCCACATGACCCACCAACCCCGACACCAACCCATCCCACCCCTCTGGCTCTGCCGCACCTGCGCCCACCCCTGGCCCTGCGGACCAGCCCGCCTCGCCCTACTCCACCAGTACGCCGACAACCACATCGGACTCACCCTCCACCTCGCCACCCTCCACCAACAAGCCGTCACCGACCTACACGACATCAACCCCCACACCGGACCCGACCCACGAACCCTCCACCAACGCTTCCTCGGCTGGATCCCCCGCCACCACCGGCACACCACCGATGATTTGTGAACCGTTCTTGTCGCCAGACCGCACCCAGGAGGCTTCCCGGCGGTCAGGGATTCCTGCTGCGGAGGCTGTCGAGCTGCCCCGCCTGCGCTCCCGCCGGCTTCAGCCGGATGCGACGGCCCCCTGCCCCGTTTACGCACCCAGCTCGACAGGCTGACAAGGACCATCCCTCTCGGTGGCGGAGACCAAAACAATCAGCGTTCAGGCTGGCAAGCCACTAAACAGGCCTGGCTTGGTCCCCAGGTGGTTTCCCGGGACAGGAGAAAACTGGTCCCAGCGCACCCCGCCCTTTGCGTGTCGTTCGAGGTGGGCCCAAGGCGTTCGGCTGCTTCGGGTCGGTTCGTGCCATCCCCTGCGGCCTGGTTGTCAATACCTCTGAGGTCGCTTCTAGTGCGGACTTGAGCGAGACGCGGTGCTCGGTGGGGTAGCGGGATCGTCATGGCATGACGATCAATCGTGCGGCGCTGGTCGCCTCTCTCATGACGTTGGTAGCGACGCTTGCCACCGTTGCCGTTCCCGCACTGCCGTACACCAGGGGGTTCGCGCCGGACTGGGTGACCGTGGTGGCCACGCTGCTGGGTGCACTCTTCACGGTGCTCGCCAGGCCGATCGCGATCGGCTGGATCGCGGCGTTGGGGTTGCTCTGGTCGGCGTCGGGGCTGGTGCTCGACTGTTTTCGGGCGTTCTTCTGGGTCACCGGGATACCGGCTGGTGACTTTTCGCAGGTGGACTGGGCGGGGATGTTGGTACGGGCGCTCAGCCTGGCCGCCACCGCGTTGGTCGGTGCGCTCCTCCTCAGGCGTACGCGGGCGCCGGGCGGCGTCTGGCTCGGGTACACCGCGTTCGGGCTGGCGTTCGTCTATCCCGTGGCCAAGCTCTACTGGTGGCTCGGCGGCGAGATTCTCCGCCCGACGGGGTTCGACCAGGGGCTTCCCGTGGGTGAGCTGGCAGCGATGGCAATCGGTGCCGTTGGGTCGCTGGCGCTGGTGCAGAGTTGGGGAAGGCGGTTGCCGCGACGGCTGGTTCTGGTGGGTGGTTGGACCGGAGCCGCGGCGCTGACGACAATGGGCAGCCTGGCGGCGTTCGGAGTGCTGGCTGATGTGCTCGGCGTCACGGACGGCCCGATCGACCTCGTCGACACCGCCGGGCTGGTGATGGTGGGGCTGATCTACGGATCGTGGCTGTTGTTCGGGCTGGCCGTAGGTGGTGCCACCCTGGCCTACCAGCAAGCCACCGCCCCGAAGGTGCGTCACGGTGTGTGAAATGGTGGACGCGGGTGGCTCGATGGCGAGGAGAGAGGCGTGAGTAAGGGGTGGGTTGCGCCGCCACGGGCCGACATCGTGATGGCCTTTGTGGCGGGGGTCCCGTTGCTCGCCTCGGCGGCCATGATCGCGTTGCTGTCGGTGCCCGGCGTGCGGGCGGCAGTGTTGGTGGGGGCAGGCGTGGCGGCCCATGTCGCGCTGGCGTGGCGCCGTACCGTGGCCGGGTTCTTGACAATGTGCGCCGCTTTCGCGGTGCAGGTCGCCGTGACCGGGTTGTTCCTGCTCCTGCCGACCGTGCTGGTCTTCCCCGTCGCCGTGTATTCCTGCACCGCTTACGCCCGGCGGTACCTCCCCCTGGCGGCCGGCATCGCGGGGGCCGCAGTGGTGGCCTGGAGGTTCGCCACCGACGCGAGCGTGGCAGCCGCTCACCTGGGCCCGAACCCGTGGCTGCTGCTCGGGCTGCTCCTCGCGATCGTGGTGACGGCCTGGAGTCTGGGCCTCTACCGTAGGACGCAACTCGCCTACATCGCGCTGCTGGAGGCGCAGGGTCGTGACGCCGCCGCCCGTGCCACGCTCGCAGAACGGGCCAGGATCGCCCGCGAGATGCACGATGTCGTCGCCCACGGCCTCGCCGTGATCGTTTCCCAGGCCAGAGGCGGCCAGTACGCCCTCGACCGGGCGGCGGACGTGCTCTCCACTGTGGAACGGACCGGCCGCCAGGCGCTCACGGAGATGCGTGGCCTGATCGGCGTCCTCCGCACCGACACCAGCCTCTCACCCGATGCCGCCCGTCCCGTGCCCGGCTCGGAACCGGACCCTCAGCCACCGGCCCCTCAGCCCGGATTGGCCGAGCTGGACACGCTGGTGGACAGGACGCGCGCCGCAGGACTTGCGGTGGCACTGGCGAGGCGCGGTCGACCCCACCCGATCGGCCCAGGGATGGAGCTGACGGTGTACCGAGTGGCGCAAGAGGCCCTCACCAACACACTCAAGCACGCCGGCCCCGGCACCGAAGCGGGCGTGTCGCTCGACTGGACCGCCGATGGCCTGGTGGTTTCCGTGACCGACAGCGGGCCGGCTCGATCGGCGGCCCCCGATCCAGCCGGCCCGGAACGCGATCACCACCGTCCGGGCGGGAACGGGCTCGCGGGGATGCGCGAGAGACTGGCCGCAGTGGGCGGCTCGCTCACCGTGGGCCCCGGCCCGGCCGGGGGATTCACGGTGACGGCCCGCCTGCCGTACCGGGAGGATGGACAGTGACGATCAGGGTGTACGTCGTCGACGACCAAGACCTGGTCCGCACCGGCACCGTCATGGTCATCCAAGCTCAAGAGGACATGACCGTCGTCGGCGAGGCAGCCGACGGTGCACAGGCTCTCGCTGGATTGCGAGCCGTCACCGCCGATGTGGTGCTGATGGACGTGCGAATGCCGCGCATGGACGGCGTCGAGGCCACCCGCACGCTGCTCGGCGGCCGGGACAGCGGCCCGAAGATCATCGTGTTGACCACGTTCGACCTGGACGAGTACGCCTTCGCCGCGCTCCGAGCGGGAGCCTCGGGCTTCCTCCTCAAGGACGCCCCAGCCGCAGACCTGCTGAACGCCATCCGCACCGTGCACAGAGGCGACGCGGTGATCGCCCCCTCCACAACCCGCCGCCTACTCAACCACGTGGCACCGTCGCTGCCCACGCCCGACAAGTCATCCGCCCCACTCACCGAACGCGAACGCGAAGTACTCCGCCTCATCACCCGCGGCCTGACGAACGCCGAGATCGCCGCCCGCCTGTACCTGTCGGAAGGCACGATCAAAACCCACGTCGGCCGCATCCTCACCAAACTCGGCCTCCGCGACCGGGTTCAAGCGGTCATCTGGGCCTACGAACACGGCCTGCCCCACAGCGACTAGCTAGGCTTCCGGGATCAGCACCCCGCTGGTCAGGTCGCCGAGGAAGGCCCTGGCGTCGAGGTCCAGGGCGAGGTCCTGGTCTCCCCCGTGGCTGAGGCCGCCCAGTCGGTTGACCTCGATGTACCAGGGGGAAAGGCCCTCTCGCACACCGTCGGGGCACATGTCGCTGCCGCCCAGGTGCTCGTCGTGGAAGATGTCCCACCGGTCAGGCACGTCGACGTAGGCCCCGCCGTCTTCTGGGAAGGGCACCGGAGCCACCCCGGCGTTCGGGTCGTCACGGGTCACCAGCCACAGGGGCCCGAAGACGCCGTACCGCTGCCTCAGATGCATGGTTTCGGCCTCGCCGTCGGCGAACTCCGGGGCCGCCGTCGGGCGGGCCACGCGCGGCCCGTTCAACTCGGTCTCGTTCAGCCACACCATGGCGACGAGCGACGCGACGCCGTCGTCGGCGAGCTGCAACTGTGGGTGCCGCCGAGACTCGGCAAGCTCGGCCCAGAACGGATGGTCCGGCTGTACGACGTCGACGCGTCGCCCGGCGAAGGCTGCCTCGACCTCCGGCAGTGGCTCCTTGAAGTAGCAGTCGTCGTTCCACTGGAACACCGAGACGGCGACCAGGTCGGGTCCGCGCCGCCGGTACGCCTCGGGCAACCAGAGCGTGAAGCAGTGGATCATCGGTTGGCCGGTCCGTGGCGACCTCGGCCAGGTTCGCACGTCGATGCCCGGCCCGGCCGGATCGGCCCACCCGGCTGGCCGCCACGGGCGGTCTCCGGCCTCGTCTGCGATGTCGTCGCCGGTCCAGATGTCGAACGCTTCCACGGTCACGGATGGCACACTACCCAGTCGTACGCACCGGACCGCCATGCCTCTACTGTGGCCGTCGCAGCATCAGCTACGGAGTAGCCGAGTCACCCCTCTTGCGAGGTCAGCCAGGAACGACCGCGGCCCGGCCGCGCTGTTGTCCGTACGGCCTTCCTTGGTGCCCTTGCCCCGTCTCCTGTCAGCTGGCCTGCTCTTCGTCGCCATATCTCCCCCTTCGATGCTGATGGGGTGGGAGTAGATAGATATGCTCACACGACGACTACCGTACGCGAAACCGCAATTACACAATGAGCACAATGTGGGGCAGCGGCCGGCTCAGCAACGGTCGAGGAAGTCCAGACTGCGCTGCCAGGTGAGTACGCTGGCCGCCTCGTCATGGTCAGGAGTGTCGGGATCGGTGAAGAGATGACCGACCCCCGGATAGGTGAAGACCTCCGCCGCAGCGCCCGCCTCGGCCGTGGCCTTCCGCCAGGCGGCGACCTCCGCATCGTCGAAGTACTCGTCATGCTCGGCGATGTGCAGTTGCACCGGTAGGCCGTCACGTGCCGATGCCAGTTCACCTCCGGTGCCGTGCAGGAGCAGAAGCCCGGCCGTATCCGGGCGCTCGGCCAACAGGCCGCTGACCACGCCCGTACCCATCGAGAACCCGGCCAGGACAGCGTCGTCGGGCAGGTCGCGCACCGCGTCCCGGGCCCGTTGCATGATCGTCGCCCAGCCGATCCGCCCGATGAGCGCGAACCCTTCGTCGACGGTGGTCGCCACCTCCCCGCCGTACAGGTCGGGTGCGACGACCCGGTGCCCGGCGGCGCGGAACCGCCCGGCGGCGGCGAGTACGGCGGGACGCAGCCCGTACACGGAATGGAACAGCGCAATGTGGGTCACTCGGACATCCTGCCCGACGGGGCGGTCAACTCCCGTAGCCTCGCGGTCAACCGTCGCGCATCGACCGGATCGAAGGCCGGGCCGGCGACGTCGACCCTCCGGCGGACCCGGTACGCGGACAGCACGGCCTCCGGTGGTGAACCGATCAGCTCCGTGATCGGTCGGATCGCCCGCTCGACCGGGGTGGCGAAGAGCTTCGCCAGCAGCTTCACCACACCTCGAACCGGCTGCCGGAACGGGTCAGCAAGTCCGGTGTCGACGAACATCGGGTTGTACAGGACGTACCGGATCGGGCTGTCCGGATGCTCGGCGGCGAACGCGGCACCGAGCAGGTCGTTGGCGCGCGCACCCTGCATGGTGGCGGCGAAGGCGCGGTATCCCTCGCGTAGCTGGAGGTCGTCCCAGTGCAACTCCCCGGCCCTGATCCCGCCGGTACCGCACAGGTTCACGACGATCGGACGTGACGCCTGTTCCAGCGCGTCGCGCAGGCCCTCGACCAGCAGGAACCGGCTCAGTACGTAGAGCGCGAAGGTGCGCTCGAATCCCTCCCCGGTCTCCTGTCGCGTCAGCTGGTAACGAAAGGCACCGAGCACCAGGACGTCGATGACCGGGTGCTGCCGACGCAACTGTTCGGCCAACGAGACCGTGCCGGTCGTCGAGCTGAGATCCGCCGCCACGAACGTGCAGCGGTCACCCGCGCCGAGGCGGGCGGCCTCGGCCAGGAGCGACCGCCCCTTGGCCTGACTGGTGCCGACGGCGACGACACGATCGCCTTCGGCGAGATGGTGCAGGGCGAGGGCCCTGCCGATGCCGTCGGTCCCGCCCGTGATGACCAGCGTTCGCACTCGATACTCCTTCGCCGTTCGCGGATACGCTCGATCCTCGATCGACAATCCAGGCCGCGAAAGAAGGCACATTCATGTCCCCGGTCATCCCGGTGCCGGTCACGGTGCAGGAACGCACCTCGTGTGCGGCGACGGACGTACTGCACCGCATCGGTGACAAGTGGAGTCTGCTGATCATGGCGCTGCTGGCCGAACGGCCGTACGGATTCAACGAACTGGACCGTACGGTGCACGGCCTGAGCCGACGGATCCTCACCCGTACGTTGCGCACGCTGACCAGGGACGGGCTGGTGAGCCGTACCGAGAACGACGGTGTGGCGGCGCGGGTCGACTACGCGTTGACCGACCTCGGCCGGTCACTACTACCGCTGGTGATCGCGGTGGGCCGGTGGGCCGAGGCACACGACGGTGAGATCCGGGCCGCCCGTGCGCGCCACGACGCCTCGTCGCCTGGCCGCGCGACCCCGCCTGACGGACCTCGAACCCCTCGCTGACCAGAGCGGCGGCGGACGTGGGCGGTGACGGGCGTGCGCGGGCGTGGGCAGCGGCGGTCAGCCGAAGAACTCCAACGCCTCGGTCAGTGGCTTACGGCGCAGGTCGGGCACCTCGCAGTCGTCGGCCGGATAGCCGATCGGGAACACGATGTACGGCCGTTCGTGCGCCGGTCGGCCCAGCAGCCGGGACAGGAAGGCCATCGGGTTGGGGGTGTGCGTCAGTGTGGCCAGCCCCATGGTGTGCAGCGCCTCGATGAACAGCCCGCAGGCGATGCCCACGCTCTCGTTGACGTAGTAGTTCTTGCGTAGCGAGCCGTCCGGCATCGGCGTGTGCTTCTCGGCGAAGCAGACCACGATCCAGGGCACCACGTCCAGGTAGCCCTTGTCGGCGTCAGTCTCCAACGGTGCCAGCGCCGCCCGCCACTCGGCCGGGATACGGCCGCCGTCGTAGTTGCGCCGTTCCTCGATCTCGGCAGCCACCCGGATCGCGTGCCGGGTCGCCGGGTCGGAGACCGCCACGAACTTCCAAGGCTGGTGGTGCGCGCCGCTGGGGGCGGTGTTGGCGCAGCGGACCGCCCATTCGATGCACTCGGCCGGCACCGGGTCGGGGCTGAAGAACCGTACGCTGCGTCGGCTCTCCAGGTGGTCGTACAACGCCCTGACCCGGTCCAGTCCCTCCGGGATCGGCCGGCGCGGAGGCTGGTAGGCGACGAACGGATGAGTGTGCTCGCGGACTGCCATGCCCTTCATCGTGCGACACGACCCTCAAATTAGAAAGGGTTGTTTCCTAATGGGGATCGATTCCTGCTCAGTAACCGACCAGCGCGATGATCACGGTTGACACCGCAGCGACGAGCAGCACACTGCCGGTGCCGACCCCGACGACCGCGCTCACCCGCAGCGAACGGAAGCGGGCCACCGGAACCGCTGCCAGCGAGACCAGCGTGATCAGGGCGGCCACGACGTGGATCAGCGGATAGTCGATCAGTATGGCGACCGGGAACAGGTGCACGCCCACGACGAACGCGATCCAGGCTGAGATCATTTCACTCTGCCGAAGCAGGGCGAGAATTCCAGCGCCGAGGCCCGCGAGGCCGAACTCGATACCGACCACGATGCCGAAGGTACGACTGGTGTCGGCGTCGAACGCCGTACCGTCCGACCAGTGTCGCCAGGCCAGCAGTCCACCGGCGACCGCCACGAGCATGGCGAGGATCGAGCCGGTGGCCAGCCGCTTGCGCCAGGCCGCCGGGGGCGCTTCCTGGGCCCAGCCGTACCAACTGGAGGCGAAGAACCCGAAGATGACGGCGGTCGCCGCCGCGTCCCGGACATGCAGCGCGATCATGTAGCTCCTCGGATACCGGTCGATGTCGCGTTGGCAGAGCCCACCGGGATGCAGATGCCAATTGACCTTGCGTGAACTACGGGAACCTACACCAATCCGGCACGCTGGAGAAAGGCGCGAGCCGGGGCAGGAAGGCCGGATGAGCAGGCTGTGCGGGGCACTGACATGACGTCGTTGACGCAACGGATAACATCTTCGCCGTACCCGCGACTGGCGCAGCGAGGTGGAAACGACCACCGGGGAGCGACCGAAGAGGAGTGCACCGCGCGCCTGGGTGCACCCCCGCTAGGCACCGCCGCCTGCCAGGAGGACGCTCATGCACGTACCGCCGATCCCCAGCCTGACCACCGAGGACCCGCAACTCGCCGCCCTGATCGAGGCAGAGGCGCAGCGTCAGCACGACAAGCTGCGGATGATCGCTTCCGAGAACTACGTCTCCAACGCCGTGTTGGAGGCCAGTGGCACGGTCCTGACCAACAAGTACTCCGAGGGCTACACCGGCAAGCGCTACTACGAGGGTCAGCAGTACATCGACCAGATCGAGACGCTGGCCATCGAGCGGGCCAAGGCCGTCTTCGGCGTCGAGCACGCCAACGTCCAGCCGTACTCGGGCTCGCCGGCCAACCTCGCCGTCTACCTGGCCTTCCTGTCCCCCGGCGACAAGGTGATGGGCATGGCACTGCCGATGGGCGGCCACCTCACCCACGGCTGGTCGGTGTCGGCCACCGGCAAGTGGTTCACCCCGGTCCGCTACAACGTCTCCCAGGACACCGGTCGGATCGACCTCGACGAGGTACGTGACATCGCCCGGCGCGAGCAGCCGAAGGTGATCTTCTGCGGTGGCACGGCGGTGCCCCGTACCATCGACTTCCCCGGCTTCGCCGAGATCGCCCGCGAGGTCGGCGCGGTGCTGGTGGCCGACATCGCGCACATCGCCGGCCTGATCGCCGGTGGGGCGCACCCGTCGCCGGTCGGCTACGCGGACGTCATCACCACCACCACGCACAAGACCCTGCGCGGCCCGCGCGGTGCGATGATCATGACGACCGCCGAGCACGCCGCCAAGATCGACAAGGCGGTCTTCCCGGGTCTCCAGGGCGGCCCACACAACCACACCACCGCCGGCATCGCGGTGGCCCTGAAGGAGGCCGGCACCGACGACTTCCGGCGCTACGCCCACCAGGTCGTCGCCAACGCCAAGGCGCTGGCCACCGCCCTGACCGAGCGCGGCTTCGCGCTCTCCTCCGGCGGAACCGACAACCACCTGATCCTGGCCGACCTGACCCCCAAGGACATCGCGGGCAAGCCGGCCGCGCAGGCTCTGGACCGCGCCGGCATCGAGCTCAACTACAACACCGTGCCGTACGACACCCGCAAGCCGTTCGACCCGTCCGGTATCCGGCTCGGCACCGCGGCGCTGACCACCCGGGGACTCACCGAGGAGCAGATGCCGCAGGTGGCAGCCTGGATGGACGAGGCGGTCACGGCCGCCGGCAAGAACGACGAGGCGACCCTGGACCGGATCGCCGGCGAGGTGCGGGACCTGCTGGCCGCGTACCCGATGCCGGGCTTCGCCCGGTCCTGACCCGGCGGCCGGGGTCCTCCCCGGCCCTCGCGGCATCACGAATCGCCGCCCACGGCGTGACCCGTCCGGGTCGCGTCCCGTGGGCGGCGATTCGCCTGTCCGCCACCGTCCCGCTACTCCGCTTCCCACCCGTCGATCGAGATCACCGGACGTGACCTCCAGCCGTGCCTTTCCGGCTGAGCAGGTGTACGCCGAGCAGGGTCAGCCAGGCACAACCGGTGACGATGGCGATGCGTTGGAACAGCCCTCCGTAGTCCACCAGGCTCTCCACCTGCGCGAAGGCCAGGTTGGAGAGCTCGAACGCCACCAGAAAGACGATCACGGAGGTGACCGAGTAGGTCACCCACCCCCACCGCTGCTCTGCCGCGAACCGTCGGGCGAGCACGACGAAGGCGATCGGGATGGCCAGGAACCCGAGAATCGACACCAGGTCGTGCAGGGTGCCGGGCAGAGTCGGGCGGGTGAGCTGATCGGGTGTACCGGCCGGAAAGCCGCTCACCGGGTCGGTGACGAACAGCCCAGCCCCGATCAGGCTGACCGACCAGCACCCGACCAGCAACGGTCCCCAGGTCGCGCCCCGGCTCGGTCGAAGCGCCCGACGCAGGCCGACGGCAAAGGCCAGCGCCAACATACCGGCGACGAGGAAATTGGCGGTCTGGATCCACCCGAGTTGGCCGAGCGCCAGCGAGCTGACCGGATGTCGTACCGGGTCGTAGTCGGCCCGGGTGACGCCCTGGATCAGGAGTGCGCCGACGAAAATCGGGCCGGCCAGGACACCACAGCCGAGAAGTCGCCGGGTGGCCGTGGTATCGGATCGGCGGGGTACCGGTCCCGGCGTCGCGGTACGCGTCAACGTCTTCACGGCGTACCGCTCAGCCGGCCTTGGCCAACTCGGCGAGCGTCGCGGCCCGCAACGCGTCGGCGGTGACACCGGCCCCGGCAAGGACCGTGGCGGCCAGGCCGGCGTTGTCGCGGAGCAGACCCAGCAGGATGTGCTCGGTGCCGATGTAGCCGTGGCGTAACTGGATGGCCTCCCGCAACGCCAGTTCGAGGGTCTTCTTGGCCCGCGGGGTGAACCCGGGGCTGCGTCCGGGCGACCCGGATCCGCCCTGTCCGGTGCGCTGCCAGGGCCACAGCCGCTCGCGTCGGGACGTCGGCGGTGGGGGCACGGCCAGTGCCTGCGGCCCGAGGGACTCCTCGACCCGGGCCAGCACCGCATCGAGGTCGATCCCGATCGTCTGTAGGGCCGCAGCGTCCTCCTCACCGAGGATCTTCGACTGCGCACCGGCCAGGCGTTCCACGTCCGCGCGTACCCGTGCCTGGTCCAGGCCAGCCTGGTGCAGCACGGTGCAGGCGATACCGGCCTCCTCGGCCAGGAGCGCCAACAGGAGGTGCTCGGTACCAACCTTCGCGTGGTCCAACTGCTGGGCCGTACGTCGGGCGTTGATCACCGTCTCGCGGGCCGCAGCGGTGAATCGTTCGAACATCTAACCCTCCCGTGAGCCTGGTGCCGGCAGTCGGCCGGCGTACTTCTTGTGAACGGCCTGTCTGGTGACCTCCAGCGCGTCGGCGATCTCCTGCCAGGACCAGCCCTGCCGTCGGGCGTTGGCGACCTGCGCCGCCTCCAGGGCCTCGGCCAGGCGTCGCAGCGCCAGCGTGGCCCGTAGCCCGGCCCGGGCATCCGCGCCGCCGGCCGCCGTGGCCAAATCCGCCACATCACTCATGCCGTCAACTTTAGTTGACATAGTCGCCACCCGTCAACCTAGGTTGACAGCCTGGCGCGAGCGGGCCCGCCCACCGGCACCGCCTACCGACGAGGGTGCAAAAATCAAGGCGTGAGCAGCGCCAACACCATGCGGTTCCGACACAACCAAGCAATCTGGGTGGCCGCGGTCGTCGCGTTCATCGGTGCCCTGCCGCTGGCCAGCGCCCGGTGGTACTTCCTTCCGGTGCTGCTCATCCCGCTGGCGGTCGGCGTCTGGGCGTGGCGGGCCGGCACCGACGCCGACTCCCAGGGTCTGCGCCTACGGGCACTCTTCGGTCAGCGGCTCATCCCCTGGACGCAGGTCGCCGAGCTGACCGCCGACCAGAATGGTCAGGCCGTCGTCCGGCTCGTCGACGGCAGCAACACCCGCCTGCCGGCCGTACGCGCCACCGATCTGCGCAAACTGGTCGCCGCCAGTGGCCAGCGCCTCGACGAGGACACCGACCACCAGGCCGGTCAGTAGCCGTCCACCACGAGATTGACCAGCGGTTCGCCGGCCACGAACCGGCGTAGTTGCTGCCCGACCAGCCGATAGGCCCGGGGCAGCAGGCCGTACACGGATCCGGCGACGTGCGGGGTGAGCAGCACGTTGGGCAACTGCCAGAGCGGATGCCCGGCCGGCAGCGGCTCCGGATCGGTGACGTCCAACGCCGCGCCGATCCGTCCCGTCGCCAACTCGGCGACCAGGGCGGCAGTGTCGGCCACCGGCCCACGGGCGGCGTTGACCAGCAACGACCCGTCGGGCATGGCAGCCAGGAACCGGGCGTCGATCATGCCCCGGGTGTGCTCGGTGAGCGGCACGATCACCACGACCACGTCCGCCGCCGGCAACAGCGCCGGCAGGTCGGCCACGCCGTACACGCCCTCGCCCGGTCGCGCGGTACGCGCCACCAGGGTCAGCGTCACCTCGAACGGAGCCAGCCGGCGCTGGATCGCCGTACCGATCGCCCCGGCACCGACGATCAGGACCCGCTTGCCGGCCAACTCGTCGGTCACCACGGGTTCCCACCCGTCCCGGGCCTGGGCCCGGGCGAACCTCGGGAACGCCCGCAGGTGCGACAGGATCGCGGTGACCGCCCACTCGGCGGTCGACGAGTCGTGCACCCCCCGCGCGTCGCACAGCGCCACGCCGGCCGGCAGTCGATCGATCCAGACGTCCGCACCGGCGGTGAGCAACTGGACCACCCGCAGGTCGGGCAGGGCTGCCGCCAGCGGCACCGCGTTTCCCTGCGCCAGGAACGGCGGTGCCCAGAACTGCACCCCGGCCGGGTCCGAGGGCAGCCGCCCCGGGTCGTCGACGACCTCGATGGTCACGCCGTCGGGAATCTCGCCGAGCAACGCGCGGCCCTGTTCATGGGCGATCCAAGCCTTCACGATGGCCGACGATATCCGCCGGACCGGATTCACCGAAGTGGTAGGTCGACCGGTACGGCGGTCTGGTAGATGTCGTACCCGGCCACCGTGGTCACCGTCGTCGGGGCACCCACACCGGCCAGGTGCGCGGCGACCGCGCCGCTCGACGGTGAGCCGGTCGGCAGTACGAACGCCGGGCGATCGGCCTGGCGCACCTGCTCCCGGTACGGCAGGTAACGGTCCCAGCCGGGCTGGAGATCGTCCCGGATCACCGCGCAGACCAGCCGTTCCCGGGTCATGAAGGTGATGTTGTTGCAGGTCCAGTACTCGCTGTAGAAGCGGGTGACCCCCAGCCGGTCCAGCGCGGCCACCAGTTCCCGTCGCTCGTCGACCGGCCGGGCCAACTCCGGAGCCTTGACGAGCAGCGCCCCGGTCGCCGCCAGCATGGTCAGGGTCAGCGCCACCAGTGGCACCGCCGCACCGACCCGGATCAGCCGCGTCCGGCCGCCCGACGGGCGGCCAGCACCGGCCGCCGCCCACAGCGGCCACAGCACCGCCGGCGTGGAGATCAGCAGACAGTGCAGATAGCGGGCACTCTCCACCGGCGTACTGCCGGCCGCGCCACTGCTGGCGTACGCCAACAGGCTCAACGCCGCGCCGACGACCAGGGCGAGCCGACCGGCCTGGCGTACCCGCTCGTCGCCGGTGGCCCGGCGCAGTGCCCGTACGGCGAGGACACCGGCCGCCACCAGCAGGATCGGGTAGGCGATCCCCCACCACATCTGCCACGGTTCACACCGGCCGGGCGAGCAGAGGCCCCCGCTCATCGGCAGGCCGAAGAGCACACCGCCGAAGAGCCGGTCCGGCCAGGAGGCAACCGCGCCGCCGCTGAGGTTGGCATAGATGGCCAGGGACCGGTTCTCCGGCGCTGCCGTCAGGTTGTGCACCACGATCGGGACCAGCCCGATCAGCAGTCCGACGCCCAGGGCCAGACCGTCCCGGCCGCGTACCGCCCGCCAACCGGTCGCCAGCAACAGCACCAGCCCGGCCGCGCCGACGTACGGCAGGACTAGCCAGTCGTCCCAGAGGGTGAGTCCGGCGACGAGCCCCCAGCCGGCGTACGCCAGCCAGCGACGCCGTACCACGCCGAGCCCGAGGTTGACCGCCAGCAGCAACAGCAGCGCACCCGCCGGGTTCATCTCCGGATAGCCGCCCCCGGCGATCAGCTCGTTCTTCAGGATCCGGTCCGAGCCCAACGCCAGCAGCCCGACGGTGAACGCGGCCAGCCACGGGGTGTAGAGCCGCCGGGTGAGCTGCCAGATCAGCACCAGGAAAGCGGCGTAGAGCAGCAGGTTGGGTAGCCGCAACGCGAAGGTGGACGGGCCGAACACGGCGAACAGCGGTGCGGCCAGGTACGACTCCAACGCACCCATGTAGTACTGGCCGTAGAAGAAGAGCGGGAACTCCCGCCCCTCGGCCAGGTGCATCGCCACCAGGCCACTGGTCGCCTCGTCGCTGTTGGTCGGTGGCAGATCGGCCAGCAGCACGGCCAGCCGGTAGCCGACGCCGAGCACCCCGAGGGCAACGGCGAACCACCAGGCGGGATGCCGCCGAACGGGCCGGGTTGTCGGGGTTTCCGCCGCTTCTGCCGAAAGCGCGATCGCCACGCCCGGCAGTCTCGCACAACTTCATGAGTGCCCCGTCAGCTACCGAACGTAAATCCAGCCATAAATCGGGCTCCCGCCGTCGAGGGCCCGGTGGCGAGCCCGCCCGACGTCGACCCGGACCGCGTTCAACTGCTGGCCGGTCGTACCGGGCCGCGTTCAACTGCTGGCCGGTCGTACCGGGCCGCGTTCAGCTGCTGGTCGGTCGTACCGGGCCCGAGAGCGAACACCGGGCGGGCGGAGTACGGCTATCTTGGGCGGATGAGCGTTCGTCCCCCGTACCCTCGGATCACCCGCGCTCGGGCGGCGGTCGCGCTCTGCGCGGCGACCGTGCTCGCCACCGGTGGCTGTGCCTTCGGCCCACCGGACCCCGACCCGGCCGGCGAACCGCCCCGGTTCCCGACCCCGTCCGTCTCCCCCAGCAGCGGTGGTGGTGTCGACCAGCAGGTGGCGGTGACGGTCCTGGCCAAGGGGCTACGGGTGCCGTGGGGCATCGCCTTCCTGCCCGACGGCGGCGCGCTGGTGACCGAGCGGGACACCGCCAAGATCCTGAAGATCGGCCCGCAGTCCAGCCCGGACGGGCTCAACGTGACCACCGTGCAGACCCTGGACGAGGTGGACGCCGCCGGTGAGGGTGGACTGCTCGGCATCGCCGTCTCACCGAACTACGCCAAGGACCAGACGGTCTTCGTCTACTACTCCACCGAGCAGGACAACCGGATCTCCCGGCTCACCCTCGGCGGGGAGCCGACGCCGATCGTCACCGGCATCCCGCGTTCGGGAATCCACAACGGCGGACGACTGGCCTTCGGGCCGGACGGCTTCCTCTACGCCACCACCGGCGACGCCTCCGACCGTGGACTGTCCCAGGACGTCAAAAGCCTCGGCGGCAAGATCCTGCGGATCACGCCGGACGGCAAACCGGCCCCCGGGAACCCGTTCCCCAACTCACCGGTCTGGTCGCTCGGTCACCGCAACCCGCAGGGCATCGGCTGGGACGCCAACAAGCGGATGTACTCCGCCGAGTTCGGCCAGAACACCTGGGACGAGATCAACCTGATCGAGCCGGGCAAGAACTACGGCTGGCCGGAGGTGGAAGGGCCGGGCAACCCGGACTCCCGGTTCACCGGCCCGATCGTCAACTGGCGCACCGCCGACGCCTCCTGCTCCGGACTGGCCGTCGTCGACCGGCTCATCGCCACCGCGTGCCTGCGTGGCGAGCGGGTCTGGCTGGTAGAACTCACCGCCTCGGGTGGGGTGCTCGGCCAGCCCCGGGCAGTGCTCACCGACAAGTACGGACGCCTGCGCACCGCCGTACTGGCCCCGGACGGTTCGCTGTGGATCTCGACCTCGAACCACGACGGGCGGGGCGAGCCGGCCCCGGAGGACGACCGCATCCTCCGGCTGGTCTTCTCCGGTGGTGGAGCTGGCAAAAGCTGAACTCACCTTGCCGGGTTTGCCGAGATCCCCGGCGGGGCAGGTCATGATTTGAAGATGGACGGGCGCAGCAGCGAAGACGAGGCCGCCGGGACCGGACGGGACCCGGCGGGTCGCCGGCTCCTGCGGTCATCGGGCAGCGCCGTGCGTACGGCCGTCACCTCGACCGCCGGCCGCCGGATCGGCACCGGCCTGGCCGTACTCGCGGTCAGCCTGATCGGCATCGTCATCGGGATGCTCCTCGGTGGCCGGGTGCAGACCGACATCGGGCCGTTCCAGGCCGAAATGGCGATCACGCCCTCGGTCACCGGCGAGACCAGGGTCAACATCCCGCCGCTCGGCTCGCTGCAACTCGACAGTCACCAGGGGCCGACCCGGCTGACCGTCCAACTCGGCTCCCTCGACCAGCGCCGGGTCGAAGCGCTGATCGACGACCCGGCCAGCATCAACCGGGCCAGTCAGTCGGCCGTCGAGGACGTGACCAACGGAGTGATGCGGGTCGGGCTACGTACGGTCGCCGTCGCCGTACTCAGCACACTGATCCTGGCCGCGCTGCTGTTCCGGAACATGCGTCGGGTCGCCTGGTCCGGGGCGCTGGCCCTGCTGATCACCGGCGGCAGTCTCGGGCTCGCCGCCCTCACCCTCCGGCCGCAGGCCATCGAGGAGCCCCGGTACGAAGGACTGCTGGTCAACGCCCCGGCCATCGTCGGTGACGCCCGACGCATCGCCAACGACTACAGCAAGTACGCCGAACAGCTGCAACGGCTGGTCGGCAACGTCAGCCAGCTCTACACCACCGTCTCGGCGTTGCCGGTCTTCGAGCCGGCCCCCGGCACAACCCGGGTGCTGCACGTCTCCGACATGCACCTGAACCCCACCGGCTGGCAGGTCATCCGTACCGTCGTCGAACAGTTCAACATCGACGTCGTGGTCGACACCGGCGACATGACCGACTGGGGCAGCGAGCCTGAGGCGTCGTTCGTGGGCTCCATCAGCGTGCTCAAAAAGCCGTACGTCTTCATCCGTGGCAACCACGACTCGCCCACCACGGCGGCGGCGGTGGCCCGCCAGCCCAACGCGATCGTGTTGAACAACTCGACCACCACGGTCGCCGGGTTGACCATCGCCGGCATCGGCGATCCCCGGTTCACCCCCGACAAGGCGACCTCACCGGCGGGCTCCGGTCTGTCGAAGGAGACCGCCGACCAGCTCATCGCCACCGGGGATCAGCTGGCCGCGACGGTCAAGGCCTCGCCGACCCCGGTCAACATCGCCATGGTGCACGACCCCTCCTCGGCCGGCCCGCTCGACGGCGTCTGCCGGTTGGTGCTGGCCGGGCACACCCACAACCGCGAGGTGCGTACGCTGCCGGAGAAGCCCGGGGTACCGCCGACCCAGCTCATGATCCAGGGGTCCACCGGCGGCGCCGGTCTACGGGGCCTGGAGGGCGAGAAGCCCACCCCGTTGACCATGACCGTGCTCTACTTCGACCAGCAGAAACTGCTTCAGGCGTACGACGACATCCAGGTCGGCGGGACCGGGGAGTCCCAGGTCAGCCTGGAGCGGCACGTGATCAGGGAGCCAGCGGGTGTGAACCCGTCGGCCCCGGTCACCCCGACCCCCACTCGCTGAGGTCGGTCATATCCGGTGGCCCGCTGGTCGGGCGCACTGGCCTACCGTCCCACGACTACCTGTCGAGCTGACATCACCAGCGACTCACCAGCGCCCGCGAGATTCGCCTGACGCTCGTCAACAGCCGCCGCCACCACACCGCAAGGGCCGTTCCACTGGTAAGGAACCACGACCCGCTGGCCGTTCCACCGGAACGGGACCACGACCCGCTGGCCGTGGTCCCGTGAGTCGAATACGACATCAGCTCGACAGACAGGCGGTTGCACCTGCCAAGCGCCGAGACCAGGCTCAGCCCTCGACGCCGAGCCGGGACAGGATCAGCTCCCGTACGGTCTTGGCGTCCGCCTGGCCCCGGGTGGTCTTCATGACCGCACCGACCAGCGCACCGGCCGCCGCCACCTTGCCGTCCCGGATCTTGTCGGCGATGGCCGGGTTGGCGGCGATCGCCTCGTCCACGGCGGCGGTGAGCGCGCCGGTGTCGGAGACCACCTCCAGTCCCCGGTCCGCCATGATCTGTGCCGGGTCACCCTCGCCGGCCAGCACCCCGTCCAGCACCGTACGGGCCAACTTGTCGTTGAGCTTGCCGGCGTCGACCAGTCCCTGAAGCTCGGCGACCTGGGCCGGGGTGGCCCCGACGGCCGCCAACTCGACACCGGTCTCGTTGGCCCGGCGGGACAGCTCACCCAGCCACCACTTGCGCGCCCCGGCGGGGGTGGTGCCGGCGGCCACGGTCTGCTCGATCAGCTCGACCGCGCCCGCGTTGAGCACCGACTGCATGTCGAGGTCGGACAGGCCCCACTGCTCCTGGAGCCGCTTACGGTGCAGCCGGGGCAGCTCCGGCAGGGCGGCCTTCAGCTCGGCGACCCAGGCGGCGTCCGGTGCCAGCGGCACCAGGTCCGGCTCGGGGAAGTAGCGGTAGTCGGTCGCGGTCTCCTTGGACCGGCCCGAGGTGGTGTCGCCGGTGTCCTCGTGGAAGTGCCGGGTCTCCTGCGTGATCCGACCCCCCGCGTCGAGCACCGACGCCTGCCGCAGCATCTCGGAACGTACCGCCCGCTCGACCGAGCGCAGCGAGTTGACGTTCTTCGTCTCGGTACGGGTGCCCCACTCGGTCGCGCCAACCAGGTTCAGCGACGTGTTCACGTCGCAGCGCAGCGACCCCTCCTCCATCCGTACGTCGGAGACGCCGAGGGAGCGGATGACGTCACGCAGCTCGGTGACGTAGGCGCGGGCCACCTGGGGTGCCTTCGCACCGGTGCCCGGGATCGGCTTGGTGACGATCTCGACCAGCGGGATGCCCGCCCGGTTGTAGTCCACCAGCGACTCGGTGGCACCGTGGATCCGGCCGGTGGCCCCGCCGACGTGCAGCGTCTTGCCGGTGTCCTCCTCCAGGTGCACCCGCTCGATGCCGATCCGGACGGTCTCGCCGTCGACGTCGACGTCCAGGTAGCCGTCCACGCAGAGTGGCTCGTCGTACTGGCTGATCTGGAAGTTCTTCGGCATGTCCGGGTAGAAGTAGTTCTTCCGGGCGAACCGGCACCAGGAGGCGATCGAGCAGTTCAGGGCCAGACCGATCCGGATCGTCGCCTCGATCGCGGCCCGGTTGGCCACCGGCAGCGAGCCGGGCAGGCCGAGGCAGACCGGGCAGACCCGGGTGTTCGGTTCGCCGCCGAAGTCGGTCGGGCAACCGCAGAACATCTTGGTGTTCGTGCCCAGTTCGACGTGGGTCTCCAGGCCGATCACCGGCTCATAACGCTCGACAACCTCGTCGTACGACGGCAGCACGGTCGTGCTCATCAAGAACTCCAGCTCTGCGTGGCAACCGGATTTACCAGCACCAGCCTAGTGGCTTGCCCCGGCCGGGCTGCCGGGGGTTTGGGGCGTTCCGGCGCTGACGGTAACGGGCGGGTTGCCCGGGTGCTGAGTGCCGCCCGGCTCAGCCGGTCAGCGCGGCCCGCAGCGCCTCGGCCCCACGGCGTCGCAGCAGGATCGGCCCGGTCAGCTCCAGCCACGAGTCGTCGCGGAAACTCACCCGCAGCCGGGCACCGTGTAGCCGGTGCCGCCGACGCCGGACGCCAGTCACCTGCGCCCGCGACACCCACCACAGCAGCGTCAACCGCTCGGGTGTCACCGGCGCGGGCGGCTCCCCGAACGCCACGATCGGTTCGAAGCCGGTCAGCTTCAGCACCAGCATCCGCCGGTCGGTCACCGCGACCACCAGCGTGTCGTCGGTGGGTACGACCATGGCCCAACTGCCCGCGACCGACTCCGGCCGGCCGTACGCGGCCCGGCCGAAGAGCAGCCGCATCAGCCAGTCCGTCGGGCCACCGGAGCCGAAGTTGTCGATCGCGTCGACCCCGCTGAGCACGACGTCGACCACCGTCAGCGACCCGACCGCCGCGCCGGTGCCCGACGGCGGGTCGACCGGCCGGGCGGGCTTCTCCGGCGCCGGGCCCTGCGGGCGCTTCGCCTCCCGCACCTCGATCAGGATCTCGCCCGGTGCCAGGTTGGCAGCGAGAGCGCTCTCGTAGCGCAGCCGGTGATCGGTGGCCACGCTCAGCCCAACGGACAGCCGATGTCGGCGCCGAGCACCTCGCGCATCGATTCCGTTTCCCCAGGCCCAGTCACGGCGTACACGGTAATCGAAGTGCCCCGGGAACGCTGAGCCGTAATCGTCGGCACCCGAATGTTCTTCATGGCCGCACCCATCAGCGCACCCGCCGCCGCCACGCTGCCGTCGTGGACCATGTCGGCAGTGGCCCGGTTCGCGGCGGTCGCCTCAGGCATCGCGGCGACGGAGCACCAGGTAGCCGCCGACGAGGGCGGCGGCGGCCCAGAGCGCGACAATGCCCAGCCCGGTCCACGCGCCGTAGGCGCGGGCCCATCTCGGGTCGTCCGGCGGCCCGGCCAGGTGCATGATCACCCAACCTGCCTGGTCGGGCAGGAACTGTGTCACGGTCTTCAGCTTCGGGACGTTGCCGAGCCCCTGCCCACCGAGGAAGAGCAGTGGGATCAGGATCCCGAGCGACAGCGCCGAACTGCGCAGCATCGTCGCCACCCCCATGGCGAACAGGCAGATCAGCGTCAGATAGAGCCACGCGCCGATGATCGCCTGTGGCACCCCGTCCGTGCCGAGGGTCGTACCGCGCGGGCCGAGCGTCGCCTGCGCCACGAAGAAGGTGACCAGTACGGTGACCAGCGAGACACCCGCCACCAGCAGCGCGGCGACGAGAACCTTGCCGCCGTAGAACACGCCCCGGCGGGGGACCGCCGCCAGCGACGTACGGATCGTGCCGGAGCCGTACTCGCCACCGACCGCCAGCACCGCGAACGCCACCAGGGCGAGTTGGCCGAGGGTGAGGCTGTAGAACGTGGCGAAGAGCGGGTCGAAGTGCGCCGACTCGGTGGGCGAAGGGGTGCGGAAGCTGAACCCGAACAGGGCGGCGAGGCCGACGCAGAGGGCGCAGCCCAACAGCAGGAGCCAACTGGTCGACCGGAGAGTCCGGATCTTGGTCCATTCGGCGGTGAGGACCGCGGCGGCGCTCATCGCTGCCCCCCGACGGCCCGGTACTCGACGGTGTCCCCGGTGAGCCGCATGAACGCCTCCTCCAGCGTGGCCGACTGGGTGCTGACCTCGTGGACGGTCAGACCGTTCGCCGCAGCCAACTCGCCGATCCTCGGGGCCTGCGCCCCATGGGCCTCCAACGCACCGTCCGCCGCCTGCCGCACCGGGATGCCGGCCGCCGTCAGCGCGTCACGCATCCGCTCCGGCTCCGGCGTACGGACCCGGACGTACGAGCGGGCGTGGGTCGCGACGAAGTCGTCGACGGTGGTGTCGGCGAGAAGCCGACCACGGCCGATCACGATGAGATGTGCTGCGGTGAGCGCCATCTCGCTCATCAGGTGACTGGAGACGAAGACCGTGCGCCCCCGTGCGGCCAGTCCCTTCATCAGGTGCCGGATCCAGAGCACGCCCTCCGGGTCCAGCCCGTTGACCGGCTCGTCGAACAGCAGCACCGGCGGGTCGCCGAGCAGCGCGGCGGCGATGCCGAGCCGCTGCCCCATGCCGAGGGAGAAACCCCTGACCCGCTTCTTCGCCACACTGGTCAGGCCGACCAACTCCAGGACCTCCCACACCCGGGCCTTCGGGATCCGGTTGCTCTGCGCCAGCCACAGCAGATGGTGGTACGCGCTGCGGCCCGGGTGCACCGCCCGGGCCTCCAACAGCGCGCCGACCCGGCGCAACGGTTCCGACAGCCGCCGGTAGGGCGTACCGTCGACGAGGACCTGACCACTGGTCGGCCGGTCCAGGTCCAGCATCATCCGCATCGTGGTGGACTTGCCGGCGCCGTTCGGCCCGAGGAACCCGGTCACCTGGCCGGGGCGCACCGTAAACGACAGGTCGTCCACCGCTACGGTGCTCCCGTATCTCTTGCTGAGATTGAGGACTTCGATCACTTGATCAACGCTATGGATCGTGCCGCGCGTGGGCAGTCCTCGAAGGTTGTCGGTCGCCGTCACCAAAGTTGACCCAGGCGCGCACCGCACCAGGTGATCGGGGGCTGGCTACCAACTAACTTCCCGGCCCCGGCCCCTGTCCCTGTCCCTGTCCCTGTCCCTGTCCCACCCATCGCCGCAACGCGTCGATCGTGCCCTCCGGCGACGTGTTGAAACAGAAACGGATCCCGGGCTGGATCTCGATCAGAACGTTGACGAGCCGCTCGAACAGCAGCGTGTGCTCCGGGGCCATCCGTACGCCTGCTCCGATCATCGCGACCCGGAACGACCCGGCGGCGGCGCACTCGCGTACCCTCGCCTCAGCCTCGTCGGGTGCCGACGGCACCTGGCACGAGACGAAGTCGAATCCGGCCTCGCGCAGCGCGGCCTCGCCGGCCGCGATCCGGGCGGTCAGGATCGCCTCGTCCAGACCGGGGTGCCGGTGATAGTCGACGGCGCTCGGGTGCAGCCCGATCGACAGGATGCCACCACCCCTGCGCGACTCACCGGATGCCATGCTGCTCTCCTTTCCTACGCCACCGGTCACCAGGGGGCCGGGCCGGTACGGTCGAAGAAGCCGCCGGTTGGCCCGTCCGAGCCGACGCTGGCCAGCCGTACGATCGCGTCGGTCCCGTCCGTCACCGTCTGGAAGCCCTTGTGGTCGGTCAGATCGGTGGCGGTGTAGCCGGGGTCGACCGCGTTGATCTTTATGTCCGGCAACGCGCGGGCGTACTGGGTGGTGATCATGTTCAGTGCGGCCTTCGACGCAGGGTAGGCGAGCGACGGGGAAACCAGCGCACCCAACTCCGGGTGGGTAACGGTGGCGACCGACCCCATCCCGCTGGACACCATGACGATTCGAGGGCTCTCGGCGGCGCGTAGCAACGGCAGGAAGACGCGGGTCACCCGGACCGGTCCGTACACGTTCACCTCGAACACCTCCTGCAGATCCTCGGGCCGGGTCCTGTCCGGAGTGTCGTCCGCACCACCGATCCCGGCGTTGTTCACCAGTACGTCCAGCCGCCCGACACTGGCCCGCACCAGTTCAGCGGCGTCGGTGACAGACTCCTCCGAAGTCACGTCGAGCGGGACGAAGCTCACGTCGAGGCCGGCGGCGGCCAACTCCGCTGCGGCAGCGGTGCCACGCGTCGTGTCCCGGGCGGTGAGGAAGACCCGCCAGCCCAGCCCGGCGAGCCGGCGTACCGTCTCGCGCCCCAAACCCTTGTTCGCGCCGGTGACCAGCGCGGTCGTCGTTGATGTCATGTTGACAGCGTCGCCGCCGCCTCGGCGGCCTGCCAGGGCTGCCAAGGCATGGGACCGGCGGTACCACCCCGCAGGGTGGGCTCTGCGGCAGGATGGGGAGGTGGACCGAACCGAGCTGGCCGTGGTGCTGCGCACCGCCCGTAGCCGGGTGAGGCCGGACGACGTCGGCCTCCCGACCGGACGGCGCCGGCAGGTGCCGGGGCTACGCCGCGAGGAAGTGGCGCAGCTGGCCGGGGTCAGCGTCGACTACGTGGTCCGGCTCGAGCAGGGCCGTGGCCCTCGCCCCTCCGACCAGGTCCTCGGCGCACTGACCCGGGCACTACGCCTCAGCGACAGCGATCGCGACCTGGTGTTCCGGCTCGCCGGATCCGCTCCGCCACAGGCTGGGCGGGTACCGATGCTGATCCGTCCCAGCGTGCTGAGGCTACTGGACCGGATGTCGGACCTGCCCGCTCTGGTGTTGTCGGCCACCTCCGACGTCCTCGCTTGGAACCCGCTGGCTGTGGCGCTCCTCGGCGACTTCTCCCGATGGCCACCCGCCCACCGCAATCTGATCCGACAGCGGTTCCTCGGCACCGAGCCGGACCGGACGAGGTTGACCCCACAGGAGGAGGCGGCGACGGCTGCCCACTGTGTCGGCTGCCTGCGCAGCGCCCAGTCACGCTACCCCGACGACCCCCGGCTCAGGCGCCTGATCGCCGAGCTGCGCTCCGGCAGTGAACGGTTCGACGAGCTGTGGCGAGCTGCGCGATCGGAGCGGTTGCGGGCCACCACCACGACCATCCTGCACCCCACGCTCGGCACACTCACCCTCGACTGCGACGCCCTCCTGGTGCCGGACGCCGACCAGACGCTCATCGTCTACTCAGCCGCGTCGGGCACGACCGAGAGCCTGGCCCTCGACCTGCTGCGGGTCACCGGCACCGAACGGTTCACGCCGCTGGCTTCGGAGTAGTCCCGCTGTCCATCTAGCCTGCTAGGCGTGGGCAAACATCTTCCCGCCGCGCTCGTGGTCGTCGTCGACACCCTGCTACTGGTCGCCACCCACTCCGGCGGGCTGCCCCCGGCTGCCATCGCCGGATACGTGCTGGCCGCCGCGCTGACGGTCACTCTGCGACACCGGAGCCCGACGGCTGCGTTCGTGGCCGCGCTGGTGCTCGCCACGCTGACCGGCGCTACGTACGTCCTGCTGCTGTGGACCGCCTACCAGGCCGGGCGGGCGATCGTGTCCCGGACCGGCGTCGCCGTCATCGTCGGCGCGGCGATCGGCGGCCTCGGTACCCAACTCGTGGCCCGGGCCGGGCAACCGCAGGCAATCGGGCCCATCGTCTCCACGTTCCTCGTGTTCGTCGCGCTGCCCCTGCTGGTCGGGGGATACCTCGCGCAGCACGAACGGCTGGTGTCGGCGCTCGGCCGGAACAACCAGCAGCTCCGCCGGGAGCAGGAGATCATCGCCGAACGGGAACGGCTCAGCGAGCGGTTACGGATCGCCCGGGACATGCACGACTCGCTGGGCCACCGGCTCAGCCTGGTGTCGGTCCAGGCAGCCGCGTTGGAGGTGTCGGAGCTACCGCCACGGCAACAGCAGGCGGTCCGACAACTGGCGACCGCAACGCGCGGAGCGATGGACGAGCTGTACCAGCTGGTGGGGGCACTACGCGAACCGGCCGATGCGCTCGCCGGCTCACGGGTCGTCCCGGCGATCAGCCGACTGGTGACGGAGTTCCAGGCCGCCGGAGTGTCGGTGGTACTGCATCAGCACGGCGAGCCGCGACGACTGTCGACGGCGGCCGGGCAGGCGGCGTACCGAGTGGCCGAGGAAGGGCTGACCAACGCCGTCAAACACGCCCCGGGTCAGCCGGTCACGGTGCACGTCGAGTGGGAGGCGGACGCGTTGCTGCTCACCGTCACCAATCCGGTCGCCGCCCCGTCGCCCGCACCGGTTGCCGGCCACGGTCTGACCGGGCTGACCGAGCGGGTACTGCCGGCCGGCGGGTTCCTGGACCACCGGCTGGCCGACGGGGCGTTCCGGCTCTACGCGATGCTGCCCGCCGTACCCCCCGGCGTCGCGGACCGGCCGGGCGAGGAGATCGACCATCCGGCCCAGGTCGACCGGTTCCGCACGGTCGCCGTCGGGTTCGCCGCCGCGGTGCTGATGTTCGTGGCCCTGCCCGCCACCTTCCTGGTCGGGTGGGCGCAGTGATCAGGGTGTTGGTTGCCGACGACGAGCCGCTGATCCGCGCCGGCATCCGTACCGTGCTGGAATCGGCGCCGGACATCACGGTCGTCGCCGAGGCGGAGAACGGCCGGACCGCCGTGACGGAGGCGATCCGGCACCGCGCCGACGTGGCACTGCTCGACCTGAAGATGCCGGTGCTGGACGGGTTGGGCGCCATCGAGGAACTACGACGACAGGTGCCCGCACTGCGGGTGGTGGTGCTGACGTCGTTCGGCGCGGAACCGAATGTGCTGCACGCCCTCCAGCACAGCGCGGCGGGATTCGTACTCAAGAACTGCACGCCCGACGAACTGATCCGCGCGGTCCAGGCGGCGTACGTCGGCGACGCCTACCTCTCCCCGGCGGTGACCCGCCTGGTGCTCGGCATGGTCACGCCGGCAACCGCCCGACGCCGGCAGGACGCCGGCGAGCGACTTGGTGCGCTGTCGTCCCGCGAGCTGGAGGTCGTACGTCTGGTGGCCGAGGGCCTGTCCAACGCCGAGATCGGCCGACGGCTGCACATGAGCGAGACGACCATCAAGACCTACGTCAGCCGGATCCTCACCAAACTGGACTGCGCGAACCGTGTCCAGGCGGCGCTGCTGGTCCGGGACACCGAAGGCCGTTAGCCGAGACGGCGCAGCCGATCCGGCAGCACTGGTCCGGCCCCGACGGCGCTGGCCCGGACCCGACGGCGCTGGCCCGGACCCGACGGCGCTGGCCCGGACCCGACGGCGCTGGCCCGGACCGACGGATCAGGTATCCGGGCCAGCGCCGTCAGAACGTCGACGCCGGCTACAGGGCCGGCGGGGTGAGGGTGCCGACGGCGGACTCCAGCGCGGCGGCGACCCGGTACATCCGGTCGTCGGCCATCGTCGGAGCCATGATCTGAAGGCCCACCGGCAGCCCGTTCGACAGGCCGCAGGGCACCGAGATCGCCGGCCCGCCGTACAGGTTGGTCGGGATCGTGTACAGGTCGGCCAGGTACATCTGGTACGGGTCGTCGGTGCGGGCCCCCATCGGGAACGCCACGAACGGCGTGGTCGGCGAGATCAGCGCGTCGACCTGCTCGAAGGCGGCGGTGAAGTCGCGGGTGATCAGGGTCCGCACCTTCTGCGCCTGGCCGTAGTAGGCGTCATAGTAGCCCGACGACAACGCGTAGGTGCCGAGGATGATCCGCCGCTTGACCTCGGGCCCGAAGCCGGCCTCCCGGGTCAGCGACATGACCTCCTCCAGCGACCGGTTACCGTCGTCGCCGGTCCGCAGGCCGAACCGGACGCCGTCGAAGCGGGCCAGGTTGGAGGAGCACTCGCTCGGCGCGATCAGGTAGTAGGCGGGCAGCGCGTACTCGAAGTGCGGACAGGACACCTCGACGATCTCGGCCCCCAGCTTGCGCAGGGTGTCGACCGACTCGTGGAACGCCGCCAGCACACCCGGCTCGGCGCCCTCGCCGGAGAACTCGGTCACCACACCCAGCCGTACGCCGCTGAGGTCACCGGTGGCACCGGCCTTCGCGGCGGCGACCACGTCCGGCACCGGCTGCGGAATCGAGGTGGAGTCACGCGGGTCGTGCCCGCCGATCGCCGCGTGCAGCAGCGCCGCGTCGAGCACCGTACGCGAGCACGGGCCGGGCGTGTCCAGCGACGACGAGAACGCCACCAGGCCGTAGCGGGAGGTGCCGCCGTACGTCGGCTTCGCGCCCACCGTGCCGGTGACCGCACCCGGCTGGCGGATCGAGCCACCGGTGTCGGAGCCGATCGCCAGCGGCGCTTCGTAGGCGGCCACCGCAGCGGCACTGCCACCACCCGAACCGCCCGGGATCCGGGTGAGGTCCCACGGGTTGTACGTCGGCCCGTAGGCGGAGTATTCGGTGGAGGAGCCCATCGCGAACTCGTCCATGTTGGTCTTGCCGAGCATCACCGTGCCGGCGGCCCGCAGCCGCTCGACCACCGTCGAGTCGTACGGCGGACGCCAGTTCTCCAGGATGCGCGAGCCGACCGTGGTCGGTACGCCCTTCGTGGTGAGCACGTCCTTGACCGCGACCGGAACCCCGGCCAGCGGGCCGAGTTCCTCGCCAGCGGCCCGGCGGGCGTCGACGGCGCGGGCGGCCTCCAGCGCACCCTCGGTGTCGACGTGCAGGAAGGCGTGCACCCGGTCCTCGACCGCGGTGATCCGGTCGAGGTGGGCCTGCGTCACCTCGACGGCCGACGCCTCACCGGAGGCGACGAGGGCCGCGATCTCCACCGCGGTCAGCTTGGTCAGGTCGCTCATGCTGCCGCTCCGCTACGCTCGCTCATGCTGACACTCCGCTACGCTCCGCATCAGCATGAGTCACGCTGAGCCGGCTGATTCGCTCGCTACGCTCGCTCATGCTGATCAGGCCTCCTCGTCCAGGATGCGCGGTACGCGGAAGCGCTGTTCCTCGGCGTCCGGTGCACCGGAGAGCGCCTCGGCCGGGGTCAGACCGGGCACCACGACATCGTCACGCAACACGTTGGTCAACGGCACCGAGTGCGAGGTGGGCGGAATGTCCCCGGCGGTGACCTCACCTACCCGGGCGACCGCCTGGAGGATCACGTCGAGCTGGCCGGCGAAGGTCGCCAGCTCCTCCTCGGTGACGGCGAGCCGCGACAGGCGCGCCAGGTGCGCGACCTCTTCGCGGGAGATGGCGGCCATCAGTGCCCCCTTCATGCCTAGCGTGCGGATGTCGTACCTGGCGTGCCGGCCGGCGCGAGCCGACCCGGACGCCGTGACCTGAGCGAGTCTATTTGTGGCCCGGGGGCACCGCGCCGCCGACTCCCCCGAACCCGGCCGGTTAGCTGCGGGACCGGTGCCGGCCGGACAGCTCCTGCGCGGTCGTGGGCTTCAGCGGCCGGTACCGGGCCAGCCAGGTCACCAGGTCCTCGGCCGGCATCGGCCGGGCGAAGAACCAGCCCTGGGCGACGTGGCAACCGGCCGCATGCAGCAGTCGCCAGGTCGCCTCGTCCTCCACCCCCTCGGCGACGACACGTAGGCCCAGCGCGCCGGCCAGCTCGATCACGGACCGCACGATGGCGGCGTCGTCGGCATCGGAGGCCATTCCGAGTACGAACGAACGGTCGACCTTCACCTCGGCCAGCGGCAGCCGGCGAAGGTGCTGCATCGAGGAGTAACCCGTGCCGAAGTCGTCGAGCGCGATGGCGACACCGATCTTGTCGAGCCGGGAGATGGTCGCCAGCACCCGACGCGGGTCGGCCATCAACGCGCCCTCGGTGATCTCCAGTTGGAGCTGGGCTGGGCTCACGCCGTACCGGCTGAGCCGTTCGGCGATCTGGTCGGCGATCTCGCCGGTGTGCAGGTCCCGGACGCTGACGTTGAGCGCCGCCCGCAGCTTGACCCCGGCGGCGGTCCACTTCGCCAACTGTTCCACGACGTCGTCCACGACGCGCCGGGTCAGCAGCCGCATCACGGCGCTCTGCTCGGCGACCCGGATCAGTTCCTCCGGGTCGACCATGCCCCGGCGGGGGTGACGCCAGCGCAGCAGCGCCTCGACCCCCACGACCTCGCCGGTGTCGATGGCGATCTGGGGTTGGTAGTACATGGTGATCTCGCCAACGTCACCGCCGCCGACGCCGTCGCCGCTGATCACCGCGCCGCTGACCAACGCGCCACCGGCGGCGGCACCGTCACCGCCGATCACCTTCGTGTCGGTCCCGCCAACCGGCAGGATGTCGCCGTCCCGCCCCGCCGACCCGCCGGTCGGTGCGCCGGTGCTGCCGTTGGCGGACGCGGCACCGCTGGCCGGGCCGCTACCCGCCAGCGGACCGCCAGCTGCAACCGAACCGGCGGCAGTGACCGGGCCGCCAGCAGTGACCGGGCCGTCGCCCGCCCGGGCGACGCCGAGCGAGTCGAGGATGCTGGCCACGGAACTCGGCACGATCGCCGCCGCACTCGGCGTGTCGAAGCCGGAACCGATCACCGGATCGGCGGGCTCGGCACCGACAACGGCACCCGAAGGTGACGCGGCACCGGCCGGGGCATGGTCCGTCTGGCCGCCGGACCCGACACCCGGTACGCCGCTGTCCGACGGCCGGTTGTCGAGCACCCGGCGCAGATCGGCCAGCAGGCTGAGTCGCTCCGGCGAGTTGTGATCGGACTCGGGCGCGTAGACGGCGATCGGATCACCCTGGTGCTTGGCGTCGTACATTGCGACGTCGGCATGGCGCATCAGGGTCTCGAAGTCCTCGCCGTGCTCGGGATAGAGCGCGATCCCGATGGATCCGCCGACGTCGAGCGGCAACCCGTCGAGGGCGACCGGCTCGGCCAGGGCCGCCACCATCCGCTCGGCGAACTGCCGGGCTTCGTCGACCCCGTGCAGTCGGGTGGCCAGGATGGCGAACTCGTCGCCACCCAACCGGGCCACCACGTCCTGCGTACGCACCAACGCCGTCAGCCGTTTCCCGACCTCCACCAGCAGCCGATCTCCGACGGCGTGTCCGAGCGCGTCGTTGACGTGCTTGAACCGGTCGAGGTCGAGCAGCAGAAGTGCCATGCGTCCGTCCGTACCGCCCTTGGCGGTCTGCTCGGCGTGCACGGAGACCTGTTCGGCGACCTGGGCCAGGAGTGCCTTCCGGTTGGCCAGACCGGTCAGCGGGTCCAGCCGGGCGATCCGCTCCTGCTCGCTGGAGAGCTGGGACATCCGGTAGACCGCGAACAGCGGCACGACGACCAGCGGGATCAGCGCCGCGCTGGCTCGCGCCGCCGCCACCAGCACCGGGCTGAGCAGCAGCAACGACCCGGTGGAGACCAGTTCGAAGGCCAGCGTCTGCCAGAACGTCGGCCACCAGGCGCCACCGAAGCGCAGCCATACGGCGATGCTGACGCAGCCGTAGGTGACCGCGAACCAGACCACTGCGGCACCGGCCACCGTGACCACGTCGACCCAGGTCGGGCGCAGGTCGGTACGGAAGGCGCTGTCGGCCGCGAACCCCAGCACCGCCGATGCGGCGGCCAGTGCGCAGGCGTACTGCGCGATGTTGAAGGCCGTCCGCCAGGGTGCGTGCCGCAGCCGCCAACTGGAGACCACGACCGCCGCGGCCTGCACCGCGACCGCCGGTCCGAGGCCCCAGACCAGCAGGATCGCGAAGGTGAAGCAGACCGAGGGGAAGACCGCCGGGCTCTGCCGACGTCCCGGTGGCGTGAATGGTCGGGCGTCGGAGACGACGGCCAGAGCGGCCATCGTCCAGAACGCCGCCGGCAGCTGGGCCACCTGATCGGGCAACGTCATGAATGGTCGGACGCAGAGCAGAGCCGCCAGGCCGACAACCGTCCAGATAAAACTGAAGAAGGTTGCGGCCCGGCCAGGGGGAACGGAGTTCCGCAGTGCGGCGGCCTCCATCGGACCTCCCGATGCAGCTGTCTCGGGCGCGACCGGGTGCCGCGCCGTGCCCCCATCAAACGCCCCCACCATAGGATTGTGGAGGGTGACAGCCACGAATCGGACGTACTCGTAACTAACTTGGAATACGCGGCATCTCACCGCCAAGATTCACATGCACCCAGAGTTAACCCAGGGCTCACTTTTCACTACTTTGAGCTACCTTGAGTGCGGCTTCAGGTCCCTGGGTCAGCAGCACCCTGAACCCGTCCTCGTCGAGCACCGGCACCTTGAGCGAGATCGCCTTGTCGGCCTTGGAACCGGGGTTGTCCCCCACAACCACGAAGCCGGTCTTCTTGGACACCGATCCGCTGATCTTGCCGCCGAGCGTCTGCACCGCTTCGGCCGCCTGGTCCCGGGAGTATCCGGCCAGGGTGCCGGTCACCACGACCGTGACCCCCGCCAGCGGGCGCGGCCCCTCGTCGACCCGCTCCTCCGCCATGCGTACGCCTGCCTCGGCCCACTTGCGCACCACCTCGCGGTGCCAGTCGACCGTGAACCACTCCCGCAGGCTCACCGCGATCGTCGGACCGACCCCCTCGACCGAGGACAACTCCTCCTCGGACGCCGCCTCGATCGCCGGAATCGACCCGAAGTGCCGGGCCAACGCCTGCGCCGCGGTCGGGCCGACGTGCCGGATCGACAACGCGACCAGCACCCGCCACAGCGGACGCTGCTTGACCTCGGTCAGGTTCTCCAACAGCTTCACGGCGTTGCTGCCCAGGGTGCCGTCCTTGTTGACGAAGAACGGAGCCGTCGCCAGCTTGTCGGTGTCGAGGGAGAACAGGTCACCCTCGTCGGTGATCACCTGCGAGTCGAGCAGGGCCGCCGCCCCCTTCTCGCCCAGTACCTCGATGTCCAGCGCGCCCCGACCGGCGAGGTGGATCACCCGCTGGCGCAACTGCGCCGGGCAGGTACGGGTGTTGGGGCAGCGGATGTCGACGTCGCCCTCCTTGGCGGGGGCCAGCGTCGAGCCGCAGTCCGGACAGTTGGTCGGCATCACGAACGGGCGGGCATCGGCCGGACGCAGGTCCATCACCGGGCCGAGTACCTCGGGGATGACGTCACCGGCCTTGCGCAGCACCACCGTGTCACCGATCCACACCCCCTTGCGTTCCACCTCACGGGCGTTGTGCAGGGTCGCCAGCGCGACGGTGGACCCGGCCACCCGTACCGGCTCGAGTACGGCGAACGGGGTGACCCGACCGGTACGACCCACGTTCACGTCGATGTCGAGCAGCTTGGTGGTGACCTCCTCCGGCGGATACTTGAAGGCGATCGCCCACCTCGGGGCCCGACTGGTCGAGCCCAGCCGCCCCTGGATGGCGACCGGATCCACCTTCACCACCACCCCGTCGATCTCGTGCTCGACGTCGTGCCGGTGGGTGGCGTAGTGGGCGATGTAGTCCCGGACGCCGGCCAGGTCCGGCACCACCCGCCAGCGGTCACTGGTCGGCAGCCCCCATGCCTTCAGCGTGGCGTACGCCTCGGACTGGGCCACGGGCTGGAACCCGTCCCGCGCCCCGACACCGTGCACCACCAGGCGCAACGGCCGGGAGGCGGTGACCCGGGGATCCTTCTGGCGCAGGCTGCCGGCCGCCGCGTTACGCGGGTTGGCGAACGGTGCCTTGCCCTGCTCGACCAGGCTGGCGTTGAGGTCGGCGAAGGCCGCCACCGGGAAGTAGATCTCGCCCCGTACCTCCAGCAGCTCCGGGATCGGCTCGGTGCCCTCGGTCAGCCGCTCCGGCACGTCCCGGATGCTGCGGACGTTGGGCGTGACGTCCTCCCCGGTCCGGCCGTCGCCCCGGGTCGCGGCCCGGACCAGCCGGCCGTTCTCGTAGGTCAGGTTGATCGCCAGGCCGTCGACCTTCAGCTCACAGAGGTAGGGCACCGCTCCCCCGGCGTCCCGCTCCGCCCGCTCGGCCCACGCCGCCAACTCCTCGTCGTCGAAGGCGTTGTCCAGCGACATCATCCGCTCGGCGTGCTCGACCGGGGTGAACTGCGTCGAGAAGGTGCCGCCGACCCGCTGCGTCGGCGAGTCGGGCGTACGCAACGCCGGGAACTCGGCTTCCAACGCCTCCAACTCGCGCAGCAGGACGTCGAACTCGGCGTCGGCGATGGTCGGGGCGTCCAGCACGTAGTAGCGGTACTGGTGCTCGGTGATCTCCGTGCTCAGGATGGTGTGTCGCTCCCGCGCCTCGGTGGTGGGCTCGGCACCCGCCGCCACCTCCTGCTCGGCGCTGACCTGCTGGGGGATGGCTTCTTCGGACACCGTCGACCTCCGTGATCACGCTACCCCCGAACGGTAACCGGCTGGTACGACACGCGTCGCCCCGCCCCGCCCCAGCTGCGCGAACACCGCCCCCGAACCCCGGACCGGGCCGGACGGGTCGGGTCGGGTCAGTCCCAGGCGGTGCCGAGGGTGGCGAACTGGTCGGCGTACTCGATCTGGTCCGACCAGTGGGTCGGCCAGGCGGACATGCCACGCTCCGCGCCCAGGAACGCACCGGCCAGCGCGGCGATCGAATCCGAGTCACCGGCGGTGGTGGCCGCCCGGGCCAGCGCGGTCACCGGGTCGTCGCGGTGCCACAGCGCACAGAGCAGCGCCGTGACCAGAGCCTCCTCGGCGATCCACCCGTCACCGGTACGCCCGCACGGGTCGCCACCATCGTCGGGTGCCGCCAGCGCCGCGTCGAGCCGGTCGAGGGCGGCCAGGCACTCGTCCCAGCCCCGGGCGATGAACGACGTCGGATGGTCGACGCCGGGCCGTTGCCACAGGTCACCCAGCCAGTCGCCCCGGTAGACGGTGCGTTGCTGACGCGCCCGCTGTCGCAGCAGGGCCGGCACCTCGGTCAGGCTCGCGCCGTCCCGGAGCACCCGTACGGCGTACGCGGTCAGTTCACTGGCGGCCAGACCGGTCGGGTGACCGTGGGTAAGCCCGGCCTGGAGCTGGGCGACCCCGGACAGGGTATCCAGGTCGTAGTCGGGCACCAGCCCGACCGGCGTGACCCGCATGTTGGCCCCGCACCCCTTCGAGCCGGCGACGGTCGCCTGCTGCCAGCGCGTACCCCGGGCCAACTCCCCGCACGCCCGCAGGCAGGTCATCCCCGGTGCCCGGTTGTTGTCCGGACTGACTGCCCAGGCCAGAAAGCGCTCTCGGAGCAACGGTTCCAGGATCTGTGGCGTGGCGGCCGACGCCTCGTGCAGCGCCCAGCCGACCGCCAGTCCCATCTGGGTGTCGTCGGTGACCAGGGCCGGCTGACCGGTCAGTTCACGTGGTCCGCCCGGGCCGTAACGTCGCTCGATCTCCGCGACGGTCAGGAACTCGGTCGGTTTGCCGAGTGCGTCGCCGTAGGCCAGTCCGAACAACGACCCCGAGGCAGACTGCTTCGCCACGACTCCGTCAACCGGTCCGGTGGACTGCTCGATCATGGCGGCCATGATCTCAGACCCCCGCCACCGGGACGGTCCGACGTACGGCTACCGGAAACCCTGCTCTCCGGCGAGTACGGCGTCCAGCCACCGCTCGTACCAGGACAGGAAATCCGGGTCCGGGGAGAAGCTCGGGCTGCTGTGGACGGGAACGCTGCATACCCGTCCCCGGGCTGCTCCGGTGACCACGAGCACGGAGAAGTGGCCGCATCCCTCGTGGCCGAGGGCAAGAACGCCACGGTACGGCTCGTCGTCATCGGACAGGCCGACCTCGGCCCACCAGTCCCGGTAGCCCCGACCCGGCTCGGCCGGAAACGGGGTGGCCAGCACGTCGTCCTCGGCTACCCACAGCGCCTCGTTCCACCCGTCCAGCGGCAACAGACCGTAGCCCGGCCCGGCCCCACCGTACGGTCCCGGTCCACCATGGCCGATCTCCGTCAGGAACCTGCGGTAGTCGGCTGGCAGCGTCACGCCGTGCCGACGTTCGAAGGCGACGACCTCGTCCTCCGACAACGGTGGGCCGAGCTGGAAACGGTGGCTCCCCACACCGAACATGACCGGTTCACCGGGCATGGCCGCCGCCCGCGCCAGCTTCCGCGTGACCCGACCGATACGTTCCGCGAGTTCCGGCTCCTGGCGCATCGTCATCCCGTCGTCGTACGGACCGGTCGCGGTCAGAAGTCCGGTCGCGGTCAGAAGTCCGGTCGCGGTCAGAAGTCCGGTCGCGGTCAGAAGTCCGGTCGCGGTCAGGAATCCCAGAGCAGGCAGAACGGGTGGCCGACCGGGTCGGCGTAGACCCGGAAGCCACCGCCCTCGCCCGGCAGCCGCCTCGCACCGAGGGCGAGCACCTTGGCCTCGGCCGCCTCGACGTCGTCCACCATGACGTCGAGATGAAGTTGCTGCGGGCGTTCGGGGTCGGGCCAGCGGGGCTCGCGCAGCCCGGGGGCCTGCTGGAAGGCGAGTCGGGCCTCACCCTTCCGGCCGCCGATCACCACCCACCCACCGTCGTCGGAGGTCACCGGCAACCCCAGCAACTCGCTGTAGAACTCGGCCAGGGCGCGTGGCTCCGGACAGTCGATCACTACTGTACGCAGTTTTCCTATCATGTCCGAACCTCTGCCCGCCCGGGCCGGTGGCTAATCCTCGTACAGGCGGCGACCGGCGTCCCGGCAGGCGGTCAGCACCGCGCGGACGTACTCGGGGGTGGCACCGGCCAGCCCGCAGGCGGGGGTGACCACGACCTGTTCGGCCAACTGGCGGACGGGGAACCCGAGGCGACGCCAGAGTTGACGTACCCGGTCGGCGACCTGGGCCGAGGTCGGTGGGCGACCGTTCGGCGGTGCCACGCTCGGCGCGGCACCGACCAGCAGGCCGAGGCCCGCGTCGATGGCCTCACCGATCGGGTCGAGCTTCCTGACCAGGTCCAGGTCGAAGGCGACGGCGACCGCGCCGGCGGTACGGATCAGTTCCAGCGGTACGTCCGGTGCGCAGCAGTGCACCACCACCGGTGTGTCGACCGCCTCGATCACCGTTGCCAGCATGGCGCGGGCGGTGCCCGGCTCGACCGCCCGGTAGACGCTGAAGCCGCTCTCGGTCGGGATCTGCCCGGCCAGTACGGCCGGCAGCGACGGCTCGTCGAGTTGCAACAGTACGGTCGCCCGGGGCAGCCGCCGCCGTACGTCGGCGACGTGTATGCGCAGCCCCTCCGCCAGTGATTCGGTCAGGTCCCGTACCGCCCCCGCGTCGCGCAGCATCCGCCCGCCGATCGGCAGGTCAAGGTTGGCGGCGAGGGTGAACGGGCCGGCTGCCTGGACCTTGATCGGGCCGGCGTACTCCTCGGCCTGCTCGGTGAGCTGGTCGAGGTCCCGCTCCATCAGGTCGTGCGCGCGGCGCAGGTCCCGCCCCGGGCGGCCGGCGATCCGCCACCGGGCCGCGTACAACTCCACCGGTAGGTCGACCAGCAGGCTGGCACCGCGCCCGACGAGGTCTGCGCCCGGTCCCCGGGCGGGCAGTTCGGGCAGGTGCGGCAGGGCCGGCAGTTCGCCCAGGACGATCCGTTGGGCCTCGGCGATGTCGGTGCCGGGCAGCGAGCCGATGCCGGTCGCCGCACCGGCCGGCCACGGCCAGGCAGCAGCGGCAGTCCGGTCGTCCACAAGGTCGGGTACCGAGTCGTTCCCGGGATCGTTCACGGGCGAAGGCTAGCCGACGACCGGGTGGGTACGGACCCGGGTCGGCGGGTCGGGCACGTAGATCTTCCGAAATCCTCTGGCAGGATGCCGAGGATGACCGTCGAACCGATCGACCTCCGCGCCGCCCTGGCCAGCTTCGATGAGCTGTGGAGCCCACGTATCGTCACCCGGGTCAACGACTACGACGTCCGGATCGCCAAGGTTGCCGGCGAGCACCTGTGGCACCGGCACGACGACACCGACGAGTTCTTCCTGGTGCTCTCCGGCGAGCTCAGCATCGCGCTCCGCGACAATCCAGCCGGCCAGGTCGGGTCGTCGGCAACGCCCCCGGAACGCGTGGTCGTACTACCCCGGGGGTCCGTTTTCGTCGTCCCACGCGGCACCGAACACCGGCCGTTCGCCCCGGGGGGCGCTTCCATCCTGCTGTTCGAACCGACCGGCACGTCGAGCGTCGGTGACCACCACGAGGACGTTCCTGATCACGTGGACGCCACCACCGGGCACCCGCTGGATCAGCCGGTGATCGTGGCCGAACCGAGCACGACGTCACCGGCGGCATCCGGCCGGTAGACGACGATCGCCTGGCCGGCGGCCACCCCGCGCATCGGTCGGCGCAGCTGCGCGTGCAGCGTGCCGCCGTCCAGGTGTACGGTCGCCGGCACGACCTCACCGTGTGCCCGTAGCTGCACCTCGCACTCGATCGGCCCGGTGGGGGTCGGGCCACCGGTCCACACCGGGCGCTCGCCCCGGACCGTGGTCACCTCCAGCGCCTCGGCCGGCCCCACGGTCACCGTGTTGGTCTTCGGCGTGATCGACAGCACGTAGCGCGGCTTGCCGTCCGGGGCCGGTACGCCCAGCGCCAGCCCCTTGCGCTGGCCGACGGTGTACGCGTACGCACCCGCGTGCGCCCCCACCACCTCACCGGTACGGACGTCGACGACGTCACCCGGCGCCTCGCCCAGCCGCTCGGCCAGGAACCGGCGGGTGTCGCCGTCGGCGATGAAGCAGATGTCGTGCGAGTCGGGCTTGTCGGCCACGGCCAGTCCACGCTCGGCCGCCTCGGCGCGTACCTGCTCCTTGGTCGAGTCACCGAGCGGGAACATCGACCGGTCGAGCTGCTCCCGGTTGAGCACGGCCAGGACGTAGGACTGGTCCTTGGCCGCGTCGACGCTACGGCGCAACAGGCCGTCCGCGCCGAGCCGGGCGTGGTGGCCGGTGACGACCGCGTCGAAGCCCAGGGCGACGGCCCGGTCCAGGACCGCGGCAAACTTGATCTTCTCGTTGCAGCGCAGGCACGGATTCGGCGTACGACCTGCCGCGTACTCGGCGACGAAGTCGTCCACCACGTCCTCATGGAACCGGTCGGCCATGTCCCAGACGTAGAACGGAATGCCGATCACGTCGGCGGCCCGGCGGGCGTCCCGGGAGTCCTCCAGGGTGCAGCAGCCACGGGCCCCGGACCGGTAGGTCTGTGGGTTACGGGCCAACGCCAGGTGCACCCCGGTCACGTCGTGCCCGGCTTCCGCCGCCCGTGCGGCGGCCACCGCCGAGTCGACCCCGCCGGACATGGCTGCCAAGACCCTCACTGGTGTACCTCCCGCATCCGTCGAGGGTAGCCGCACCTGCCGGGTCAGCCCCGGGCGGACCTGATCACGCCGGCCCGGCGGGCCCGCTCGACCACGCCGGGCAGGGCGGCCACCAGCGCGTCGACGTCCCTGGTCGTCGAGTTGTGCCCGAGGGCGAAGCGCAGCGAGGACCGGGCCCGGTCGTCGTCGGCCCCCATCGCCAGGAGTACGTGCGACGGCTGGGCCACCCCGGCGGAACAGGCCGAGCCGGTGGAGCAGGCGATGCCCTGGGCGTCGAGGAGCAGCAGCAGGGCGTCCCCCTCGCATCCCGGGAAGGAGAAGTGGGCGTTGCCCGGCAGCCGGTTCACGGGATCACCGTTGTAGATCGCCTCGGGTACCGCCTGGCGTACCCGGGCCACCAGGTCGTCACGGAGCGCGGCGACCCGGTCGGCGTACTCCTGCTGGGTCTTGACCGTGATCTCGACGGCGACCGCGAAGGCGGCGATGCCGGCGGCATCGAGTGTGCCGGAGCGCACGTCCCGCTCCTGGCCGCCACCGTGCAGCACCGGGGTGCAGGCCACGTCCCGGCCCAGCAGCAACGCGCCCACCCCGACCGGGCCGCCGAGTTTGTGGCCGGTCACGGTCAGTGCGGCGACGCCGCTGGCGGCGAAGTCGACCGGTACCTGGCCGACGGCTTGGACGGCGTCGGTGTGGAACGGGATGTCGTACTCGGCGGCCACCGCCGCCAACTCCGCCACCGGCTGGACCGTGCCCACCTCGTTGTTGGCCCACATGGCGCTCACCAGGGCCACCTGGTCGCCGTGCTCGTCGAGTACGGCCCGCAACCCGTCGGCGCTCAGCCGCCCGGCGTCGTCGACCCGCAGCAGCCCCACCGAGGCACCCTCGTGCTGCTCCAGCCAGTGCACCGAGTCGAGTACGGCGTGGTGCTCGATCGCGCTGGCCACCACCCGGGTCCGGGTCGCGACTGCCGAGCGCCGGGCCCAGAAGATGCCCTTGACCGCCAGGTTGTCGCTCTCCGTACCGCCACCGGTGAAGATCACCTCGGAGGGTCGGGCACCCAGCGCGGCGGCGACCCGCTCCCGGGACTCCTCGACCCGGCGACGGGCGCAGCGGCCGGACGCGTGCAGAGACGAGGCGTTGCCGACCTCACGCGCGGTGGCGACGTAGGCCGCCAGTGCCTCGTCGAGCATCGGGGTGGTCGCTGCGTGATCCAGGTATGCCATCGCCCACCAGACTAGCCACCACTCGCTGCCCGGCGGACCACACCCGGACCACGTCGCGCCCCCGCCCTGGGGGGTGGGCGGGGGCGCGACGTGCGGGATGGCTCATGCGGCAGCAGGCAGCCGCGCCACCGGTCACTGAACCAACTGAACTACTTGCGCTTGCGGATCTCGTCCGTGGCCTGCGGTACGACCTTGAACAGGTCACCCACCACACCGAAGTCGGCCAGCTCGAAGATCGGGGCCTCGCCGTCCTTGTTGACGGCGACGATCGTCTTCGAGGTCTGCATGCCGGCCCGGTGCTGGATCGCACCGGAGATGCCCAGGGCGATGTACAGCTGCGGCGAGACGGTCTTACCGGTCTGCCCGACCTGGAACTGGTGCGGGTAGAAACCGGAGTCGACGGCGGCCCGGGAGGCGCCGACCGCGCCACCGAGCAGGTCGGCCAGTTCCTCGACCAGCTTGAAGTTCTCGGCGTTGCCCACGCCACGACCGCCGGAGACCACCACGGAAGCCTCGGTCAGCTCGGGCCGGGAGCCCTTCTGCTCGGCGACCCGGTCGACCACCTTGGCCAGCCGGTCGGTCTCGCCGAGCTGGACGTCGAGCTGCTCGACGGCCGGCGTCGCCGGGGCCGGGGCCGGGGTGACCGAGTTGGGGCGCAGCGTCACCAGCGGCAGTCCCCGGGTGACCTTGGACTTGACGATGGTCGAACCGGCGAAGGCGACCTGGGTCGCGGTGCCGTCGGCGGCCAGCCCCACGACGTCGGTGAGGATGCCGTTGTCGAGCTTGACCGCCAGCCGGGCTGCGATCTCCTTGCCCTCCTGGGTGGAGGCCAGCAGTACGGCCGCCGGCTGCACCCGCTTGACCAGCTCGGCCAGCACGGTCGCCTTCGGGGCGACCAGGTGACCGTCGATCTCCCCGCTCTCCGCGGCGTAGATCTTCTCGGCGCCGTACTCGCCGAGCTTCTCGCTCAGCGCGGCGACGGCACCGGGGCCACCGAGCACGACCGCGGCCGGGGTGCCCAGCTCACGGGCCAGGGTGAGTAGTTCGAGCGTGACCTTCTTGACGCCGAAGGCGCTGGTGGCTTCGACGACGACGAGAACCTCAGCCATGACTCAGACTCCTCACACGAACTTCTCGGTGGCGAGGAACTCGACCAGCTGCACGCCGCCGGAGCCCTCGTCGGTGATCTTCTCGCCGCCGGAGCGGGGCGGACGCTTGGCGTGCTCGACGACCGCGCTGGTCGCGCCGTCGAAGCCCACCTCGGTCGGCGCGACGCCCAGGTCGGCCAGGGACAGGGTCTGCACCGGCTTCTTCTTGGCCGCCATGATCCCCTTGAACGACGGGTAACGCGGCTCGTTGATGGTGTCCCAGACCGAGACCACGGCCGGGGTGGCGGCGGTGACGACCTCGTAGCCCTCTTCGGTCTGCCGTTCGATGGTCAGCGTCGAGCCGTCCACGGTCAGCTTGCGCGCGCCGGTCAGCGCGGCGATGCCGAGGCGCTCGGCCAGCATGTGCGGCATGACCTGGACCCGACCGTCGGTCGACTCCGAGCCGCAGAGGACCAGGTCGGCGTTGAGGGTACGCAGCGCGGCGGCCAGCACCTTGGACGTGGCCACGGCGCACGATCCGTGCAGCGCGTCGTCCACGACGTGCACGGCCTTGTCCGGTCCCATCGACAGCGCCTTACGGATCGACTCCGTGGCCTGGTTCGGGCCCATGGTCAGGACGGTGACCTCGCCACCGTGCGCTTCCTTGATCTTCAACGCCTCTTCGATGGCGTATTCGTCCATCTCGTTGATGACGTTGTTCGCCGAGCCGCGGTCGACGGTGTTGTCGTCACTACGCAGGTTGCGGTCCGCGCCCGAGTCGGGCACCTGCTTGACGAGTACGACGATGTTCATCGCGCTTCGACGACCCTCCTGTTGGTGTTGCTGTCCGCACCAGGTTCTGCGCAGCCTGCCGCGTTCCTTAACTTTCGGTCAACCTTGAGCGCTGTGGAGTTGCCCACGACGCCATGTTACCTGCCAGTAGCATTACGCTTCGCCGAGCCTCGGAGTGACACATTTCACCATGTCGAGTCTGCGGCGCGTAGAGTGCTGAGAGTGGGAGGTGTCATGACATGTCGGGACAATCTGCACGGCTGCCTGATCGACTCTCCCCCGCCGACCCGGCGCAGGAACGGTTCGACCCGGCAAGCAGCGCCGGCCCGGGCAGGAGTGCCGGGCTGAACGGGTCGGGCTGTCGCCCCGACGGGACACGGCATCATCGATGTGGCTGCGGTCGACTCCGGCACCTCTGCCTGCGCGACACCGTACGGGCGATCTGGCAGGTCGACTAGCGGACGTCACGGTCCAGCGGACGTCACGGTCCAGCGGACGTCACGGTCCAGCGGACGTCACGGTCCAGCGGACGTCACGGTCCAACTGGGCCCGAACTCACTCCAGCGGACGTCGCGGTCCGGCAGGACCCGAGCTCAGGCCGGCAGACCCAGCGCGGTCCGTACCTTCGCCACCATCGTGGCCTCGACCTCGTTGATCCCGTTCGCCGCCCGCCCGACCTGGTCGACCGCCTCGATCACGGTGGTGCGGTAGTTGTCGACCTCTGCCGGTGCCTTCGCCCGGAGGATCTCCACCGCGTTCCGCAGCGCGGGCAGCACCTCGAACTCGATGTCGGCCGGCGACTCGGTGGTCAACCTGGGCACGCCACCGGCGGTGAGCACCTCCCGGACCAGGCCGGATGCACTGGCGAACACGCCGGACGCGGCGAAGCTCTCCTTGATCATGTCAAGCAGCCCGGGGTCGGCGTTGGACACCAGGAAGACGGCCCCGAACGCGGCGGTCTTGACGACCTGCCTCTCCTCGTCCGTCAGCTGTTGATCCACAGTCATGGAGTGTAGACGTACGGAGTGGTCGTGGTGACCGTGACGAACCCGAGCCGGTGCAGGATCGGTCGGCTGTTGTCGGAGGCGTCGACCTGCAACAGGGTGAATCCGCGCAGGTCCGCCAACCGTGCCCGATGGGTGACCAGCGCACGGTAGATCCCCCGACCGCGCCACTGCGGGCGGGTCGCCCCGCCCCACAGTGAGGCGAACCGGGTGCCGGGGTGGTAGCGCACCCAACCCGCACTCAGCACCTGCCCGGACTCGACCTCCTCGGCCACCACCACGGTCAGCCCCTCGCCGGGGGCGGCCAACTCCTTCTCCAGCGCGTCGACCAGGCCCGAACGGTCCTCGTTCCAGACCGCAGCCTCCATCTCCGCGATCCGGTCCAGGTCCACCCGGGCGGTCACCTCACGCAGTCGTACGCCGTCAGGCAGCACCGGAAGTACGGCCGCCAGCGGTGCGGCCGGGCCGATCACGACGGTCTCCTGCTCCCGTGGCTCGAACCCGGCGGCCCGTAGCCGGTCCCCCAGATCGGCCGGCTGGTCGTGCTCGACCAGCTTCCACTCGACCTCCTCACCCCGCCCCGCGAACACGTCCCGCTGTCGAACGATCAGCTCGTCCAGCGCGGAACCGGTCAGCCCGGCCAGGTCCCGGTAGGTGATGAAGCCTCCCGGGTTCAGGCCGACGATCCGCACCAGCGGGCCGTCCCGCTCGACGGTGACACCCGCCGGTACCGGGTCGGGCACCTCCGGCCGGAGTTGTGCGTCGTACGCGGCCCGGAGGGAGGAAATGTCGAGATCAGCCACCCGGCTAGGTTACGACCGCCGTCGACCGGATAATTCCGGATCGTGTTTGCGGCGATCAGGCGATGGTTCGACCCGGAGGAGGTACGCCGGGTCGGTACCGCCCCGGACTACCGCTTCTCACTGGCCAACGAGCGCACGTTCCTCGCCTGGCTGCGTACCGGACTGGCGTTGATCGCCGGGGGTCTCGCCGTCGCCCAGTTCCTTCCGCCACTGCGGGTGGCGCACGCGCGCGAGGCGATCGCCGTGGTCCTGCTGCTGCTCGGCGGGTCGGTGGCGGTGGGGGCGGTCGTCCGCTGGGGCCGTACCGAGCGGGCCATGCGGCTCGGGCAGGAACTGCCCATGACACGCCTGCCCGCCGTACTGTCGGCCCTGGTGGGCCTGGGTGCACTGGTGCTGCTGGCGCTGGTGCTGCTCCCGTCCTCCGGTGGCAGGTGAGCCCCCCACCCGTACCGTCGACCGGCGGCTCCGAGCCGGAGCCGCCGGCGGAGGGCGGCAAGCCCGGCCTGGTCGCCGAACGCACCCGACTCGCCTGGCAACGGACGAACCTGGCGACCCTCGTCGTGACCCTGCTGGTCGCGCGGCTGGCACTGTCGAAGGGCATCGCAGCGGCACCACTGACGGCAAAGTTGATCGCTGTTGGCGCGCTGGCCGCCTGGCTCACCATGGCCCTGGTCACGCTGCCCCGGGTCACCGGCCGGGCCAGGCGACACACCGACGGTGGAGGGCCGGCACTGCCGACGGCCGCCCTGGTCACCGTCGGTTACGCCGTACTCGGACTGGCGCTGATCCTGTTCACCGATGGGCTGCGCTGACCGGGTAGGTCATGATTGACGGATGGCCCGCCTGTACGCGCTCCTCTTCATCGTGCAGATCATTCTCGCTGTCTGCGCCCTGATCAGCTGCCTGTCGGCCGAGGAAGGTGACATCCGCGCCCTGCCCCGGCTCGTCTGGGTGCTGATCATCCTGTTCTTCCCGTTGATCGGCTCGATCGCCTGGTTCCTCGCTGGCCGGCCGGTACCGTCCGGCCTGCCCGGCAGACCCGGCCAGGCGGCAACCGGTTGGCGGGCGACCGGCGGCTCCCCGGAGAAACGACCCACCCGTCCGGTCGCTCCGGACGACGATCCCGAGTTCCTACGTTCACTCGACGCCCAGCGGTCGACGCAGGACCAGGAGATGTTCAGGAAGTGGGAGGAGGACCTGCGTCGCCGCGAGGACGACCTGCGTCGCCGGGAGGCGGGTGACCCGCCCCGCGACGACACCACCCCCAGCAACGGGTGACCCGGCGACATCACACCCGGCAGTGACCGACAGGGACCGGCAGGGCTGACGCCGGGTGGGAACGCCGTGACCGTCAGCGGTCGGTTCCGACGTTGCGGTACGCCGACGGCTGGCGGCGCTACCCGGTGCCCGGATGACTGCCGGGGCAGGCCGCGTCGGGATCGATGGCTCGCATGACGCGCTGACCGATCTCCCGCAGCTGACGCTGCTGCCCCTTGGTGAGCGGGTCGAAGACGAGGCGGCGGACCGTGTCGACGTGTCCGGGCGCGGTTTCGACGACCTTCGTCCAGCCGTCGTCGGTGAGTACGGCCAGCGTGTAGCGGCCGTCCGTGGGGTCGGGGCGGCGACGCACCCAGCCACGTCTCTCCAGCCGGCCGACCACCTGGGAGAGTCGGGACAGCGAGCCTTCCGCGAAGGCCGCGAGTTCACTCATCCGCATCGTGCGCTCGGGGGACATGGAAAGTCCGGCCAGCACCTGGTACTCGAAGTGGCTGATCCCGGCGTCGCGCTGTAGTTGCGCGTCCAGCGCGCCGGACAGCCGGATCAGCAGCCCGAGCAGCGCGATCCACGTCTGCTGCTCCCCGTCGTCCAGCCAGCGTGGCTCCTCCGCGCGTTCCATGCCCCCAGCATAACTTCACGGCTGAAGTGATCCAGCCGACCGATTACTTGAAGGTTGAAGTAATCGGCGCTAGCTTTTACTCAAAGCTTGAAGTCATCTAGCGGCCGGAGGGCCCCGTGGAAATCGTTCTGTGGATCATTGCTGGCCTGCTGGCCGTCGCCTTCCTGTTCGCCGGAGCGGCGAAGGTGCTGCAACCGAAGGAGAAGCTGGCGGCCTCCGGCATGCACTGGGTCGAGGGGACCAGCGCCGGCTCGGTCAAGCTTCTCGGCGGACTGGAGGTGCTGGCCGCGATCGGACTGATCCTGCCGGCCGTCCTCGACATCGCCCCGGTGCTCGTACCACTGGCCGCGCTCGGCCTGGTCGTGGTCATGATCGGCGCGATCGTCGTGCACGCCCGCCAGAAGGAGGTCCAGGCGATCGTGATGAACATCGTCCTGCTCGTACTGGCGGCTGCGGTCGTATGGGGTCGGTTCGGCCCGTACTCCTTCAGCTCCTGACCCGAAAAGCGGACAACCGACGTCACCCGGCCCTTCCGTTGGGCACCCGTACGGGAACAGCGGAAGGGTCGAAAACCGACCCGGACCTACCGGGCCCCGACGCCGAATCGCACGGTAAATCGATCGCCCCCGTCATTTCCCTCGCCACCCGACTCGATTTCCGGGACAGGACATCCACGAACCCACTGCCCCACCGACCCGGGAAATGGTCGACCTCTGCCGATGCCGGTCCGGCCGGATACTGGCCCCAGCGACCGAACCGCCGAATGTGCCCCTATGATCGCGGTGGCTATCGATCGTCCCGCGTGTGCAACTGTCCGGGAGATCGCGGATGGATCGGCCTCTAACAGACCGGGATAGCGATGAATCTGCGCATCGGGCGGAAGCCCAGGACCGAGCCTCAGAACGACACCGCGACAACGGCGACGGACGTGGCCACCGACACCGACGCTCCACCGCGCTGGAAGCGACTGCCGCGACCGAGCCGGCTCGGCCTGGTCACCTACCTGCTGGCCCAGCTCGTGCTGCTCTTCTGGTGGATGGCCTACTACCCGGCCCTGTTCACCCCGGATTCGCTGAACTACATCGCCCAGTCGACCACGAGCAACTGGAACACCCACCACCCGATCAGCTACACCGCTCTGGTCTGGTTGTCGCTACAGCTCACCGGTGGGGTCGGTGCGCTCACCCTGGTGCACACCATCACGATGGCGGCCGGGCTGGCGTACGCGGTGACCGGGCTGCGGCGGTTGGGCGGGCCGGGCTGGCTCTGGTCCGCCGTCGCGGTCGTCATCGTCGCGCTGCCGCCGGTCGGCACGTTCGTGATGTGCCTGTGGAAGGACGTCGCGTTCGTCATCTGCCACATGTTCGTGATCGGCACGATGGCCCGGCTGGTGGCCCACCGGCGAGCCGGCGGAGCACCGGCGTTCCCCCGCGCACTCGTCATCGCCCTCCTGGTGGAACTGACGCTGCTCTGCCTGTTCCGGCAGAACGGCTTCATCGTCGTGGCCGTCACGATCGCGCTCTGCATACTGCTGATCCGCGGCATCGCACTCCGGTTAATCGCCGTCGGTGGGACCGCGGTGTCGATAGCGTTGCTGACGAACTGGATGCTGCTGCCCGCGCTCGGGGTCAGCAAGAGCGAGTCGATCGTCGCCTACGAGGCATTCTTCTCCGATATCGCCATCGGGTACGGCAAGGCACCGGACTCGTTCCCGGAATCCGACATCGCCGTCATGACGAAGGTCGCACCGCTGACCCTTTGGCGGGATTCGGGAGACTGCCAGATCGTCGACACGACCGTCTACAGCCCCAACTTCGATCGGCTGGCGGCGTACGAACACAAGAGCGAACTGCTCCGGATCTGGTGGGACCTGACCCGGCGTTCCCCCGGCACCATCCTGGACGCGCGGATCTGCCGTAGCGCGCTGGCATGGCAGCCCACCTCGTCGGGTGTCCTCGTCCGTAACCCGACCGCCTGGGGCCTCCCGATCTACATCGACCGTAACCCGTTGTTCCAGCAGAGCCCGTTCCGTGACGCGGCCTTCAGCCGACCGATCAGCCAGCGGGCGAACACCCTGGCGGTCAAGCTCAACCGACACACCGTCGAACCGGAGTGGCTGCTGTGGCGGGGGGCCACCTGGAGCTACGTCGCGTACGTCGCCGTCGGTGTGGCCGCCTGGCGTCGCCGGGACCGTCGGATACTGGCCATGGCCAGCATCATCATCGGCAACCAGCTCTCCGTGTTGGCCGTGAACAACCTACAGGCCAGCCGGTACATGGCCGCACCGCTCGTGGCCGGCATCCTCCTGACACCCCTGCTGGTGGTACGTCCCCCGAAGGAGGACGACAGCGGGCCGGTGGCCGCCGACGGGGTCGGGGCCGACCGGGCCGCCGTGCCGGACCAGCGGATCACCGACGGCGAGGCCCAAAACGAGGCTGCTGCCGGTGCCGGTGCCGGTGCCGACACCAAGGTCGACACCAAGGTCGACACCGGCACCGACGGTGCCGTCGATCAGCCATCCACCACCGGCACCGGTCAGGCGTCAGGCCAGGTTGGATGAGCGGGGGTAGGCGTCGGTCGGGTCGGTGAGCACGTTGACCAGGTACGGCACCCCGGAGTCGAAGGCCCGGCGCAACGCCGGCTGGAGATCGGCCGCCTTCTCCACCGTCTCGCCCGCACCACCGAGCGCGGTCACCACGTCGTCGTAACGAAGCCCCGGTTGCAGGTCGGCCGCCACGTCGTAGCCGTACATGGCCTGCATCGGGTGCTTCTCCAACCCCCAGATGCCGTTGTTGCCGACGACGATGACGACCGGCAGGTTCTGCCGTACCAGGGACTCGACGTCCATCAGCGAGAAGCCGGCCGCACCGTCGCCCATCAGCACACAGACCTGGCGGTCCGGGTGGCTGAGTCGGGCACCCATGGCGTAGCCCATGCCGGTGCCGAGGCAGCCGTACGGTCCCGGGTCCAGCCAGGTGCCGGGCAGCGCCGGCTCCAGGTAGCGACCGGCGTACGACACGAAGTCGCCACCGTCGCCGATGGTGATCGCGTCCCGGTCGAGCACCTGGCGCAGTTCGCCGTAGATGCGGGCCGGGCGGATCGGGTCACTGTCGGCCGTCATCTCCTCGGCGTGCCGGGCCCTGGCCGCGTCCTCGGTCACCCGCAGGCCGGCGATCCAGTCGGTGTGGTCGGACCGGTCACCGGTGTAGTCGGCCAGCGCGGACAGGATCAACCGCAGGTCACCGGCGGGGCTGACGGCCGGCTGGACGTGACTTGCCCGCTGCTGCGGAGCGTCGACGATGTGTACGACCTGCGCGTCGCCGAAGTCGCCGAAGCTGAGCCGGAAGTCCAGTGGGGTGCCGACGACGACCACCACGTCGGCGCCCTGTAGTGCGGCACGGCGGGCCTTGGCGAAGGCCAGCGGGTGCTCGGGCGGCAGTGCGCCCCGGCCCATGCCGTTGGTGAAGACCGGCACCTGTAGCGCCTCGGCCGCCTCGCGGAGCGCGGCCACCGCGTCGGCGGCGTACACGTCCGAGCCGGCGATGATCACCGGCCGCTGGGCGGCGGCGATCAGCCGGGCCGCCCTGGCGACCTCATCGGCGTCCGGTTCGATGGGTGCGATCACCGGCGGTGCCGGCAGGTCGACCTCGGCGGTCGAGAAGACGACCTCCAACGGCAGGTCGAGGAAGGCCGGGCCACGGTGCGGGGTGAGCGCGGCGGTCAGTGCGGTCTGCATCGCGCCCGGGATGTCGTCGGTGGCGAAGACGGTGGCCGCATGCTTGGTGACCGGCGCGACCAGCGGCACGTGGTCGATCTCCTGGAGGCTGCCCGAGCCCCACCGGAAGGCCGGTGCCCGCCCCCCGAGCACCAGCACCGGGGACGCGTTGAAGTAGGCACTGGTCAGGCCGGAGATGCCGTTCGTGACCCCGGGTCCGGCGGTCAGCACGGCCAGGCCGGGGCGGCGCTGAAGCTTGGCGACCGCCTCGGCGGCGAAGACCGCCGACTGCTCGTGCCGCACGTCGACGATCCGCATGACCGGCTGCCCGTCGGCGTCGGCACCGGCCCGGTGTGCGGCATCGTAGAGCGGGAAGACGTGGCCGCCGGAGAGGGTGAACATCTCGCGGACGCCGTACGCCCGCAGGGCCGCGAGGACCAGGTCGCCGCCATTGCCTTCGATCCGCTCCGTCATCGTCGCTCCCATCGTCGGCGGGTGATTGGCCGGCATGTTACCGGCCAGTTGGAGAATGCGAGAAGTATTCACCCACCGCCTCGCCGGCCCGACCCCGACCCGCCGATCGGGAGCCGCCGGGCCGGCGAGGCGACGAATCGACGGGTCCGCGAGTCGGGGATCGGGGATCGGGACGGGGCGGCGGCCTACCGACGGGTGAAGCTGCGACTCACCGGCCGGTGAACTTGGGCTTGCGCTTCTCGACGAATGCGGCCATGCCCTCACGCCGGTCGTCGGTGGCGAACAACGCCGCGAAAAGCTGACTCTCCCAGGCCAGGGCCGAGGCGAGGTCCATCTCCAGGCCACCGTCGATCGCCAGCTTCGCCGCCCGCAACGCCTGAGCCGGTCCGGAGAGGTACGGCCGGACCAGCGCAACGGCCGCGTCGTAGACGTCGGCGGCGGGCACCACCCGGTCGACGAGTCCGATCCGCAGCGCCTCCTGCGCGTCAACCATCCGACCGGACATGATCAGATCCTTGGCGCGGGCCGGGCCGACCAGCCGGGCCAGGCGCTGGGTGCCACCCGCCCCCGGGATGATGCCCAGTTTGATCTCGGGCTGGCCGAGCTTGGCGTCCTCGGCGACGACCCGCCAGTCACAGGCCAGCGCCAGCTCGCAACCGCCGCCCAGGGCGTATCCGGTGATCGCGGCCACCACCGGCTTGGGAATCCGGGCGAAGGCACCGAGGGCGCTGGACAGGTCGGCCGACCGTTCGGCCATGTCCACGTACGACATCTCGGCCATTTCCTTGATGTCGGCACCGGCGGCGAAGACCTTCTCCCCGCCGTACACGATGACCGCACGGACGGCGGGATCGGCGGTGGCCTCGGCCGCCGCAGCCCGCAGTTCCTCCTGCAACTGGGTGTTGAGCGCGTTCATCGGCGGCCGGTCCAATCGAATCGTGCCGATGCCGTCATTGATCTCCAGTCGGACGAATTCGCCCACGCTGCACCTCCACGTCGAGTCGCATGTCACAGTAACGTCCCAGGTTCGTTGGGTAGGTTGTCCGGTAGCGGAACGATCGGACCGAAGATGATCACCTACTACGACGACCGAACGGTACGGGTCACCTCGGAGGCCATCCGCGTCCAGGGACGCAGCTACCCGCTGCGCGGGCTGGCCCGGGTCTGGCACCAGCGCGGCCGGCGTTCCTGGCGGGCGCTGGCAGGTCGTGGTGCCCTCGGCGCGGCCCTGATCGGCCCGGTCGTGGCCGCCGTCATCGGACTCGTCATCGCATTGGGGATCGACGCCTCGCTCACCGTCACGATCACCCTGGTGGGCATCGCCTGCCTGATCGGGCTCGCCGCCGGGCCGATCGCCGACCTGCTGCTGGAGCGCCTCGACCGGTCGTACGCCCGGGGTGCGCACGACCTGGAGATCTGGGCCGACTTCCAGGGACGTACGGTTCTGCTGCTGCACACCCGCGACGCACTCCGCTTCGGCCAGATCTACCGTGCCCTGCAACGGGCGCTGGAGAGCACCCAGCCGGTCCGGCCCCGCCCATAGCTTCGCCCTGCTGTCAGGAAGGCGGCATCCTTGACTTCGCTGGCGACTCCACCGCTGTTCGCGGCGCTGGGCAAGGCCCGCAACGTCCTGATCGCCGGAGCCGGCGGCGGCTTCGACATCTACGCCGGCCTGCCCCTGGCCGTGGCGCTGCTCGACGCCGGGACCCGGGTACACCTGGCCAATCTGTCCTTCACCCAACTGGAACTGCTCGACCTCGACAGTTGGCTGGCCGCGAACTTGACATCCTCTCCGCCCTAAAGGACGGAGATTCCCTCCACGCTGCGCGTGGACCGCGCGGCGTCCGGGTGGGTTACCGCTTCGCCGCGCGGTGCCGGGACGGGTCCCGGTCTTACCTGCGCTCCACGGTCGTTTGAGTTGTCCGCCTGTCCGGCGGCCAACACGTTGATGGCGGCGTTGACGTCCCGGTCGTGGGCTGCCCCGCAGGAGCAGTCCCATACTCGCACGTTGAGCGCCATCTTTTCGTTGATCCGGCCACACTGCGAGCACATGCGGGTGGACGGGAAGAACCGATCCACCCGGCCGAACGTCCGCCCGTACCGGGCAGCCTTGTACTCCAACATGCCGGTAAAGCTGGCCCACCCCGCGTCGTGCACGGACTTCGCCAGCCGGGTCCGGCCGAGACCGACCACGCACAGGTCCTCGACATAGATCGCTTGGTTGTCGCGAACTATCCTCGTGGACAGCTTGTGCTGCCAGTCCCGCCGGGTGTCGGCCACCCGGGCGTGCGCCCGTGCGACCTTCACGACGGCCTTTCTACGGTTGGCCGAGCCCTTCTGCTTGCGTGAGAGAGCCTGCTGCAACCGCTTGAGCTTGCGGGCCGCCCGACGCAGGAACTTCGGCGTGGCCACCTTCGTACCGTCGCTGAGCACCGCGAAATGGGTCAGCCCCAGGTCGATCCCGACTTCGGAGTCGACCTGCGGCGACGCTTCGTCCGTCACCCGCACGACGAACGAGGCGAAGTACCGCCCGGCCGTATCCTTGATGATCGCCACGCTGGACGGGTCTGAGGGGAGGGACCTAGACCAGCGCACCGTCAGGTCGCCGATCTTCGGCAGCCTGAGTCGGCCGTTGTCCAGGATCTTGAACCGGGAGTTGCGGGTGAATCGGATGGCCTGCCGATTGTCCTTGCGCGACCGGAACCGAGGCGGGGCGACCTTGCGGCCCTTGCGCTTGCCCGAGACCGAAGCGAAGAAGTTGCGGTACGCGGTGTTCAAGTCCGCCAACGCCTGCTGCAACACCACGCTGGAGACCTCGCCCAGCCACGCCCGCTCCGGCCTCAGCTTGGCCTGCGTGATGACCCGCTTGGACAGCTCGGCATCCGAGACGTACGGCAAGCCTTGCTCGCGGGCCTCCTGTCGCAGGCGCAACCCGTCGTTGAACACCACCCGCGCACACCCGAACGCCCGAGCCAGCTCGATCCGCTGGCCCGGCGTCGGGTACACGCGGAAGTTGAACCGGAGCTGCACGAGAAGCACCGTACCCATGTTGGCCTATGGCAGACCTTGAAGGCATCCGGCATCGGGTTTCCCGCCACGATCCCGTGCACTGGTAGGCACTGTGTTTTTGCGATGCACGTCCACTTGCTTTCGTGACGAGGTTCCGGCACAAGGTGTTCGCCGACCGGCACCTGTCCCGGATGGAACAGATCATACGAGGCCGGCCTGGGCACTCCCGAGGAGGACATGACGAGCCTGGCCGCGGTGGCCGGGCTCGACGTTCCGATCAAACTGGTCACCTGTCTCGGGTTCGGCATCGACGCCTACCACGGGGTCAACCACGCCCAGGTGCTGGAGAACATCGCCGCCCTCGATCGGGACGGGGCGTATCTCGGTGCGCTGTCCATCCCCAATCACAGCCGTGAGGCCACCCTGTACCGGGACGCGGCCGCACACGCGCAGCCGCCACCCCGCTACGACCCAGCATCGTCAACGGACAGATCGCCGCCGCGACCCGTGGCGACTTCGGCATCGTCCAGTTCACCCGACGCAGTGCCCTGTTCGTCAACCCGCTCATGGCGATCTACTTCAGCTTCGACCTGGACGGACTGGCCAGCCACTCGCTCTATCTCGACCGGCTGGAGAACACGATCGGAATGCGACAGGTCAGCCGGCGCATCGCGGAGTTCCGCGAGGCGATCTCGCCCCGCGTCCCCCGAGCCTTCCCGCACTGACCACAGCCGCCGGCATCGCCACCACCGGTACGACCGTCAGCCGCCACCGGTACGACCGCGCCACTTCCACAACCGTCAGCCAACACTGCCGAAGGTCCCGGCGAACAAGGGTCGAGATGCCCTGGTCGGCAGTCCACACCGGAGCAGACTGATCCTGAGAAGGGCGCGAGGACCGCAGGATCGCGCCGCCCGCTGACGCTCCCCGGGAGGTCAGGCATGTCAGGCACGATCGACCGGGCGTCGGAGCCGACGCGGCACCCCCTGCCGCAGACCCACCGCCGCAGCGCGACCGACAACGGCCTGCTCATCTGCGGTGTCCTGTCCCCACTGGTGTACGCCGTCACGACCATCGTCGCGTCGGCCCGGTGGGAGGGTTACAGCTCCACCGCACAGACCATCAGCGAACTGTTCGCCATCGATGCACCGGCGAGACCGCTCGTGGTGCCGCTCCTCCTCGCGCACGGCGTACTCCTGATCGCCTTCGCCTTCGGCGTCTGGCGAACCGCCAGCGGGAAGCGGACGTTACGGACGACGGCTGGTCTGCTGATCGCCAACGGTGTCGTCGGCCTGGTAGCGCCGGTCTTCTTCCCGATCCACCTCCGGGGTGTCGAGCCGACCCTGACCGACACCATGCATGCTGTCGTCACCGGCCTGATCGTCGTCCTCATCCTGCTGGCCGTCGGATTCGCAGCCGGCGCGTTCGGCCGGATCTTCCGGTTCTATTCGCTGGTCACGCTGGTGGCGCTGCTCGGTTTCGGCGCCCTGGCCGGCCTGGACGGACCCGAGTTGGCCGCCAACGAACCAACGCCCTGGCTCGGCGTGTTCGAACGCATCAACATCGGCGGGTACCTGCTGTGGCTGCTGGTGCTGGCCGTTGCGCTGCTGCGTCGGCCCACGCAGAACCCGCCGGGCCAACCCGCGTCAGCCCACGTAGGGCCTACCGGGCCAACCTCGGCTCACCCCGGGAAGGGCAGTCAGATCTCCCCCGGAAAGAGCAGGTTGAGCACCAGACCGACCAGCCAGATGTAACCGCTGCTGCACACCGCAGCCGTAGCCCAGGACAGCAGGCGCGGGTTCGTTTGCCGGCGCAGCGCGGACCTGACCAGCGGCACCGCCACCGCCAGCGCGGCCAGCAGCACCGCCGACCAGTGCACCAGCCCGAGTACGGCCAGCCCGATGGCTGTCCAGGTCAGCCAGCCTGGAACCACCGCTGGCGTAGCTTCGAGCGCCGGTATGGTGGGTGATCCGGTCAGCCGCGCCAACTCGTCCCGGGCAATGGCCAGTTCGGTTCTCGCCCGCTCGGCTGCGGTCGGCGGTGCCGGTGGCATCGGTACGGGCTGCCAACCGTACGGGACCGGGGGCCACTGCATCGGATAGTGCGCGGGATACGGCGTGGGCATGGGCGGTGGCGCGGGAGGCAACACCGTGACGGGCTGGTGCAGGGGCGGCTGGACCGGCCAGCCCCCCGATGCCGGTGGGATCGGCGTCGGCTGGGCCGGCACCGGGTACGGGTGTGGCACCACCGGACCAGGCTGCGGATACGGGACCACCTGCCCGGGGTACATCACCTGACCGGGGTACATCACCTGCCCGGGATAGGGCTGCGGGTACGGCATCTGGGCTGGCTGCGGATACGGAGGCAACTGGCCGGGCCGCCACACCACGGGCGCGGGCACCGGAGCCGGCGGTGGTGTCGGCGGCTCCGCAGGCAGGTTGACGATCCGCAACTGGGCACGCTGCACCCGACGGGCCGCGCCAGCGGCGGCAGCGCCGTGCGCCCGGCGAATCTGGCGTACGACCCGCGCCCGCCGCCGAGCCGACGCGAGGAGGTACGCCTCGTCGGCGGTGGCAACGACGCTGTCCGGTCCGGGAGGCTCGGTCGACCCGTCAGCTGCGGCAGGGCCAGTAAGCACAGTGGGTTCGGTCAGCTCTGCAGGCTCAGTGCGTGCGGCTGGTTCGGTCAGCTCGGCTGGTTCGGTCAGCGCGGCGGTCAACCGCTCGGCCTCGGTACGCCGCAGCCGGACCAGCCAGACCACCCCGACGGCGGAGGGTGCGCCGACGACCAGGAACAGGCCGGCCAGCGGGGCGAACCCGGGCAGCCCGTCCAACGCCGTGGTGGCGAGAAAGCCCAGCGGCGCGTTCACGGCGGCGTGCGCCAGGGCAGCGATGCCGAAGCCGGCGCCCAGCATCGCGAACCGGCGCCCCCGGCTCTGGTCGGTACGGATTGCGAAGTACGCGACACCGGCCCCGACCAGCGCGGTGAAGAACGGATGGCCGAACGCGCCAGGGACCAGGAACCGCAGCACCAGCAGGCGCGCCCCTTCGGCGACGTTGTCCGGCAACGTGTCGTCCGCGGCGGTCAGCGCATAGGTGACGTCCTCCACGATGGTGAACCCGATACCGATGATCGCGCCGTACACCGCCCCGCTAAAGACCGTACGCAGGTGTGGCCGGGCGGCCAGGATCAACAGCGCGACGCCGGCCCCCTTGACGATCTCCTCTCCGATCGGGGCGGTGATCGCCGCGCCCCAGTCGGAGGCGAACCACGGTGAGAACAGCTTGGCCAGGACATTGTCGGCGAACCAGTTGAAGAAACTGGCGAAGAGAATGGATACGGTCGCTCCCCAGGCGAACGCCATGATCACCAGCCACCACGGTCGACGTCCCACCTGGTCGAGGTAACGGACCAGCAGCAGCCAGGCGACCGTGTACACCACCAGCAGCGGAGCCGTCACCAGTGCCGTGACCGGCGAGAAGAAGGCGTACAGCCCCATGATCAGGACCGCGCCGAGCGACCCGATCGCCAGCGACACCACCAGCAGCCAGAAGGTCGGCACCCGGACCGGGGACCATGGGCGGCTCATGACGCGACCTCGATTTCGATGCTGGCCAGCGCGGCACTGACCGACGCGGGCAGAACGGCGCAGTTGGTGACCGGGGTGACCAGGGCGACGACACCGACCGAGTCGGCGGTCAGTACGGCGTAGCAGCCGTAACCCTCGTCGCTGTCCCAGCTGACCAGCGAACCCCGTTCGCCGGTGACTCCGGAGGTGGTACGCATCGGCTCGGGCCGACCGAGCAGCCGCAGACCGTCGTCCCGGTCGAGTTTGGTCCGGACGTGCTCGGTGTACGGTGCCGGGTCGCCCGGGAACGACTGGGCGGTCAGCCGGATCTCGACCCCGTCGGCCCGCAGCAGCACGTTGCCGCTGCCGGGGCGGGAGTCGGCCAGGTCGAGCCGGGAGCCGGCCGGAGGTTGGATCGTCGCGCCGTACCCGATGTCCAGCCGCTCGGTGAGCGGTGGCCCCTCGGCCGGCAGCGCGCACGACACCAGGCCGGGCACCAGAACCAGCGCACCCAGGCCGGTAAAGATCAGAAGTCCGTAAAGTGCGTTCTTCCACCCTGTCGCGGCCACCCGGGCAGGCCTCCTTTGTCACGTACGGCTGCCACGTCGTGTGCCGGCAGCGCGTACAGCGTGGCAGGTATCTGCTCGTCCGCCGCTGCCGGGGACCGGGCGGCATTGACAGGCAAGGTTAGCTGGAATGGTGGCCATCTATTACCGGGACGATTCGGTACAGGTGACCTCCGAGTCCGTCCGGGCCGGTGGGCACACCATTCCCATCACGGAGCTGACCTACGTCTGGCACGTCAGCCGTCGTGGCTCCGTACGCGAAGGCGGCCGGTTGGTGGGTCGGAGCGTACTCATCTTCCTGCTGTCGATCCCGCCACTGGTGGCGATCGTCTGCGTGGTCTCGCTGGCCTACGCCGCCCATGACCGGGGCGAGTGGCTGCTGGCCGGCACCATCCTGGCGGTGTGCCTGCTCGGGGCGCTGGCGCTGGCCCCGTTCCTGGAGGTGCCGCTCGGCTGGCTGGACCGCTCCTACGACAAGGGTGCCCGGATAAACGAACTCTGGGTGCAGCGCAACGGACAGGAGATCCTGCTGCTGAGCACATCGAACGCGTTGCGCTTCGGCCAGATCTACCGTGCCGTACAACGGGTCGTCGAACGGCACGGCGGGTAGCCGTCAAGCGGCTGGCTACGCGTTTGCGACCAGGATGACCGGCTCGTTGCGTACCGGGAAATTGACCGAGTCAAGGCCACAGGACCGGGGCGGATCAGGTGTCGTAGACGTCCTTGCGATGCCCGACCGCATGGATGGTCAACTCGTCGCCGTCAAGGCAGTAAAGAACCCGGTAGTCACCAACGCGCAGTCGACGCCCGGATCCGTCGCGCATCTCGGTCGAGTTCTGTGGGATGGGATCGGAGACCAAGCCGAGAATTGCGCCCAGGACGGCTAGAAAGACGTTGCGTGGCTGCTTGTGCAGCCAAACCAGCACGTCCCGGTCGACCTGGACTTTCACGCCGCCTCACCGCCGGCCCGGTCAGCCAGCAGCGCCTCAACCTCACGAGGATCGACCCCGAGCGACTCCAGGGCCGCCGACAGCGGCACGAACTGCCCGTCGGCACGGGAACGGGCGATCACCGCAGCGTCCCTGCGGTCCCGGAACGAGCTGATGCCGCTGGTCGGGGTGGCCGGGGCATGCCGGCTAACTGGCCGGTCCCGCGCCACGCACTACCGGCGTCGCCTAGGCGGCGGAACTCCGCGAGTTCCAGCCGACCCTCATCCCCGGGCTCATCCAGACCCGCGCATACGCTGAAGAGGTGATCCGCATCGGCCGGGAGACCGACCAGGAGGAGATCACTCAACGTGTCGAGGCGCGCCTCAAACGCCAAGAGGTGCTGACGACGCGCCAGTCACCGTTTCGACTGCATGCGATCATCACCGAGCAGGCTCTGATGCTGGAGGTCGGCGACGCCGGCGTTCGGCGCGAGCAACTGGATCACATCATCGAGGTCGCTGCGCTGCCCAACGTAACCGTGCAGGTCCTGACGCTTGCCGCCGGCGCCCACCTCGCCGTGCACGGCGGCTTCGATGTCCTGACGTTTGCCGATGGCGACCCACCACTTGGCTACATCGAGACCCTGGCGGGAGAATTGTTCCTGGAGTCGCCCGAGGAGATCCGGCGGCTCACAGGCGTGTTCGAGCACCTGCTCTCCCTGGCGCTGTCGCCCAGGGAGTCGCTCCGATTGATTCAGGAGAAGAAGGATGGACCCGGTTAAGTGGTTCAAGTCCAGCCGATCCGGCAACAACGGCGCTTGCGTGGAGGTCGCTCGACTGGGTGAGGACGCGATCGGGGTCAGGGACACCAAGGCCCGAGGGCAGGGGCCATTCCTGACGTTTACGCAGGCCGAGTGGGATGTGTTCATCGACGGCGCGAAGCTCGGCGAGTTCGACCTGACCGACTGACGTTGTTGGATGCCACGCCGAGCCGGGCGCCCCTTCGTCGCCGTCGACATCAACGGTGATCTCGACGAGGGTTTTGTCACCAGAACCAGTGATCGCCGCCGGCCTGGTGACCAAGGCGCACACGGCCGGAATGGCGTGTCGGGCGGTGGTGGCCGACTGTTCCTACGGCTATCACGATGACCTACGCGCCGAACTGCGGCAGGGTGGGTGGGGTTTCGTCATGGCCCTCAAACCCGCCCGTGACACCTGGCAGTACGGGGCGAGGCGTACACCCCGAAGGACGCGGCACGAGTGGTGCCCTGGAACGGCCCCGATGACCCCGGTTTAACCTCAATGAGTTTGTGAAGGTGAAAATTTTCACCAGCCGCCCACGGCCCTTAGAAAAGTGGTTGCTGGCCATAGCCAGATCTTTGCTTAGAATCATTCAAAAATGATACGACAGGGCACCCCATGATTAAGTTCACGAGATCGCGCCCTTCTTCACTTGCCCGCTGTCGCATGTTCACCCCGAGATGAGGGAGATCCTCGTCAGCCGCCAGACAAAGGTCGTTCGAGTCTCTCGCCTGACGATCGACTTCGGCTCTCACTATCGGCGATGCCAGTATCACTGACACCGAAGAGCGTGGCCAAATTTCCTTAGCCACCTGAAAGTAGATTTCGCGAACTCGATCGGCAGCATTGACTGCCGACGCCACATCCTTCTGCGCTACCACTTCCAGCGCATAAGCAACACTAGCAATGACATCATCTAAATAACCATGATATCGACCAAAATTGCCGGCACTCAATTCAAAGAGTGCATCAAGATTAGCTATCGCTCGACCAATTTCTTCACCGCCATCAGAGACACTTACCCCCAGACCACTCCAGCCAACCTCAAGAGCCGATCCAACGACACGCCGCACCTCTTCCGACGATGCCAGGCGCTCGCCAATCACCGAAACGCGCTGAGCGCAAAGCATAGCGAACACGGATATCCTGCGCTCATCGCAAAGCCTCCGAATCAAGACAGAGGAAGAGTAATCTACTTCACCCATAATCCAACCAGTCACCAAACAGCATTACGAAAACCGGCAAGAATTGTACCACCCTTTGCCGCAATAGCTGGCCGACAAGTCTTTGGACATATCGGTCGTGACACCCCTAAAGCCTTAGGGGCGAGCGGAAATAGGCTATTTTGAGTAGAATCCACAAAGTCCAGCAACTGAATCTCTGCATGAACCCCCTCCCTGAAGTCAATCGTCGCAATCCCGTGCTTTTTTAAAACCTTGAGCTGCTCACCAGTAAACCCCTTTCCCGCATTTGCCGCATAGCGTTCGCCGTTGGCCATCTCCATGATGGCAACGGTTCGACCATTCTTTGCCCGTTCGTCACCCCCAAGCGCCCCGTGCACTTCGTCCGCGATGTCCGACAGTCCGCAGTTGTGCACAAGAATTGAATCGCTTGCCTGCACATAGTATGTGTGGATGTCGTCGACGGTGAGGTTGTGGACGGTGGCGACGGCGTTGTAGGCGACGATGTCGATGACGCGGACGCGGGAGCCGTCTGGGGTGAGTAGGGTGTCGCCGGGGCGCAGGTCGGCGGCGTCGGCCCAGTGGCCGGGGTCGGTTACCCAGAATGGGTGACCATCGGTTGCGGTAATCGTGTCGGTGGCGTCGCCTTTGTCGCCGTCGACGTCAATGCTGATCTCGACGAGTGTCTTGTCACCCGAGCCCGCGATCTCTCTGGTCACGACCCGGGGGCCGGACTCGCCGGTCTCGGGGTCGGTAGCGATGACCTCGTCTCCGACCCGCACATCCTCGATCGGCCTCGTGCTGCCATCCGCCATCAGCACTAAGGTGCCCGGCACAAAGCTGTTGCTGAGGCAGGAATCGGCAGCGTCCGCTGCAGCGTCGGCCTTCTTACTCGCCAGGGCGGCGGCGATCTCGTCGGCCTTTTGCTTGGCCATGGCGATGGCCTCGTCGGCGCGTGCGATGGCCTCGTCGGCGAGCCTGATCGCCTTCTGCCATGACTTGTAGGCAGTGAAGGCCTGCTTCACTCCCTTGATAATTGACTTTGCCGCTTTGAAGATCTTCCCCCACGGGATCATGTTGACCAACGTGCTCACGCACGCACCGAGGTCGCCCTTGGTGAAGCAGTTGATGATGTCGGTAATCCCGAAGAAGTCGAGCAGGAAGGCCAGCCCCTGCTCGATAATCACATCAAGCAACGACTTCTTCTTGACAGCCTCTGCCCGCTCTTTCTCAGCTTTGGCATCGTCGATGATTTCTTGGGGTGTTTTAGCGGGAGTATCCGGCCTCGAGCCCATTGTCTCATCAGTGGAAGTATCACCACATGTGAAATCATTCGACCCGGTACCGCAGACATCGCGTAAGCCGGAAGCATCGACATAACTGGTCGGCGCATTACCCGCATAGGCGTACCCGTGCATCTGCTGCGGATCGGACGGATCAATGATCGGGTCGACCGAAATGAAACGTCCTGTCTGTGGGTCGTACTCACGAGCCCCCAGATGCGTCAGCCCGGTGTCATCCTTGACCCCACCAACAAAGCCCTTGTCATCCGGCCACGCCGGCGGCGGTACGTCTCCCCGGTCACCGCCGAACGGAGTCGAGTAGCGGCGCTGCACCGCCTGGGACACCGCGTCGACAGCCACCGAGTTCGTACCGTGGTGGTCGGCGAACAGCCAGGTCAGCTTGTTGTCGTCCGTCCGCACCGCAACGGTCTGTCCACCGTGGCTGTAGTAACGGATCGCCGTCTTCGTCGCCCCAGCGACCGAGTTGAGTTCCATACCCGGCAGGTAGACCGTCGTACTGGAAGCGTCCCGCTTGGCGATCCGGTTACCGTCGGCGTCGTAGACGAAGGTACTGACCTGGCCACCCTCAACGACCTGTGCCAGGCGGCCCTCGGCATCCCAGGTCAACGTCTGGCGCTCGGCCCCAGTCCCGGGCCGGCTGGTGGTGTTGCCGACCGCGTCGTACCCGTAGGTGACCGTCTTCGTCCCCGCCGGATCAGTGACCTGGACCTGGGTCATCGTGTGCGGCTGCGGCTGGCCGGGTAGCTGTAGGTGGAGGTGGTGTCGCCACCAGCAGCATGGACAGTCTGAGAGGTTCGGTTGCCGGTACTACATTTCGAGATCCTGAACCGGATGGCTTGACCGACCGGCTGGCACGGTCGAGGTCGTGGCGGTTGAGGACATCGCTGGCTGGAATGCCAGCCTTCAGAAGCTGACAGACGGGTTGGGCAGGACCCGGGGGTACGGCGGGATAGCACCCGCCCTGGCCGTACTCACCGTCGATCCGTGGTGTCGTCGTGGCGGTCCTCGTCACCGGGCCAGTCACCGGTCGACTCGTCATCGCCCCAGCACAGGCCACCGGCGGTGTCCCGGTGGCAGCCCAGATGATCGGTGGTACGGGCGCAGGTCTCGTTCTCCGGTCCGAGTGTGCCGCAGGTGATCGGTTCGATGTGGTTCCACTGGTCGGCCCGGGAGAGCAGAGCGGGCCAGAAGCTCAGCTCGGGCCGGAGCGCGCCCAGCGCCCCGGCATAGGCGGCAGCCCGACTCCGGGCCGCCGAGAGGCTGGTGGCGGGGAAGGTCAGGTGCAGGGTGTATCGGCTGCGCGCGTCGTTGTTGCCAGCCAGCAGCTTGGGCCGGCTCTCCCGACCCGTCACCATCCGATCGACCAGGATGTCGGCGTAGTCGGCCGGCTCGACCGGCTCGATCGGCTCGATCGGAGTGGGCGGCGGATTGAGCGCGTGAGCCAGCGCCGCCCGCACCCCCTCGGACACGTCGGCCCGGTCGAGCACCGCGAACAAGTCAGCGTACGACTCAGACGGTGCACTCTGGCCGGTCGGCTCGGACCGCGTCTCTTCCCGACGTTCCCGCTCCCAATACGGCGAACCGTTGTTCGTCACACGTACCTCCAAGTCCATCGCTGCTGGATTACCTCGGCGGGTCACCGGGGAGGCTGCTCTTCTTGGCCCGCCTCCCCGGTGACATTCGGCGGTGCCGGTTTGCCGGATCCGGCTACCGCCTGCGAAACACTGCCGCGTGCCGCTGCCGCCCCGTCGGCGACACCGGGAAGGCAGTCGTGTTTCGCGGCCCCTGGCACGGGTGACCGACCAGGGACGGTCGTGATCGTCGACGGGCGGCCGGCAACAGGCCACCTCAATCGCTCATCTCGAACCTGCTGAGCCCACACTCGTGGTGCGCACGGCCATGATTCGTGGCATGCCTGACACCGGCGTTCGTTGTACGGGTGGAACACCCACACGCCAAGCGCCCGCCGAGCCGGTACGTGGTGCGACCAATAGCGGTCGGCGAGCGCTGCGCGTGCCGGGTCATCGGTGCGCATCCGGCCATGGCCAGGGACGATCTCCGTTTCGGGGACCACGCCACCCTCCGGTGCACTGTACAGATTTGGACTGTGCTGTGTCGTGCTGTGTCCAGTGTGAACCTGAACAGTGCAAGATCACAAGGATGCCTGTGACCGGTTGTTTACAGACAGGAGGCCCACCGCCGCAGCGGTGGGCCTCCTGTTCGCCGGTTGGTATGGGTCAGAGGCGCCCGATGTACCCAATCCGGAGTGCGTTGAGAAACTCGGAGAAGTCGGCCTCCGAAAAGACGAGCACGGGACCGTTCTCGCCGGCCTTGCTATCGCACACGCCGATCAGTCCGTACTTCTCCGAGTGCTGGTACTCCACGCAGGCGTTGTTGCCGTCACTTCGGCTCGACTTGCCCCAGTTGCCCGTAAAACGCGGATCGGTTCTGTTTACATGGCCGTAGATCATCTTTGGCTCCTCTCAAGAATTGAGCTCAGCGGTCAGGGTTTTGATCGCCGATTGAAGAAGCTGCAGGCTCTCGTTCGGGCCGTGTGCCGCGTTGAGCAGCCGGTCGAACAGCTGTATGTAGTCCCTCACCTCGGCTTGTCCCGCATCGCCGTCGTCCGGGACGACATAGTCCTTGTAAACCGTGTCCACGACGATAACCCGCAGGTCAAGATCCTTGTAACGGTAAATAGTAAACGGGCTTCGTGGGGCGGGTCCATCGGCAAGCCGGGCTCGGACTGGCAGCACGCGTAGGTCGATGTTGGACTGGTGACTGATGGCGTCAACCAGGTGGTGTAGCTGACCGAGCGCGACCCTGGTGTCGACCACTCGGTCGTAGATGGCAGCCTCCTCGACAACCACTACAAGCCGGGCCGGGTGTGGACCACGCAGGACCTCTTGTCGACGTAGTCGTCCACGGACCACTGGTTCTATCGAGGCCGATGCTGAATCCGACGTCGCAAGTACGCGAAATCGGGCGTACTCCTCGGTCTGCAAGAGTCCAGTCAGGACGTGCGGGTTGTACTCGCACATCTCTGCGCCCTGTTCGAGACGGGCGGCGGTGACCTGGGCGGGACCCATGCCCGCGTACGTGCGACGTTGCCACCATCCTGGCCGATCGGCGCATCGTGCTACGCCGACCAGATTTGTGTACAGAGCTGATTCCGGGCTGATCTTGAGCGCTTCCAATATATCCACGACCAGGCCAGCGCTGACTCCGATCTTGTACTGCTCTGCCCGATTGATTGCGACGCGGTCCCTCCCGACCAGGGCGGCCAGCTCTTCCTGGGTAAGGCCGTGTTCCTCTCGCAGGCGCCGCAGGTCTCTGGCCAGCACTATCCGCGCGGCGAGTGGACTTACGGGTGCCGGCTCCAGGACCAGCTCGTCTGATGGCATGCGCACCTCCTCTGCGGAGCAGACCTTGCCAGAGTCCCACATCGGACCCTAGAGGGGTGGCGCGGGTGTTGATCGTGGGCTGGCGGGCCGGGCGATCGCCGACCACATGCGCACCGACCTGATCATCGACGCCCTCTCAGGGTCGATAGCGCTGCCCTCGTCTCCGACCACGCACATCTCCAATCGGCTTCGTGCTGCCATCTCCCGCAGACGCCGGGTCAGCCGGGCACGCGCCGGGACCTGCGCGACCTGCTCAGTGAACGACATGCGCGGACAGGCAGCCGTCGGGCAGTACCAGCGTCGCTTCCGCCAGCGCAGCCGCACTGGTCGGCCACCCACCGGCAGATCCCGCAGCCGAGTCGTGGCCCACTGCTTCACCCGAACCGCCCGCTGCCCACACCCCGGGCAGCACCGGGCCTGCTCATCACCGGTGAACAGGTCCACCACCGGGCAGCCCTCGGCGTCCAACTCGACCCGCTCCACCGCCAGGCCGTCCAGACCCAGCAGCCGAGTCGCCAAGGTCCAACTCGTCCAGACCAGCATCAAGAAACTCGGGGTGAACAACGCCAAGCAAACCGATCAGGATCACGCGGCACTAGACGTTTTGCCAACGCAACATTGACCCATACCAGCCGACCCGCCAGGCAAGCATTCTGATGCTCGATACACGACGGCCACAGCGTCACGCACCACTACTGGTATCCGATCCGTACGCTGCATCATAAGCAGTGTTGTTATCACCTCCACCACCCTTGCCCCGGATAGACCCTCTACTCCTCTTATTTCTATCACTCGCCATTTTCCGGATCACTGAACGAGCCTCTATCACCTCATTCTTGGGATGCTCGGAATACCTTCTCCGAAGGATCGAGATAGCCACAGCAATTGCAGCGCCAACCAGAATGACACCACCCACCACCAGTGCGGTCGCTCCTATTTTGTTCACATGATCCCCCTTCGCTCTACACTCTCAACTCCACGAGGCGCTCAACTTCTACGGCTACGCTTAGCTTTCCATTGCGCCCACGCCCCCACAACCGCTATAACCCCACCAATGATTGGATCACCCCCGGCTTTTACAGCATCCACTTGCTGTTTGGCCCCACGGACAACTGATTCGCTTCTCGTACGCTGATGCGACACCTCATCCGCATGACTAATCCGCCGATCCGCAGCTTCCGGAGCCCCCTCATCCAAACCATTTCCTTGTGAACCCGCACCACCTGAAGCGCAATTACAATCAGCGGGGTCGCGGCCCGGAAGTGCTGTAGGGCCATGCACGACGCACGCCCCGCTGATGTTATGTGCGAGTACAGGCGTATCACCAGCGATGACATAGAACGTGTGGATGTCGTCGACGGTGAGGTTGTGGACAGTGGCGACGGCGTTGTAGGCGACGATGTCGATGACGCGTACGCGGGAGCCGCCTGGGGTGAGTAGGGTGTCGCCGGGGCGAAGGGCCGCGGCGTTGGTCCAACGGCCGGGGTCGGTTACCCAGAACGGGTGACCGTCGGTTGCGGTAATCGTGTTGGTGGCGTCGCCTTCGTCGCCGTCGACGTCAATGTTGATCTCGACAAGCGTCTTGTCACCAGAACCAGTGATCTCCCTGGTCACGACCCGGGGACCAGACTCACCAGTCTCGGGGTCGGTGGCGATGACCTCGTCTCCGACCCGGACATCCTCGATCGGTTTCGTGCTGCCATCTGCCATCAGCACTAAGGTGCCTGGCACGAAGCTGTTGTTGAGGCAGGAATCGGCAGCGTCCGCTGCAGCGTCGGCCTGCTTGCTCGCCAGGGCGGCGGCGATCTCGTCGGCCTTTTGCTTGGCCATGGCGATGGCCTCGTCGGCGCGTGCGATGGCCTCGTCGGCGAGCCTGATCGCTTTCTGCCATGACTTGTAGGCAGTGAAGGCCTGCTTCACTCCCTTGATAATTGACTTTGCCGCTTTGAAGATCTTCCCCCACGGGATCATGTTGACCAACGTGCTCACGCACGCACCGAGGTCGCCCTTGGTGAAGCAGTTGATGATGTCGGTAATCCCGAAGAAGTCGAGCAGGAAGGCCAGCCCCTGCTCGATAATCACATCAAGCAACGACTTCTTCTTGACAGCCTCTGCCCGCTCCTTCTCAGCTTTGGCATCGTCGATGATTTCTTGGGGTGTTTTAGCGGGAGTATCCGGCCTCGAGCCCATTGTCTCATCAGTGGAAGTATCACCACATGTGAAATCATTCGACCCGGTACCGCAGACATCGCGTAAGCCGGAAGCATCGACATAACTGGTCGGCGCATTACCCGCATAGGCGTACCCGTGCATCTGCTGCGGATCGGACGGATCAATGATCGGGTCAACCGAAATGAAACGTCCTGTCTGTGGGTCGTACTCACGAGCCCCCAGATGCGTCAGCCCGGTGTCATCCTTGACCCCACCAACAAAGCCCTTGTCATCCGGCCACGCCGGCGGCGGTACGTCTCCCCGGTCACCGCCGAACGGAGTCGAGTAGCGGCGCTGCACCGCCTGGGACACCGCGTCGACAGCCACCGAGTTCGTACCGTGGTGGTCGGCGAACAGCCAGGTCAGCTTGTTGTCGTCCGTCCGCACCGCAACGGTCTGTCCACCGTGGCTGTAGTAACGGATCGCCGTCTTCGTCGCCCCACCAACCGAGTTGAGTTCCATACCCGGCAGGTAGACCGTCGTACCGGAAGCGTCCCGCTTGGCGATCCGGTTACCGTCGGCGTCGTAGACGAAGGTACTGACCTGGCCACCCTCAACGACCTGTGCCAGGCGGCCCTCGGCATCCCAGGTCAACGTCTGGCGCTCGGCCCCAGTCCCGGGCCGGCTGGTGGTGTTGCCGACCGCGTCGTACCCGTAGGTGACCGTCTTCGTCCCAGCCGGGTCAGTGATCTGCACCTGGGTCATCGTGTGCGGCTGCGGCTGACCTGGGGCCGGGTAGCTGTAGGTGGAGGTGGTGTCACCACCAGCAGCATGGACAGTCTGAGATGTGCGGTTGCCGGTCTCGTCGTAGGTCCACGAGTGCCAGTACTTCGCCGGACCACCCAACCCGTTCACCGTCGGGTCCGGTCCACAGTTCCCGTCGCCCGGTGTCCAGGCCTGGGAAAGCCGAGTCAGGTAGTCATAGCGGAAACACTGCTTGTCCGCGGTTACACCTGTAGGTACTTCCGAGATCGCGGTGACGTTACCGACGGCGTCGTAGGTATACGAGCTGTTGGTGATATAGCCGGAACCACTGGCACCGGTAGCGACTCGGCTGCCCTGTAGCCGCCGGGTGCCGACCTCGTAGAAGAACTCTTGGTCGACCCATTTCGCTCCACTACCCAGGCCGATCAGGGATGGCTCAGCGTAGGATGTGTACTCCGTGAGGTCGACGTAGCTGGTCGTTCCGCTGGTTGTGCTGCCGGCGAGGGTCGTCGGCAGCCCGTAGGTGTTGTAGCCGTAGGTCAGGGTTTCCTCGGCCAGCCCACCTGCTGCCGGCATCTTCGTCGTCGCTGGGCTGCCGTCCGGCATGTATGTCACATCGAAGCGGTAGGTGCCGGCCAGCACCCCCTCCGACGCCGGCACCGAAATCTCCGAGCCGGTAGGTTGGCCCGTCACGTTGTCGTAGCCCACCACCCGAGTGGTCCAGGCGTTGCCATCCACATACCGGGTCGACGAAGTCGGCATCCCCTTGTGGAGGGTGTCGTACACCCACTCCGCACGCTTCGTACCACTGAGGGAGTCGTCGTGGAGGGCGATGCTGCGGCCGAGCGCGTCGTACGCGTAGGCCAGTTTCTTGCCGTCCTGGGCCGTGACCGTTTCCTGTTCACCCGCCAGGTTGTAGGTGAACAGGGTCGTGCCCCGGTCCGGGTCTACGGTCCGCTCAACGCGGCCACGGACGTCATAGAAGTACTGCCACTTGTTCCCGCCGTTCGGGGCGGCGTCGGTGACGGTGGTCAGTTGCCCCTTGTTGTTGTAGCTGTAGGTGGTTTCGTCGTAGCTACTGGTTGGCGAGGAGCCCTTGTACTGACGCAGCTTGATCTTGTTGCCGCGGGCATCGGTGATCGTCGTGGTGGCGGTACCGCCGGTCGGGGGATCCACATCGACGCGGTCGATGCCGGTGTGGTGAATGATCGTCCGCCACTTCTCGGCCCCGTTGGCGAAGGCGATTTCGTTGGTCGGTCGGCCGGCTAGGTCGTAGATCGTGCGTGCCTGGGAGGCGATCGCATTGTCGGCCACCACCAGCACCTCAAAGCCGGGCGGTGACGCGTTGAAGTAGGGGCCGTTCTTCTTGACCAGCAGACCACGGGAGTCGTAGATCATGTCGGAGACGGCACGGCCACCGCCCACGGCTGGGATCTGGCTCTGGCGCAGCCGACCGAAACCGTCGTACAACTCGTACTTCGTCTGGTAGCCGCCGGTGGGCTGCAACCGCTTGGTTGTGATCACGTCCGCGCCGTTGTTGGCGATCAGGTAGGCGAACTCGGCATCCGGAGTGTCCGTGCCCTTTGTACGCCCCGGCCCCCATACCTTCGACAGTCGGCCGAGCGCATCAAGTTGTATGTCGGTCCGGAGGCCATTCGCGTCGACTGTCGCGGTCTGCGCGCCGAACGCCGGTTCAACGTACGAGACCGACTCGTGTAGCAGCGGGTTGATGGTCTTGACGCTGGTGACCGGACCGCCTGTCGCCGGGGTGTATACGGTCCTGGAAACCCCGCCCTTGACGTCAACGGATTCGGTCAGCCGGCCGTGGGGGTCGTCGTACTTCGCCAGCGACATGGTCTGGTACGTGGCCCTGTTCTGGGCGGTGTCCCAGCCCGAGAACTCGTCGACACGGGTGACCAGCCCCTTCGTGGGCTCCGCACCGTGCGTCGCGTTGCCGTCGTAGAAGCTGAGAGCATCAGAGATGACATCGGCGGGTCGGGCCGGCGTTGCGTCACACGCCTTGGCGACGGTCTCCACCCGCTTCGGCAGGTCGATCAGGTGCTTGGTGGTGTTCGAGACGAACTCGTACCGAGTACAGGTGTCGAACTCGGGTTTATCCACATCCGGCTTCGAACTGACTGCGGTGACGGTGCCGTCGGCCTCGATGGTCTTCTCAGTCAGGCTGTCCCGCCAGCCGCCCTCCACCGCAGCACGCTTGTGCGACCGGAGGGTGTCGACCAGCGTCGCCCTGGTGGTGCCCCACGGCTTGACCGAGGTGGCGGTCGGCTCGGAAATCCATGGATCGTCGATGCTCCGAGACAGCATCGAGGTCTCGTCAGCGAGCCAGGCGATGGTCTCCCGGACCGTGCCGGCGAGCCGGTCGTGGTCCTCCGCCTCGAAGCCGACGCCTCGGGAGTCGGTGACCCACACATCCTTCTGGCCGCCGCTGGCGGTGCGGTCGCCGTCCATGCCCCGGAAGTACCGGACCTCGTTGACCATCTGGCCTTCGATCTGGTTACCCGTACGGGTCTTGACCCGGCCATAGCCACGCCACTGACTCCAGGTCTTCTGGTCCTCGGGAGTCATCCCGTCGACCTCGTCGTAACGCCAGGCCCCGCCGCCCAGGTACTCGTAGTGCGTCTCTATCGGTGTGGTCCCAGCCAGATCGTCGGACTGCGTGATCGACTTCACGACATACTTGTGGAACCAGTCAAGCCGCTCGCTGAGTGAGGGGTCGGGCGACCAGCGCACCGGCTGACACCGCTTGGTGTTGGTGGCGGGGCTCGCAGGTAGGCCACCCGGGGCGAAGCAGTCGGGCGTCTCGTAGGTCACTGCGATCCGGCCGCCGTTCTCGGACTGGACCGCCGTGATGCGCCACCAGTTGTGCGGTGCGACGTGGTCGGAGGCTGCCGAGTCGACCCGGTTGTTGAACGCCTCGCCGGTGAACTTGACGTCGGGGAGGGTGATCTCCTGGCCCGCTGGCGCGACGTGCCCGGTGTGGGAGATCGAGTCGAGCCACAGCCCGGCCCTGGTGAAGTCGCCCGGGTCGGCGTAGAGGTGCTTCAGCGTCCAGGAGTCGACCAACCGGTACGCAGAGGAGCCGTCCCACACCTTCGTGGTGATCTTCGCCAGTCTCTTCTGGGTCCAGAAGGTCGGGGAGAATCCATCGTTACAGGGCGCGGCTGCGCAGTTCTGGTCTACCGGGGTGTCCGGCCAACTGTCCGGATGATCGAAGTCGCAGACGGTGCCCTCCTTGCACCGGTCCGCCGCTTCGAAGACGACCTGGCCTACGGGCTTCGCCGTATAGATCTCGTTGTCCCGCTGCCCATAGTCGATACGCTTCAGGTAGCCGCCCCGTGTGTAGACAGCGGCGTCGTTGACGTCGGCGTTGCGGGCATAGCGGTTGGTTTCGGTGCCGTAGAAGTAGGACATGGTGTTGCCGTGTACGTCCACGACGTAGTCAAGGTTCCACCGCCAGCCCTGGGCACGCTCCGAACCTGCGAAGTCGCCGGCCTTGTAGCCGTTCTCGCCCGGATGGTTGCCATAGACCGGCATGGTCCAGGCCGAGTTCGTGGTCTCCTGCCCCGCAGCGCCGGTGAATCCGGGCAGTTTGTGGTATCCGAAGTGGTATTGGGTGCCATCCGGGGTGGTCGCGACCCAGTACTCCCCGTCGGCGTCACCGTTGCCACGACCAGTATCAAAGAGCCGCTGAACGCGGGTGCCGTCGTCGTTCTTCATCCGCCAGGTCGTGCCGGCCGCGTCGACCGGCACCAGCTCGGACCCCTTGCCGTTGAGCGAGATGGTGGCGTTGTCCGTGGCCCAGCACTGGTCGCCAGTCGGGCGACTGACATTGTTGGCTGCTTGGCCGTTCTTGGGCTCCGTGTCCATGGCACACGGCTTGTACCTACGCTCCACCAGACCGGGCCAGAATTCGAAGCCTTCACCGATCCAGGACGGCTGGTTGTTGGTAGTCACCGTTCGGCCATCGACCGAGCCCGACGAATAGGAGAGGCCGATCTGGGGTGCCGGTCCGTTCAAGGCCGGCGGCACCCGCAACGGGTACGACCAACTGAAGTCTCCAGACGAACCGCCATGTGACCAGGTCGCCGAGGGCGACAACGGCGTCGCCGCGTACGACCCTGATGCACCAGAGGCGGCGGCAGTCACCGCGTAGGTGGTCGCGCTGTCCGTCTTCACGTCAACGTCCGCGACCAGCCGACCAGCCACGGTGTCGTTACTGGTCGGAACCGGGCGGCCCTGGCATTCAGTGCGGTCCGGCGTGGTCAACGCACAGTCAGGCAACTCCACCAGACGCAGGCGAGCAGCCCAATCTCCCCCGTAGGCATGCCCAAAGGACTTGTAGTCGACCTGCAACGACACCCGGTCGCTCGACCGACCGGCATCGGTGCGCTGCACCCGTAACAGCAGCCCGTCCGACTTGGCCCTCGCCGTCGCCGCGCGGTCAAGGACCTGTACCCGCACCCGGCGAGGTTCTGCGACGTCATCCGTCAGTCGGGCGTCCCGTCGGGTAGCCACCCCCACCGACACCGGCGAATCCCCAGCACGCACCCGTCCCACACCGGACCGAGCCGATTGCTGCGCTGCCAGGTCCACGTCGTTGGAGGACGCCGCAGGCCACACAACCTCACGCACTCCGCGTACGGCAGCCTGCTCCGCAGGGTTGGGCGGTGCCGCCCGGAGTTTCATCTTCGTCCCCGACACCGACGGCTCCTTCGGTGCCGACCGTGATGGCCTGTGCAGGTCAGCGGCAGATGCCGGTAGTTGCCCCAGGCCCAGGGTGGTCAGCGTGATCACCATCAGGAGTGACAGCGCACGGGCCCGCCGGAGCCGGGCTGGCACCCACTGGCGTACGGACCAGCGAGGTGAACGGCGAGTATGCCGGGTCGGCATCGTGCCTCCACAGAAGACGGACCGGGGTGGTCGAGCAGGGTGACGGGACAATCATCGTCAGGGACAAGATCTTCGATTTCAAGATCTTGACTGAGGGCACACGCATCCATACGATCCGCTGTCCGCCCTGTTCCCTCGTACTGTGGAGGCACCCCTCGTGTCCGTCCCCCTGCCCCCTCCAAGGCACTTACGCCAGCACCGCCGACGCGTCGGCGCAGCTGGTCTCGCCTTGGCTCTCGCGGTTGGAGCGCTTGGTTCGCTCCCCCAATCCATACCGGCAGCGGCCACGCCACCACCCGCTGGCGAAGAGGACCGGCGCGATGAGATAACCATCCTCGCCGATGCCACCGCCGAGGCAATCCGCACCGGTCAACCGGTGGAGGTGCTTCAGAAGAGAACCGAGGACAGCAGGCTGTTCGCGAACCCGACCGGAACGTTCTCCACAGAGAACTTCGCACAACCCATCCATGTCAGAAAGGGCGAAACCTGGGTCGACATCGACCCCACGCTACAAGTCAACCCTGATGGCACCATCAGCCCGATCGCAACCCCGGGCGAGCTGAAGATATCTGCAGGCGGAAGCGGACCACTGGTCACGGTGAGCAAGGGCAGTAAGAGCCTGTCATTGACGTGGCCGACCCCCCTTCCCACCCCAAGCCTCCTCGGCAGCACCGCCATCTACGCCAATGTGCTGCCGGACGTGGACCTGCAGGTGATCGCCGACCCAGCGGGGGGATATCACGAGCGGCTGGTCGTAAAGACTCCCGCCGCCGCCGCCAATCCAGCGCTGAACTCCATCACGTTCGGGGTAACCACCACCGGTCTCACACTCTCGGCTCGCCCTGATGGCGGAGTCAACGCGGTCGACAGCTCTGGCACCGGTGTCTTCGCCACAGACACCCCCCTCATGTGGGACACCCCGGTGGCCCCGACGCTCACAAAGCTTGAGCGCATCGAGGGCCTGACCCGTGAAGATCCCCAGCCGAAGTACATAGCCCCGATGGACGTTCAGCTTTCCCCGGGGGCTATGACAGTCATCCCGGACCAAGCACTGCTCTCGAACCCGGATGTCCAATGGCCCTTGTATCTCGACCCGAGCTCAACACCGATCGCCTCGTACGACTGGACCCACATATCCAAGAACTACCCAACCCAGTCGTACTGGAACTACGACCGCGACGACGGCGCCAAGGTGGGCCTAGGCGAAGGAGTGACCTACCGGTCGTACTTCCTGTTCAGCATCGCTGCCATCCGCGGAAAGATCGTCACGAAGGCGACCTTCGCAATCACGCTCAACCATTCCTACCAGTGCACGACCAGCACGCCAGTCGATCTTTACCACACCGACAACATTTCCCGGTCGGCCTCCGTGACCTGGAAGAACTCGGTAACTGACACCAACAAGTGGCGAACCAAGCTGGCAACGGCATCCGGCCATGCCAACGGGTCATCGTGCGGAGAGCCCGACATGCCCATGGACTTCGCCAGCACAGCCTTGACCAATGCCGTATCAGCCGCTGCCGGTGGAACCAGCAACCAGCTCACCTTCGGGCTTCGGGCACCTGACGAGGGCACCACGCAGCAGTGGAAGAAGTTCCACCCGCAGACTGCGAAGCTGACTGTGGAGTGGAACACCGCCCCCGGCGTGCCGACCGAGTTGACCACCTATCCGCCAACCCCCTGCGGCAGTGTGACAAATCCCGCCCGGCTGCCCGAGAGCATGAAGACACCGACCTTCACCGCTGGGCTCTCCGATGCCGACGCCAACAACCTCACCGGCTATCTCGAAATCCGAAAGACCGCAGACGACAGCGTCGTATACGGCCCGGTGGTCTCCGCCACCATCCCCGCCGGAGGAGTCATCACCTGGCCCACCCTGCCCAGCACCGCCCTTGGACTGAACACCAACTACTACTACCAGGCACGCGCCCGTGACACCGGTGGCGCCTACGGTCCGTACACCGGCAAATGCCACTTCATCATCGACGCCACCGACCCCGGCACCCCAACAATCTCCTCCACTGACTACCCGGACGGTGCCGAGGGGATCGCTGCGGGAACCATTGGCACTGTCACGATCAATCCCGCCGTTGGCGATGACGACATTGCCGGCTACCGGTACGGCTTCGACGACACCGTCAGCCTATGGGTGCCTGCTGACGACACCGGCAATGCCACCGTCCCAATTACCCTCTGGACCAATCCGAGCCGTCCGAGGCCCCCTACGGCGAACCTCTGGGTCAAGGCCGTCGACAAGGCAGGCAACGAACGGGCTGAGGTCACTGGACCGCGTACTCTTACTGCTTCTGTCTCCGCGAATACCGTCGCCAACATGCAGGGTGACGTCAACGGTGACGGAAAAGCGGACGTCACTGCCGTACTGGACATGGGCGATGGGCGTACCGCTGCCTGGACGTTCCTGTCCTCAACCAGCGCCTTCCATGCGCCCGTCATCAACTGGGACAGTGGCATCAACGGTCGACACGCCGCAGGCAGCATCAAGACCGTAACCGGTGACTTCGACAACGATGGACGCACCGACACGGCGATGTTCCGCCAGGACCGAGACGGGCAGGTACGACTGTTCAACCTGCGCTCCGACACCAATCAGTTCCGGGCCGACTGGCCGGAGCTCGCTGCTGGGACCTGGCTGCTCGGCGACGCCCGGGTACTCGCCGGAGACTTCAACGGAGACGGTATCGACGACGCCGCCGCAATCGTCAACGACCGCGCCGGTGGCTGGACCACATATGTCTACACCTCTACCGGCACCTCGTTCAGCCCCGCAGCCACCTGGTACGCACAACCAGCCGGCACCTACACCTGGTCCAACACCAGGACACTCGCCGGAGACTTCAACGGAGACGGCAAGACCGACATCGCCGTGGCCCAGGACAGCACGGGAACACGCACCACCCTCCGGGTCCACACCTCCACCGGAAGCACGTTCGACGCCGGTAGTCAGTGGTGGGACAGCGACACGGACACTGACCCCGAGGCATACGTCGGGTCCGCCGCCAAGTACGCCGTAGCAAACCTCGACGGCACCGCTGCCGACGACATCATCGCTATGTACAACCACGGCGCCAAGACCACCATCAAGGTCCTCACAGCAGCCGGCAGTACCTTCGCAACCCCAACGACCTGGTGGGACAGCGACACCGGAAGCAGTGACGGCTGGGACTGGCGTCGAACCGTGCAATTCTCGACCGGCGACTTCGACGGCAACGGATCTATCGACCTTGCTGCCATCGTCGACTGCTGTCAGGCCGGAAACCGGGAACTCTGGACCTTCCCCAACACCGGCACCGGATTCGGGCAGGCCACGATACGGGGCAACGCCACTGCCACCACCGCCCGTCCAGCGACCGCTCATTGGCGGATCGACGAGGGCAACGGCACCGTCCTGGCCGATGCTGGCGACTCCTACCCGGCCTCTCTCTCGGGCCCAGCATGGAACAACAACGGTCATGTCGTTGGCACCAAGGCCCTCCAATTCGACGGCACCAACGACTACGCCACCGCCGGACGCTCGATTGTCGAAACAAGTCGTAGCTATTCAGTGGCCGCCTGGGTCAAGCTGGACAACACCACCACCTACCAGACCATCGCCAGCCAGGACGGCCAGCATCTCTCCGCCTTCTACCTGCAATACAGCAAGGCCTTCAACTCCTGGGCCTTTGTCGTTCCCTCGGCCGACAGCACTGGAACCGTCAGCTACTGGGCTGCCAAGGACACCATCGCTCCCCGGCTCGGGGTATGGACACACCTGGTCGGTGTATACGACGCAGACGCCCAACAGCTCAAGCTCTACGTAAACGGCGTCTTGCGTGGAGCAAGCAGCCGTCCGGACGCGTGGAGCGGCACCGGCCCATTCCAGATCGGAAAGGCGTTCTCAGCACCAGCGACATCAGGAAACTGGTGGACCGGCGGAATCGATGATGTTCAGGTCTACGACGTCGCCCTCAACGGCACCGAAGCAGGTCAAATCGCCCGCGAGACCACTCCCGCCGGCCACTGGAAGTTCGACGCCGCCAGCGGACCGAACATTGACGCCTCTGGCAACAACCGCAACCTGACACTCGTCGGCGCGACCACCGGCGCCCCCGGCAAGAACGGCGAGGGTCTAACGTTCAACGGCACGGGCAGCTACGCAACCGCACCCAACGCCATCAACACCACAACCGGCTACACGGTCTGCGCCTGGGCAAAGCTCGACAATGTCGCCAACCTCACCTATCGCGCAGTCGTCAGCCAGGAGGGCACCAGGTCCAGCGGCTTCTGGCTGCGCACCAGTCCAAGCAACAAATGGGAGTTCGACATCTCATACGCCGACAACGTCTACAGCTCAGTCGAGTCCACCACGGTGGTTGCCGCCGACACCTGGACGCACGTCTGCGGCTCCTGGGATGCGGGCACGTCGCAGATGATGCTCTTCGTAAACGGGAACCTTGAGGGAGCCAAGGTTGTACCAGCCGGCATCGTCGCCACCGGCCCCGTCAGCATCGGCAGATACAAGTACATGGACACCCAGGGCAGCTTCTTCGCAGGTGTCATCGACGACGTGCAGGTCTTTTCCGGCACCATCCTCGACCCCGCAAAGATCAGAGTAATCATGAACGGAAGTTGATCTGGTTAGAAGGTCGGGCCGGACAACCATCCCGGCCCGACCTTCGTCATCTGGGACCTCTCGGAGACCTTCTACCAGCCTCGCAAGCCCTTGCGGCCGACCGGACGGCACAGCGAGATACCGTGACGGCCCCGACGTACTCAATCAGCGGCTTCTGTGGTCGCGACCAGAATGACCGGCTCGTTGCGTACCGGGAAACTGACCGAGTTGGCGATGAAACAGAGCTGGTGTGCGGTCTCGTGCAGCGCGGTCGCCTTCTCCACCTGGTCCTCGGCTGCGACGGTAACCTGCGGACGCAGTACGACCTCGGTGAAGTGTCCACCACCGTCCGGGGTCTCTTCCATCGTGCCGACCGGGTTGTCGACATAACCGGTCACCACCACGCCGCCCCGGGCACAGAGGCTCAGGTACGACAGCAGGTGGCACTGCGACAGCGAGGCGACGAGCAACTGTTCCGGATTCCACCGGGTCGGATCACCCCGGAACATCGGGTCGGCGGTGCCCGGAATCGGCGGCAGCCCCGGCGCGCTGATCTCGTGGTCCCGACCGTAGGCGCGGTAGTTGATGGTGCCGGCGTCCCCGGCCCCGGTCCAGTCCACGGTCAACTCGTAGCTGTGCGTCCTCGGCATCGACCGACTCCTTCGCTCGCCGTCCCCGGTCATTCTGTCCCAGCCGTACGACAAGCCGCAGGCCACGTGCCACCCCCGGTACGACCGATCACAGTCGGCCGTACCAGGGGTGGGCTGCCTCGCCCTACGGGTATCGCTGTCAGGCAGCGCAGGCCGTCTTGACCTTCTGCGCGATGTCGGCGAACTTCTTGGTCACGGTGTTAACCGGCGTGTTGTCATCCGGGCTGTTGAGCGCCACGATCTCCGCCGCCCCCGCGGTGAACGCAGCCTTCACCTCAGGCTCGATCGACCCAGCGGCCAGCGCCGTCAGCTTGTCCGACCAAGCCTTGAGCTTGGCCCGGAGGTCAGCCTCCATCTTGTTGGCCTTCGCCTCGTCGCCAGTCATCGCCACCTCAAGGATCTTGCTGAACTCAGCCTTGAAGGCGGCAGCAGTGGTCTCACCCAGGGGCACCGCCTCCGTGCAGGCAGCCGTCGTCGCGGCCTTCACATCTGGCGTAGCCGCTGCTGCTGCTGTCGTCGGAGCGGCAGCCGGTGAGTCGGCTGGCTTCTCCTCGTCAGTGCCACAACCAGCAACCCCCAGGGTCAGCGCCACAACGGTCGTGGCAGCCATCAAAAAACGTCGCACCTCAAACTCCAGTTCGTTGAACCGATCTCCCGCCGGGATCAGCCTCAGCCTGCCGCCCGGGTCCGGGCAGCCGGACTTCTAACCCGGTCTTCCGCAGACCGAGGGTGATCCGGAGGTCCGCAGAGGGGCACGATCATATATTCGATCGGCATCGACCTATCGGGGAGTCCTGCCCGGACGAGAGCGCCGAATGACCGGGGTCGTACGGCGGGCCTGGCCCCCGATTCTCCAGTGCACCATCAACCAAGGGTTGGGCCGGCGGTGCACCGAGGGATACCGTCGGGTCGTGACCGACGAGAATCCGCAACAGCGGCTGCGCTACCGCCTGCTGACCGGCCCGGACGACGCGGCCTTCTGTCAACGGGTGAGCCAGGCTCTCGCCGATGGCTACCAGTTGTACGGATCCCCGGCACTGACCTTCGACGGGGAACGGGTGATAGCCGCCCAGGCGGTGGTCCTGCCCGAGGAGTGACGGTCGCCCCCATTTCTGTCCGACGTCTCGGCTAGCTTGCCCGGGTGCTACAGGACGAGATCACACTGGTGCACCCGGACCCGCCCAAGCCGAGGTACGTACGGCTGTCGGTGGATGGGACGAGGTTCGACCGGGCCAGCTGGGCCGGCAGCGGCAAACCCCGGCACAGCGGAAAGACGTACGCCTCGGAGTCCAACGCACGCGTGGCGCTGGAGCGGGAATCCGCACGCCGGATGCAGGAGGGATTCGTGCTCCTGCGCGAACCTGACGAGGTCGCCACCGGCGAGATCGTCATGCAGTGCGCAGTGCCGAACCGCTACGCCTCCGATGCGTTCGACCTGCACCCCGACGGCCACACACTGGCCGTCGGCACGGTGCTCCACCAGGGGTACGGCGCCGAGATCCACCTGATCGACGTCTGGACCGGGCAGCGGCGACTAATCCACACCGAGCCGGCCACCAGCGAACAGTCGTTCATCCATACGGTGCTCTTCGACGGCGATGGCCAGGGCCTCGTCTTCACCGTCGACGGGGAGACCCGGCACCTCGACCTGGACACCGGAGCCAGCCGGGTCATCGCCTCCTACCAGCAGCACAGGAGCACGCGGTTCAACCCGTTCCGCGTACAGCCGTCCTGGGACCGAGCCAGGAAGCGGCTGCTGGCCTTCGACGCGGAAGATGTCGTCCGGGTGCTCGACGCCGCAGGCAATCCCCTGCTGGAGGTGCCGACGCAGGGCCGGCCGGAGTGCCAGGCGGGCGCACTGTCCCGGTCCGGACGGCTACTGGTACTCGGCTACCAGCAACTCGAAACCGAGATCTGGCAGGTCGACACCGGAGAGAAGCTGTGGAGCGGACGCTTTCCATTCGCCTTCGACCGTAGTGCCAGCGGTCTCGGCCTGGACAACATCGGCTTCGATCCGACGGAACGGTTCGTCGTTGCCGACGCCGGATACGCCGAAGGACCCGGGGCGATGTCCGTCGAATCGGGTGTGTTGGCCTGGGCGATCCACGATCCGTACCGCACCGACCGGTGGGGCACCTGCTATTCGTGGACCTACTCACCGGACGGGACCCTGTTGGCGATCGGGAAACGCGGTGGCATCGAACTGCGGAATGCCGCCACCCAGGAACTTCTGCCCGGCCAGCTGCCGCCATCGGCGACCGGGGACACCCGACGGGTCGTCTTCTCCGCCGACGGACAATTCATCGCCGCTGGCGGCAACACCGGCCGGCTGTCCGTCCATGTCGTCCGGAACCCGTACGCTCCCGGACCCGCTGCCCGCTAGGCGAGAACGTTGGGCTCGTCGAGCACCCACAACCAGGTGCCGTCGGGCTGGCGGCGGGCCACCTCGGCGGTGGCGCCGCCGTCAACCAGTCGGGTCGAGGTGAGCGCCAGGTCGCCGTTCCGCAACGCTGGCCGCTGCTGCCCGGGTGTGAACTTGGGGCGGTCAGCAAGCAGACGCTCGTACACCTGACGGATCTCCTCGCTGCCGGTGGCGACCTGTCCGCCCGGGCCGGCCAACACCGCGTCCGGCGTGTAGAGCGCCACCAGTCCGTCGACGTTCCCCGCGTTGGCCCGCTCGACGAAGAACCGACTCAGGTCCTCGGGTACCGCTGCCCGCTCGTGCACCCCGTCACTGTTCGCCACAGATGTCTCCTGTTCGTCCCGATCGACCGGGCGGCCGGCAGGACCGAGCCTCCGGATCCGCCCACGGGATCGTTCCACTCAGGTACGACATCCGCCGCCCCCTGATGACGGGGATGATGGGGCGAGGCTGAGGGAGACGGTACGTCGGGCGGCGGCCACCATCGCCCGGTCGGCGAACCGGCCGTCGGGGAGTACCACGGTGCCCGAGTCACGGACCTGGGCCTCGGCGACGGCGGCCAGCAGTTCCCGGGCCCGGTCGACCTCATCCGGTGACGGTCGGAAGGCTTCGGCGATCACCGGGAGTTGACGGGGGTGGATGGCGGCCCGGCCGATGAAGCCGAGCCGGCGACCGGCCCGGCAGGAGGCGGCCAGCCCGTCGAGGTCGGTGACGTTGGCGTACACCGACATGGCCGGCGGCGGCAGGGCGGCGGCGCGGGCCGCCACCACGACCCGGCCACGTGCCCAGAGCAGGCCGTCCTCGCCGGTCACCCCGAGATCGGAGCGCAGGTCCGCCTCGCCCAGCCCGAGCGAGGCCACCGTCGGGTGCGCGCTGGCTATCCCGTACGCCGCCTCCAGCCCGACCGCCGACTCGATCAGCGGATGCAGTGGGGTGCCGGGCAACTCGCCGGCCACCGTCACCACGTCGACCGGGGACTCCACCTTGGGCAGGCGCAGCCCGGCCACGCCGGGTCGACCGGCCACCGCCGCAAGGTCGGCCGGCAGGTCCGGGCCGGTCAGCTCGTTGACGCGTACCTGCACCGGCACCCGGTGCGCCGACGAGACGAACTCGGCGACGGCGTCGCGGGCGTACGCCTTGCGACCGGCCGCCACCGCGTCCTCCAGGTCGAGGATGACCACGTCGGCCCCGGAGTCGACCGCCTTGGCGAACCGGTCCGGCCGGTCACCGGGCACGTAGAGCCAGGTCAACGAAACGGTCGGCGGGACGACCGCAGCCACGCCGGGCGGGACTTCGGTCATCAGATGACGCCCCGGTCACGCAGGGCGGTGATCTCGTCGGCGGTCAGGCCGAGTTCGGTCAGCACCGCCTCGGTGTCTTGGCCGTGCCGGCGACCCGCATGCCGGATCCGCCCCGGCGTCGCCGACATCCGGAACGGCACGTTCTGCATCCGTACCTCGCCGAGTTCCTCGTCCGGGACGGTGACGGCGGTCTCCAGCGCCGCGTACTGCGGGTCGGCCAGGATGTCCCGTACGTCGTAGACCGGCGCGACCGCCGCCTGCGCCTCCTCGAACGCGGCCACCACCTCGTCCCGGTCCCGCTTCGCCACCCAGGCCCCCACCGCCGCGTCGAGTACGTCGGCGTGTGCGGCCCGGCCGCTGCCGGTGGCGAACCACGGTTCGTCGATCAGTTCGGGGCGGCCGACCAGCCGCAGCACCCGTTCGGCGATGCTCTGCGCACTGGTGGAGACCGCCACCCAGCGCCCGTCGGCACACCGGTACGCGTTGCGCGGCGCGTTGTTGTTCGACCGGTTACCCAGTCGGGGCTGGACGTAGCCGAGCTGGTCGTACCAGGTGATCTGCGGGCCGAGCATGGCCATGATCGGCTCGATGATGGCCAGGTCGACCACCTGCCCCACCCCGGTCAGGTCCCGACCACGCAGGGCCAGCATGACCGCGTACGCGGTGGCCAACGCGGTCACCGAGTCGGCCAGCCCGAACGGTGGCAGCGTGGGCGGACCGTCCGGCTCACCGGTGGCGGCGGCGAAGCCGCTCATCGCCTCGGCCAGCGTGCCGAACCCGGGCCGGCGGGCGTACGGCCCGACCTGGCCGAAGCCGCTGATCCGGGCGATCACCAGCCGGGGGTTGACGGCGTGCAACTCCGCCGGGCCGATCCCCCAACGTTCCAGGGTGCCCGGTCGAAAGTTCTCCACCAGCACGTCGGCGTCGGCGATCAGCCGGTGTAGCAGCTCCGCGCCCGCCGGATCGGAGAGGTTGGCGGTGACGGTGCGCTTGTTGCGGCCGAGTACCTTCCACCAAAGCCCGATCCCGTCCTTTGCGGGGCCGTGTCCCCGGGACGGGTCCGGCTTGGCCGGGTGCTCGACCTTGACCACGTCGGCCCCGAAGTCACCGAGGAACGCGGCTGCCAGCGGGCCGGCGAAGAGGGTGGCCAACTCGACCACCCTGACCCCGTGCAGCGGGCCAGGGCCGGAGCCGGCGCTCAGGCCGGCGGCGCCGACGCTCGGGGCGGTGTCGCCGACGCTCGGGGCGGTGTCGCCGACGCTCGGGGCGGTGTCGCCGGAATCGGCGAACGGGGCGATCATGCTGGTCCCACCTCCGAATCGAGGGCGGAAAGGTCGGCCGCGCAGCGGAAGCCGATCGAGGGGGAACGGGTCAGTCCCGCACCGAGCAGCAGCAGTTTCGTGCTGACCTCCGGCGGCTGTGGGCCGCCGTCGAAGTACCAGTCCGAGCCGTCGGCCCGGTAGTCCATGCCACCCTTGAGGATCACGAACCGGGTACGTCCGTCGCTGTGCTCGCTCTCGGTCAGGTTCCACACCAGCGGGTCACGCCGCTGGATCAGTCCCGCCTCGGCGGCGACCTGCCACTCGTCCTCGGTGGGCAGCCGCAGCCCGGCCCAGGCGGCGTACGCCCGCGCGTCGGCCAACTCGACGTACGTGACCGGCGCGTCGGCCGGCCCCTGCCCGCCGGTGAACCGCTCGGGGCGTACCGGCCGGTGTCCGGTGGCGGCCAGGAACGCCGCGAACTGGGCGTTGGTCACCTCGTGGGTGTCGATGGCGAACCGGCCGAGCGACACGGTCCGGTGCCGGGTGCCGGTGCCGTGCAGCCGGGGCGGCAGCGGCTTCCACTCGTCCACGTACGGCGCTTCCCCGTACAGGCCGGTCTCCCGTACCCGGTAGCGCACCACCAGGTCCCGTCGCCCGCCGTCGACCGCCACCATCCCTTCCGGTACGTCGGTCCGGGGCACGACCGGCACGGGTGTCCGGACCGCCTCCCGGGCCGGGAAGCTCGGGTCACCGGTCGCCGGTTCGTGCCGATCCACCGTCGGCCCGGTCGTCGCCAGCACTGCGGCGATGCCACCGGCCGGGAGTGCGCCACCGACCGCCACCCGGCCGTCGGCCAGCGCTGTCATGGTGAGCTCGGCACCGGTGATCAGGTCGACGAACCGGTGGCCGGGGCGGGCATCGGTGACCAGCCAGGGGCCGTCGTAGGCCGTGCCCCGGTTGACGACCGTCCACAGTGGTTGACCCTGGTACGTCCAGCGGGAGGCGTGGACCGGCGTGTCCGCGCCCGGGTGGTCGGCCAGCGGCACCCAGTCCTCGGAGCGGAGCCAGTCGGCGTGGCTGGCCTGCACCCGGCGCATCGCCCGCAGCACAGCCCGGTCCCGGTCGTTCCAGCCGACCCACACGCCGAAGACGCTCTCCCAGACCAGCATGCCGACGCCGTTGAGCCAGGCGGAGTGCAGCTCGTCCAGGTGGCTACGGTTCCACCGCCGGGTGTGGTGCAGCATGTGCCGCCGTTCGAACCACTTGGCCCGCAGCACCCCGGGAACCGTCGAGTCGGCGAACCACTGCGCCCAGGACATGCCGTGGTCGGCGATGCGGGCCAGCGGCACCCGGGACTCACCCTCCAGCACCATCCCCGGCCGTACCGCGTCGAGCGCCTTGCGCAGCTCGCCCGCGCCCTCCTTGAGGGTGTCCAGGAAGACACCGTCCACACCGAGCCGACCGGCCAGTTCGGCGACCGCCTCGGCGTCGGTACGCGGTTCCCGCCGGGTACCGGTGTCCCACGGGTTGTAGTCGACGAAGACGCGTACGCCCCGGTCCTGGAAGGCCGCGACCACGGCGGGCAGTTCCGGCACCTGCCGGTAGTAGTCGAACTGGTTACGGTCGTCCAGCCCGATCACCGGGTACGCGTGCCAGAGCACCACCCCGTCGAAACCACCGAAGTCGCGTTCCGCCTCGGCGAGGAACTCCTCGACGGTGAAGACGCCCCGCTCGTGGTCGTACAGTTTCTCGTCCCACAGCCAGGCCAGGCAGACGCTGAAACAGTCGCCGGCGATCTCGTCGTAGTGGCTGCCGTCGTAGCCGATCCGGGCGCGGGCGTCGGTACGCCACGCGGTGATCCGGTCCCGCCACGCGGGCCACTGCGCCGGATCTTCCGGGGCGGCGAAGATCTTCACCTCGTCCAGCACGGACAGGTCGGCGTCCGGGGCCAACGGCACCCCGGTCGGCAGGTCGATCGGCCGGGGCACGTACGGGTTGAAGTTCGGATCCAGGTTCACCGTGCCGCTCCGTAGGTCGTGGCGGACAACTCGTCGATCTCGTCCCGGGTCGGGATGGCGGTGGACGCGCCCGGCCGGCGGGCGCAGGCCGCCCCGGCCGCACTCGCCCAGCGCAGCGCGTCGACCACCGGATCC